>JARRQH010000145.1:0-7520 GCA_037381985.1 Pseudolabrys sp.
CGAAGCCATCGAGTGTCATCGCCATCATGATGTGTCCGGTGGGCATGTTTATCCTCGTATTATTTTATACGGTGTATAATAAATGGATTGGAATAATGTCAATCGAGTTTGGGAGTGTGGCTGTGCCCTCAAAGCTGTTGCCGATGAGCCTTTAACGGTCTTTCTGATATACGCGCCAGTAGGCTTCGCCGCGCTGATTGGCGCCGCGCGCCTCGTATCGTAGCATTCTGGGCATGCGATAAGTCCCTTTGGAACCTCCCTGTTAGGATTTGGGCGCTGAACCGATGGCTCCGAGCATACACGACGCTAAGCCCATACAGGTGGCGGACACGTGGTGAGCGGACCTGCTGGGGGCGGCACTTCTCCACCGTACATCGCGCACCACCGGACAACGATATGGCCAAGCTCAAGCACAGCAACTTATACGCGAAATTGGAAGAAGGTTCTCCGAATGACGAAAGGACAAGGGCCTGATATGCAACAAATCCCTCCGCGACCGCGCGGGTTGGGATTACATTGATCGGCTGGAGGAGCCGCCCAGCCTCGTTGCTTTACGGCAGGCCGTGTCAGACCGTCTTCCGCAAGTCGATTTGCCAGAATTGTTGCTGGAAATCGACGCAAGAACGGGATTTGCTGGTGCATTCGCCCACGCGAGCGAGGCGGAGGCGCGCGCCGGAGAGTTCAAAACCAGCATTTGCGCTGTCCTGGTGGCAGAAGCATGCAATATCGCGTCGTCGCGGCCGAGCAGCGCGGCGCGAAGGTCAAGAAGAAGCTGGAAATCGACCCGCTGCACGCCGACACCATCCGGCTCATCTACCGCCTTGCGCTGGAGGGGGAAGGCTCGTCCGGCCAGATGGGCGTCAAGGCCATTGTCAAATATTTGAACGGCAAGGGCATCTTCACGCGCGACGGCGGGCGTTGGGACATCGGGCAGGTTCACCGTGTCCTGACCCGGCGCACCTACATCGGCGAGCATCGGTTCAATCACCGCTCCAACAAGGGAGAGGTGAAGCCAGAAGACGAGGTCATCACCGTTCAGGTGCCGGCGCTCGTGGAGCGCGAGACGTTCGACGCGGTGCAGAAGCTCTTGCGGCCTGCAACCCCAAGACCCAACCGCCCGCGCGCGTCGTGATCGGTCCCAGGCTTCTGACCGGCATCTGCTATTGTGGCAATTGCGGGGGCGCGATGACCATCCGCACCGGAAAGAGCGGCCGCTATCGCTACTATGCCTGCTTGATCCGGGCACGTCAGGGCGAAACCGGCTGCAAGGGCCGGGCTATCCCCATGGACAAGCTCGACACCATGGTTGTCGGTCACATCGAGGAACGCCTGCTCGATCCCGACCGGCTGGAGAAGTTGCTTGGCAGTGTCGTCGGCCGCCGCTCGGATCAGGTCGAGCGCCGCCGCCAGCATATTGCCGAATTGCAACGGCGGGCCGCCGAATTGGAATTACGCCTCAAGCGTCTCTATGACGCCATCGAGGCGGGGTCGCCGATCTGGACGACCCGGCGCTGACCGAACGCATCGCCGGCCTCAAGGTCATCCGCGATCAGGCGCGGGCCGACGCTGACCGGGCGGCACAGGCGCTGCTCGACAGCCCGGTCACAGCGCCCTCAGCCCGGCGATGATACGACAATTCTCGCAGATCGCCCGCGACCGTATCCGGGACCGTGAGGGCGGCTATCGGCGGCGATTGGCGTGCCCAGAGGCGGACTGAAATGGCGGGCCGAAGCCGATGAAACTGAGAACTACGTTTACGCCATACCCCTCCTAATTAGAGCGGCAAGCGAATAGTGAAGTTGGGTGGAAGGGGGGTCAGCCGCCAAACCGTGGCGTATGGCCGAATGTTCGCTTGAAAGCATGAGAAAAGGCGCTTTGCGAGCTGTAGCCGACCGCGGCGGCAACCGCTGCAACGGTCTGGCCCGCGCTAAGCTTTCTCCGCGCCAGAACCATCCGCCAGTTGATCAGATAGTCAAGCGGTGGGCGGCCAACGCGCGCCGCAAAGCGTTGCGTGAAGGCCGAGCGTGACATGCCGACCTCCGATGCCAGCATCGGCGCCGTCCAGCGGCGCGCGATATCACTGTGCAACAGTCTGAGCGCCTTGCCGATCTGCGGATCTGCCAGCGCGGTGATCCAGCCCACACCTGTTGACGGATTGGCGGCCACAAAAGCGCGGACCGCCGCGACGACGAGAACTTCCGCCAAGCGCTCGGCGACGAGCGAACCGCCTAGTTCCGCGTGATCGACCTCGGCTCTTAGAGATTTCAGCGTCCTTTCGACAGCCTGTGCGGTGGGTGAGGTCCGGTCGACGAGCAGGAATGTGGGGAGCGCATCCAGAACGAACGAGGCGCCGCCATCCGCAAAGCCGCTGCCACCACCTATCATCGCGATCTCATCTCCCGTGCCGAGGCGCACCAAGTTGTGTCCTGGCGAAGCGTAGAGCGGCATACCGTCGATCGGCTCGACCGCCGGATTGCTGGCCACTGTGTAGCGCGTGTTGCTGACAAGGACGACGTCGCCTTCCGCGAGGGCTATTGGCGGACGGTCAGGGAGCAGAAGCCAGCATTGGCCGCGGGTGATGGCGACGAATTTCAACCGCGCCCGTCCGTCGAAGGCGAGCGCCCAGTCTCCCGCCGCTTCGAGCCCTGTCGCGCGAACGCTGTGCGCGCCGAGCGCTGCAAGAACCTCGGAGTATGGATCGCAGGCAATTTCGGCGGATTGCGATAAAGACATGGTCATTCAAGCATAGATCATCCGGAATGGAGTGCATAGGTCTGGCTTCTCACACGGAAGACGGAGCCTTATCGTGACTGTAGAGAACAAGATTGTTGCCATCACCGGGGCCGGACGCGGCATCGGCCGGGCAACCGCAATCCATCTGGCCGCGCGCGGAGCGCAAATAGTGCTCGGGGCGCGAAACGAAGCCGAGATCGCCGCGGTGGCTGGGGAGATCAAGGCCGCCGGCGGCCAAGCGGTCTACCAAGCGACCGATGTTACGAAACGATCGGACCTTATTGCTCTTGCGGGCCTTGCCTGCGAGCGTTTCGGCCGGCTCGACGTCATCGTCAACAATGCCGGCATTGGGCCGATTTCAAGGTTCGACGCTCTGAAGGTCGATGACTGGGACGCCATGATCGATGCAAACCTGAAGGGCGCGCTTTATGGCATCGCCGCCGCGCTGCCTGTATTCAGCCGCCAGGGCAACGGGCACGTCATCAACGTTATCTCGACGGCCGGTATCAAGATCGTGCCGACAATGGGCGTCTACGCAGCCACAAAGAACGCGCTGCGAACCGTCACCGAAGCGTTGCGGCAGGAATCGGGGCCAAACCTGCGCGTAACGGAAGTATCGCCGGGTTTCGTAGACACAAGTTTCGTCGAGGCCGCCATTGCCGATCCGGCCATCAAAGCGGCGATGCAAGAGCGCAAGGAAGAACTGGCTATTTCACCGGACGCGATCGCACGGGCGATAGCCTTCGCAATCGAACAACCCGACGACGTCGAAATCGGCAGCATCGTGGTGCGCCCGACCGCACAGGATTGACAGTGGGGAGCTTGTTGGCTCGACGCCTGTGCATACACCTTGGCTCATCGTTCTGGGCCGCAGTTAATCGAGCTTCAGCGCATAATCGGCGGCTCGCGATGCGCTTGGTGACACCTACATCGGCGCGGGCCAGATTGCGGGCGAGCAAGGGGAGGCATTGATCGAGGCAGGCAAGGTCGCTTTAGCCCTATGACAGAGCGATCCGACGAGCGCGGCGCCTCGCAGCAGCTACTCGACTCTTCCGGCGCCGCCCAGCCTCGTGAGACAAACACCGAGAAAGACGAAAGCGATCAGGGAAATGGCCAGAGCGAAACAGTGGACGCAAACGACCCGCGCGGCCCGCCCCAAGCTGCCGGACGACGCGGAAAAGCAAATGATCGTCGCGGCCTGCGAGGCCTTTATCGTCGACGTATTGAAGCCGCGTTTCCTGCCGCAGATCAGGCCGACCGAATGGAACTACGTGATTGACATCCACGGCGCGTGGGCGGCGGCGCGATACCGCTTCATGCAGCGGTACCGGTCGGGCATGGAACACAATCGTGGCGAGGAGTTCGACGCGCCCTTCGCTCGGATCGACCGCATGGGGCCGGACCGCTTCGATATCTACTGGATGCGGCACACCGGCAATTGGTGGCGGCTCCATGCTGGTGTGACGCTTGTCGAGGCGCTTCGATTGCTCGAAACGGATGGTGTTCTGCATCCCGTCTGATTCGCCGCCAAGGCGACCGTGACCATGAGCGAATACCAGTACTACGAATTCCAGGCCATCGACCGCCCGCTCGGCGGAGCGGATCTGGAAGCCCTGCGGGCCTTGTCCACCCGGGCGCGGATCACGGCCACCAGCTTCACGAACTCGTATGAATGGGGCGATTTCAAGGGCGATCCGGCCAGGCTGATGGAGAACTGGTTCGACCTGCATCTCTATCTCGCCAATTGGGGCTCGCGCCGGCTGATGATCCGTTGGCCGGTGCATCTGGTCGATCGCAACCTGCTCGACGCCTTCCTGGGCGAGGTCGATGGCGCCGAGTTGCGGCGCGCCGGGCAGAACCTGATCCTGGACACCGCCTTTGACGAGGTGGAAGCCGAGGATTGGGATGATGGCTCGGGCTGGCTGGCGGCGCTCGCGCCGCTGCGCGCCGACGTGCTCAGGGGGGACCTACGTTTGTTCTATCTCCTCTGGCTGAGCGCGGTCGAGGCGGACGTGTTTGAGCCCGACGAACCGGAGCCCATGCCGGGCATCGGGCCGATGACCGGAGCGTTGGAAGCCTTCGCCGAATTCTTCGATATCGATCGCGACCTCGTCACGGCGGCGGCCGAGCGCGGTGCCGACCCACTGGCGGAAAAGCCGACATCATCGAAAGCAGTCAAGTCAGTCATCGCCGCGATGACCTACCCCGAAAAGACCTCCTTTCTCACGCGGCTGTTTGACGGCGACGCGCATGTCGGCAATGAGTTGCGCGCGCTCGTCCGCCATCGCTTGCCCCCGCCAACGGATACCCCGGCCGTCGCCATGCGTACCGCCGGCGACTTGCGTGCGCGCGCCAAAGCGATCCGGCAGGCCCGCGGGCGCGCGCTGGCTGAAAAGGCGGCTGCCGAGCGGAAACGGCGCGAGGAGGAGACGGAACGGTCCCGCCGCGCCCGGCTCGACGCCATTGCCCGGCGGGGCGAGAGCGTCTGGCGGGAGATCGAGACCGAGATCGAGCGCCGCAACGCGACCGGTTATGACAGGGCCACCAGCCTGCTCCTAGACCTGAGGGCGATCTCTAAGGGAAAAGGCGCGCCCGAGGACTTCTTACGCCGCCTGCAGGAGATACGAAACCGTCATGCGCGGAAGGAGCGGTTGATCGAACGGCTGGCGAAGTTGGGATAACGTAGCGCGCTCTGGCGTAGGGTGGCGGGCCGCGACCGATAGTGTCTACGCGATAGCTCTGTGATCGGTCTACCGCCGAGGCGGAACCCCAAGAATGGGGGGACCTTTTTGAGGTCTGACGCAATTCTGATGACTTTCCGTCGTTCACACCACACCGATCAGCCGGGCTTCGAGTAGATCGATCTTGGCTCTGCCGTACATTTGGCGCTTAACCAGCTTGAGCTTGTTGACATGTCCCTCGACTTGGCCGTTCGACCACGGCTCCCTGATTGCAGTTCCCTGCGAGGCCAGCACATCAACCTGCCTCAGCTTGGCGACGATCTCCTCCGGCTTGTATTTCTTCCTCGGCATATCGGTCCTCCTCGATGCCAAATGACACACTTTAAGTCGGACCACTTCAATGGGGGTGGCTCAATCTCCAACGGTACTCAAGGCGTCTTCCGAAGAGTCAGGTAATGATCCGCCGAAAGCTCAATCGCTCCACTCGTTGCCGAGCGCAGCGCGTAACGTCTCGCTTGGGATGCGGCCGAAGCGGCTCTTGTAGAGTTCGGAGAACCGTCCAAGATGGGTGAAACCCCATCGTGTCGCAATATCCGTGACCGAAACGCCCGGCTGACCGGAAATCAGGGATTCATGCGCTCGTAGCAGGCGTCGATCGCGCCAGAAGGCGAGGGGTGTCGTGCCACGGAATTGCCGGAAGGCGAGTTGCAGCGTCCGAGGCGTGGTGCCTGCGGCATTGGCGATGTCGTCGATCGTCAGCGGAAGGTCCAGATTGGCGGTAATGAAGGATTCCGCCAGCCGCAGATGCCGGGGCACGGCGCCGCCGGGGCGGCGGCCGAGGAAATGCGAGTAATTGTTCGCGTGCGCCTCAATCAGGCCGGTCATCAGCGTATGCTCGATCTGCCGGTTCATCAGGCCCGGCGCACCGAAGCCGGAGTCTCCGGCGTCAATATCCGAAACGAGGTGCAAGACCAGGCTTCGAAGCGCACGGCCAGGACCGCGCGACAGGTCAAGCGATCCCTCAAAGGTCAGCGGGTGGTTGGCGTGGATGTCGAGAAGCCTTTCCAGACGCTCTGTCAACGCTGCGCGTCCGATTTGAACCAGCACCTGCCGAGTGCCCGCTTCCCAGATCATTGAGACCTGGCAGTGGGGGTTCAGCACGGCGGCCGCATCGGCGCCCGAATAGTAGCGGTCGGAACCGCAGGAGATCGCCGCGTTGCCAGCAAGCGGAATCTGGATCAGGTAAAAGGACTCCAATTCGCCTGGCGCGATCAGCGTTTTGGCGCCGTATTCCAAATAGTTCAGCGACAGGTTCTCGCCGATCACGCGATTATGGCGGGCATGCATATCGCCGCGGCCAACGACATCCAGTCGATGCGGGCAGAAGACGCGCGCGACCTTTTCCCGGGCCTCGTCGAGGTCGTAACTGGCAAAAAGTGGGTGTCCGACGAGGGGGTATCCTACCGGCGGAACTCTTTCATCGAAGCGATCACGACGAAACTGCATCGCGGAAGTTTAGCAGCCTTTCGAATATTCGCCATGTCCGATTTTTCGTTTTTCGGATAGTCAGCGATTTTCGCGGATAGACCGTTGGCGCCATTCTCGCACACGCTTCCTTCAAGCATAAAGCGTTCAAGGAGGCAAAATGCGAGGGCTTGACGGAAAAGTGGCCATCGTGTCGGGCGGGGCTACCAAGATCGGCGCGGCGATCGTCGCGGCATTTCAGGCGGCGGGAACGAAGGTCATGGTCGCCGACATCAACGAGGAGGCCGGAGCGGCGCTTGCCGGCGATGGCGTGACCTTCAAGGCGACGGACCTGCGCGAAGACGATCAGATTGCGGCACTGGTGGAAGCCACGAAGGTCGAGTTCGGGCGGGTGAATTTCCTCGTCAACGTCGCGTGCTCCTATCTGGACAACGGCGTGGAGTCGACGCGGGCGGAATGGTTGGAAAGCCTGAACGTCAATGTCGTCGGTTCGGTCATGCTTATGCAGGCCGCCCGCGAGGAACTGGCCCGTAACAAGGGCGCGATCGTCAATTTTGGCTCGATCTCAGCGCGCGTCGCCCAGACCGGTCGTTGGCTCTACCCGGTCTCCAAGGCAGCGAT
>JARRQH010000146.1:0-12665 GCA_037381985.1 Pseudolabrys sp.
CGGCAGAGAACCGCGCAACTATCTCCGGCGAGGAAAGATCCTGCAGATGATGCGCGAGCGAGGCGAAGATGTCCTGCACCAGGGCGGGATCGCCCTCGCGGTCGCGCCGCGCCAACATCTGCTCGGCGTGGCCGCTGTAGCTGTCCGGCCGGTGACGAACCGCGTCGGCGAAGAGCTTGCGGACGTCTTCGTAGCCCGGCATGCCGAGACGCTGCGCCAGCCGCGTCATCGTCGCCACCGTGACGCCGGCGCGCCGCGCCTGTTCGTGCGTCGAGAGTAAGGCGACGTCGTCGGGATGATCAATCACCCAGCGCGCCGCTTCGCGCAGTTGTGGGGGCAGCTGGTCGAAGCCGAATCTCAGTCGCGCGTTGGACGAGGGCTGATCCATCGTGCCAGCATAGGCAATTGTATCGACTGTTTTAAAACGAAAAATATGTTCCAGCTATTACGTCTTATAAAGCCATTATATATCAATGTGTTGTGCCGGCATGCGGTCGTTCGGCCGGATGAAAAGACAGGCGTTACAGTGCCTTGCCGCGCGGCCTCGTTCGGGCGGCGCGGACGCCGCCGCGCACGTGAGCGGTCCGCTCGCGTGAGGGCCGGTCAATCGGGCTTGTTGCCGGCGGTTCCGGTGGGCGCGCCCGCGTGCAGCTTCGACTTGAGACCCTTCAAGCGCTCGCGCGCGTCGACGCTCTGCGGCGCCAGCGCGATGGCCTTGGTGTAGTCGGCGGCCGCCTTCTGCAGCGCGCCTTTTTGCTCATAGGCCCGGCCGCGCAAGGTGTAGGCCTTGGCGTAATCGTGATCGTAGTCGATCGCGGCCGAGAAATCGGCAATCGCCTCGTCGAGCTGGTCGATCTGGGCGTAGGTCACGCCGCGCATGAGAAGCGTCGGGCCGTTGCCGGGCTTGCTCGCGAGGACCGTGGTGAAATCGGCCAGCGCCTTCTGCCGCTTACCCTGCCGGTCGTAGGCGATGCCGCGTTTCTGATAGGCGGCGGCTTTCATGTTGGCGGGGACGTTCGGGCTATTGATGATCTGGGTGCAACTGGCGATCGCCTTGTCGGGCTTGGGATTGCTGCAGGCATGGTAGAGCTTCTTGTTGATCTGCGATGCCTTCACTTGCGCCGTCGCCTTTGCCAATGAGGCTTTCACCGTCTTGTCCTTGGGGCGGAGAAAGAGCGCCGCCTTGAAGCTGCGCTGCGCCTCCAGTGCCTGGCCCAACTTAAGCAGAATATTGCCGCGCTCGATGAACAACGTGAACAGAGCATCGGGCTTGATGTAGTCCTTGACGCCGGCGGCCTTGCGCCCTTGCGCTGCAGCGATGGCGGAGTCGAAATCGACCAGCGCCTTGTCGATTTTGCCAGCTTTCCGGTAGCACAGCCCGCGGCCGAGATAAGCGTAGAGCGCGCCGCTGTCCTGCGCGATGGCTTTGGAGAAATCGGCGATGGCGTGCCGGCAATCGTTCTGCCGCGCGTAGACCGCGCCGCGGCTCGTGTAGAGCGGCCCGGCTTTCTTGCCTTGCTTCTCGACCGCTTCGATCGCGTTGGTGCAGGCTGCGATCTGCATTGAATAAACGGCCGCCGCGTAGTCCTTGCCCGGCGGGACGGCATAGGTGCAAAGCTTGGTGCCCGGCATGGCGCGCACGGATTCCGGCACCTGTGAGGCGGCGTGGGTCGGCGCCGTCGCGAGGGTGCCGACAAGGGCAAGGGCGACGATGATAGGCTGGTGCCGCATGGGGATGAACTCCTTCTTACTTATTCGCTCGCATCGGCCGTCGCTCAATCCAGGTCCTGCTGAATCGTCCGCGCCAGCGAGAACAGCCGATGTTCGATGGTCGCCGGCACGTCGCAGACGTAGCGGATGGTTTGCCGCCGGTCATCGAACACCTTGGTGTCCCACGCGACCTGCTGGCCGAGCTTGTCGATCTCCTTGGGATCGGGATTGGGCTTGTCCTGATTGGCGCGAAGCTTGGTCAGGTCGGCGCGCAACTGGTCGCGCAGGCCCTGTTGACGATGGGAGAACCGCTCGATGCCGGCCATGACCTGGCTGCGCTGGCCGTCGAGAATCGAGAACACACCGGCAAAGAGTAGGGTCGCCTTATGCTTCTTCTCGGCCGAGGTTCCGGCGATGAAGTCCTTGACCTGCTTTTCGGCTTCGTCCAGCGGCGTGCGCCGCGCGGCGATACGCTGGGCGAGAGCGTCGATCTTCGGGTCCTCCTGCCAGGCGGTGCCGATCTTGTCGATCGATGGCCCGGTCCAGAACGCGGCCGGCGACAGCGTCGGAACCTTGACCTGATTGCACGGCCAGTCGGGATAGCGCGCGTCGGCCGCGCGCACCGCGATCGGCGCGGCGAGTGCCAGCGCCAATCCAAGTGCGATGGTATTTCTCATGTTTTTCATGTTGCTCCTCCCGGCGCGTCGCGGCGGGCGAGGAAGCCACGCGACGGATCATAGGCGACGATGGCGGCGACCATGAACAACACGGTACAGCCGACCACCACCGCTAGCGAAGTCCAGTTGATCTCCATGTAAAGCGCAAAACGAATGAGCTCGACCGCGTGGGTAAAGGGATTGAGCTGGCAGACGTAATAGAGAAACGGGCTGCCCTCGCGCACCCGCCACAGCGGGTAAAGCGCCGAGGAGGCAAAAAACATTGGAAAAATGACGAAATTCATCACCCCGGCGAAATTCTCGAGCTGCTTAATCACCGACGAGATCAACATCCCGAGCGCGCCCAGCATCAGCCCGGAGAGAACAAGCGCCGGCAACACCGCGAGATAGCCAGTCGGCGGTGGTTCGATGTCCCAGAACCAGGCGATCGCCAGGAAGGCATAGACCTGCAAGAGCGACACGGCGGTGCCAGCGATCAACTTGGAGCACAGCAGATACCAGCGCGGCAGGGGACTCACTAGTAGCGTCCGCATGTTGCCCATCTCGCGGTCGTAGACCATGGAGAGCGACGACTGCATGCCATTGAAGAGCTGGATCATGGTGATCAGCCCGGGCGTGATGTAGACGGGATAGAGGATATAAGTCTGGTAGGGTGGAATGATCGAAACGCCGAGCACCTGGCGGAAGCCGGCGGCGAAGATGAACAGCCAGACAAGCGGCCGCACCAGGGCCGAGATGAAACGTTCGCGCTGATGCAGGAAGCGCAGGCCCTCGCGCCAGACGATGCCCTTCAGGCAAATGACGTATTGCCGGAGCGTGAAGCCACGAACAGCGGGGACGTTGTTGTTCGCCGCGACCGCGGTCATGCGGCCTCGCATCCGGCTTCAGGGTTGCCGGTCAGCCGGGTGAAGGCGTCGCGTACGTCTGTGGCCCCGGCATCGGCGATGATCTGCGCCACCGGCCCGTCGGCCAGCACGCGGCCTTGATGCAGCACGATGACCTGATCGTGCTCGGCCACCTCGTCGATGAGATGCGTCGCCCACAAGACGCCGATGCCCTCGTCAACTATGAGCTGGCGGACGTGGCCGAGAATATCGGCGCGCGACTTGATGTCGAGGCCGACGGTGGGCTCGTCCAGCACCAGCAGGCGGGGGCGGTGCAACAGCGCGCGCGCGATCTCGACCCGCCGCATCTGCCCGCCGGACAGGTTGCGCACCTTGTCGCGGGCGCGGTCGCTGAGGGCGATGCGCGCCAGCACGTCGTCGGCGCGGGCGCGCGCCTCACGCTTGCCGATGCCGTGCAGGGCGGCGTGGTACATCAGGTTCTGCACGATCGAGAGGTCGAGATCCAGCGTGCGCGACTGGAACACCACGCCGAGGATGCGCAGCGCTTCGCCGGGCGTGCGCGCGACGTCGTTCTCGAAAATGCGGATGTGGCCGTGCTGGGTGGCGTAGAGCCGGGTGATGAGCGAGAACAGCGTGCTCTTGCCCGCGCCGTTGAGGCCGAGCAGGACCGCGAAGCGCGCCGGGTTCACCGTCAGGCTGACATTGTCGAGCGCACGACGGGCGCCATAGGCATGGCTGACGTTCGCGACCGAAAGCGCCGCCGCGCCGGCTTGTGTCATCCCGTGCATCATGGTCGGCGCCAAGTTCCCGCCTAATGCTTGGTGATGGTCACGCCCCAAGGCAACTCGCCGACCTGGATCGACTTGATCACCTTGAGGTCGGCGACGTCAATCACCGAAACGTCGTTGGAGATGCCATTGGTCGTCAGCAGGTATTTCTGGTCGGGCGTAAAGGCCATGTGCCAGACGCGCTGGCCAACCAGTAGATATTTCTCGACCTTGCGGGTCTTGCGCTCGATCACCGCCACCCGGTTGGCCGGCCCGAGCGCGACGAAGACGGTCTTGTCGTCGCGGGTGATGTTGACGCCGACCGGCTGGATCGCCTCGGCGCGCAGCCCGGGAATCTTGAAATGGACTTTGCCGATCACCTTGTGGGCGGCGGGATCGATGACGCTCACCGTGCCGCCGACCTCGGAAGAGACCCACAGTTCCTTGCCGTCATGCGTGAATGCCGCGAAACGCGGGCGCGAATCGACCAGCACGCTCGCCACCACCTTGCGGGTCTTGGTGGAGATGAAATGCGCCATGTTGGTCGTTTCGGACGTATTGATCAGGATCTTGCCATCCGGGCTGATGGTCATGCCCTCGGGCTCGACGCCGACCTGGACCTCGCTCACCGGCTTGCGGGTCTTCATGTTGACCACGGTGACCGTGTTGTCGTTCTCGTTGGCGACGTAGAGCCGGCTGCCGTCCTTGTTGAGGGTGAACAGTTCCGGATCGGGACCCGACGGCAGGTTGGCGACCACCTCATCGGTCTTGGTGTCGACCATCTGGATGGTGTCGTCGTCGCCGACGGCGACCAGACAATATTTGTCGTCCGGCGTCAGCTCGATGCCGCGCGGGCGCTGGCCGACCTTGATGGTCTTGATCACCGCCATCTTGTTGGTGTCGATCACGCTGATGGTGTTGCCGCGTTCGTTCGACACGTAGGCCTTGTAGGCGTTGGCGGGCCCGGTCAGCGCAATGACGAGAGCGGTGGCGCCCAGCAGCGGCAGCGCCGGTGCGGGGAGACGAGACGGTGGCTTGAAAGAGATCATCCGGAAATCCCATTTCATTTCAGTTTGCATTTTGTTTCGGGTTTATCGAAGCCGAGGGTATCGAGTTGCGAATGCTGATGCAGGAAGCCGGCCTGCGGCGACACCGAGACGATGGTGCGGCCGTCGGTGAGCAGGATCGGCTGGCGCAGCTGCAAGTCCCAGTCGCGCAGCGTCAGTTTCTGCCCCTTATAGGCGCCGAGGGCGAGCTTCGGACCTTTCAGGAAGTGGAGGATGGTCTTCCCAGCTCGTCGGCACCAGCCCGGCGGAGCCGGCCACCGGGCGGGCGTCCCAGGTGCGGTAGGGCAGGTAGTTGGCGAAAACCTGGCTCTCGTCGGCCGCGACCAGCACGTCGTAGTCCGGCGCCTCTTGGGTGAAGACGGGTATTTGCTGTTGAATCTGCACAACGCCGCTGTCGCTGCGCCGCGCGCCGCCGGTGTCCTTGAACACCCTCTGTTGCACGATCTTGGCGCCGAAACGCTTGGCGGCCCGCTTGAGCGCGGCGGCGTAGAGCTGGTCGCGCTTGTGGGAGCCGACGACGAGCAGCCAGCGCGTCCACCTTTTCCAGGCCAGGTATTGCGCCAGCCCGTCGGCCAGCATGGCGCGGGAGGGGGCGGCGTGGATGATGTTGGCGCGGCAGTCCTGCTGGCGCAGCCGGTCGTCGGTGGCGGCGGCGTTGAAGAACAGCATGCCGTGCGTCTTGCCGGCATCGGCGGCTTTCAGCAGTACGTCGGCGGGAAGATCGGTGATGACCAGCGAAATGTGCTCGCCGGCCAGTTGCTGCACCGCAGCGACGGCGTCGGAAATCTTCTTCAGATGCACGTCCGTCAGCGTGTAGTGGTGATTGAGGAACCGGCCGGTGGTGTTGTTGTCGTCGGTCGCCATTTGGGCACCGGCGAGCCCGTCGTTAGGCGGCGGCATTTGGACGAGCGAAATCGTCTCCTGATGCTTGGGCCGGCGGATATATCCGATTTTGACGTTAAGCGTCTGGGCGGCCACCGCCGAAACGGTGAGGCCGATGAGGATGGCGAAGGCGATTGTGGGGGTTCTTACCAAGGCGCACTTCCAATCTACGTTGCCCCCACAGAAATTGCGCGTAATGAGACCGCTAATCCCTGTTTGAATCAAGAGCGATTTTGCATAAGCTCGGAGCGGGCACTGGCTTCTCGCCCGCTTGCGGCCGTCGATATGGTTGCCGCAACGGATCGGAGGGGTATTGGTTTTTACTATGAGAGCGTTCGCATCGCCGCGGGCGTTCGACGGAGCCCATTGATGACCCAGCTGCTGGCGAGCGTGGTTGACGCAGGCGAGGCGGAACTTGTCCTTGCCCATGGTGCCGACATCGTCGACATGAAGGATCCGGCCCGCGGCGCGCTCGGCGCGCTCGATATCGGGACCGTGCGACACATCGTGGCAGCGGTTGGTGGAAAGCGGCCGACCAGCGCGGTGACCGGCGACTTGCCGATGGAGCCGGAGACGTTGGCCAATGCGGCGGTCGCGATGGCCGAGACCGGCGTCGATTATGTGAAAGTCGGTCTGTTTCCTAGTGACAAGCGGGCCGCGTGCATTCGTGCGCTCGGCCCGCTCGCAGGAAGGACCAAGCTGATCGGCGTCTTGTTTGCCGATGCCGAGCCGGATATCGCTTTGCTGCCGCTGATGGCCGAATGTGGCTTCGCCGGCGCCATGTTGGATACCGCCCACAAAGGCGAGGGACGATTGCTCGACTATGCGGCGCCGGACCAGCTGGGTGCATTCGTGAGCGCGTGCCGCAGCCGCGATCTTGTGTGCGGGCTTGCCGGTTCGCTGGAAGCGCCCGACGTGCCGCGCCTGTTGCTGCTCGAGCCGGATTATCTGGGGTTCCGCGGCGCCCTGTGCGCGGCCCATGACCGCACGGCCGGACTCGACGGCCAAGCCGTCGAGCTCATTCGCGGGCTCATTCCGCGCGATCCGCACGGCGCCGTCGTCGAGCTTGCGTCGCTGCCGCGGCACTCGGACGTCCACATCCTCGCCGCGCGCGGCTACTCGATCGACTCCGACCGCGAAAGCGGTAACGTCGACCGCGTCTTCGTGCACGATCTGGTCCTGCCGTTGCAGGTTGGCGCCTACGGTTACGAGCGCGAGCGGACACAGAACGTGCGTTTCAACGTCGATGCAGAAATCGCGCGCGTGTCGCGGCCGGCGCAGGACATGCGGGACGTGCTGTCCTACGACGTCATCACCGACGGCATTCGGCTGATGACGTCCGAGGGCCACGTCGCGCTGGTCGAAACGCTGGCCGAGCGGATCGCGGAGTTCGTGCTCGATCACCCGCGGGTGCAGCGGGTGGTCGTGAAGGTCGAAAAGCTCGACGTCGGGCCCGGCCAAGTGGGCGTGGAGATCGAGCGCCGGCGCGGGGTCGAAAAGGCCAAGGTCTATCATCTCTTTCCGAGCGCGGCCGGCGACAGCGGACCCCGGTCCGGCAGCTAGATGGGCGGCAACGACATCACCATCGTGAAGCTCGGCGGCAGCCTGGCCGGCAGCGCGCGGCTGGCGGCCTGGGTCGAGGCCTTGGCGGCATGCGGCGGGCGCGCGGTCGTTGTACCCGGAGGCGGCCCTTTCGCCGATGCGGTGCGGGCCGCGCAGCCGGCCATGGGGTTTGGCGACGAAACGGCTCATGAACTGGCGCTCCTGACGATGGAGCAATACGGCCGGGCGGTGGCGTCTCTGAGCCCGGGCTTTGTCGTCGCCGATTCCTTGGACTCTATGCGGCAGGCGCTGCGCGCGGGCGCGGTACCGGTCTGGTCGCCCGCGGCAATGGTGCTGGCGGCGGTCGATGTTCCGGCGAGTTGGGACGTCACCTCCGACAGCCTGGCGGCGTGGCTCGCCGGACGTATCGGCGCCGCGCGGCTGCTGCTGGTGAAGCACGGCGCGTTTTCCAGCGCGCCGGTATCCGCGGCTGATCTGGTGGCGCAGGGTGTCGTCGATGCGACGTTTCCGCGATACCTTGCGGGTGGCGGCGTGCCCGCCTTTGTCGTGACGGCGGACGATGCGTCGGCGGTGGCCATGGCGGTCGGGCAGGGGCGGGCGATCGGCGCGCCCATTGTGCCGGCGCAGGCGCGCGCCGCGTGGCTGGAGACGTTGTGATGGCCAAGGTGACGACGCCGCGCTGGGGCTGGGCGCTGACGGGCTCGGGGCATTTCTTCAAGGAGTGCCTGGCGCTGGTGCGCGAGCTCGACAACGTGGATCTGTTCGTCAGCAAGGCGGCGGCCGAGGTGCTGCGCATGTACAAGCAGGACTTCAACCTGCCGCGCTCGGTGCGGGTGTTCCGCGACACTACCGCGAGCGCCGCGCCGGTCGGCGCGTTTTATTACGGGACCTATCATACGCTGGTCCTCGCGCCGGCCACGTCCAACACCGTGGCCAAATGCGTGTTCGGCATTTCCGACACGCTGGCGACCAACGTGTTCGCGCAGGCCGGCAAGTGCCGCGTGCCGTCGATCGTGTTCGCCTGTGATACCGCGCCCGAGCTCGAGACCGAAGCGCCAAAGGGCATGGTGAAGGTGTATCCGCGCAAGATCGATCTCGACAATACCGCGCGGCTGAAGGAGTTCTCCGACGTAGCGGTGGTCGAAAGCCTGGCCGAGCTCGGTGACCAGGTGGCACGCCGCCGGCGCGACGTGTCATGAATGAGCGTATCGCCTTGCTCACCGGTCATCTGGCGCAGCCGCGGCTGGAGAAGATGATGGCCGGCATGACGGACGCCGAATTTGAATGGTCGGTGATCAATATGGGCGTGAAGGTCGCGGCCTTGATGACCGAGGCGATCATTGAACGCCGGCTGCCACGGCCGATCGAAGCGAGCCGCGTGGTGGTGCCCGGGCGCTGCCGCGCCGATCTCGACCGGCTCAGCGCCGCCTTCGGCGTGCGTTTCGAGCGGGGCCCCGACGAGATCGGCGATTTGCCGGCTTACTTCGGCAAGGGCGGGCGCGATCTCGATCTGTCGCGGCACGACATGCGCATCTTTGCCGAGATCGTCGACGCGTCGGCACTGTCGGTCGATCCGATCGTGGAACGCGCGCATGCGATGCGTGAGGTCGGCGCCGACGTCATCGACCTCGGCTGCCTGCCCGACACGCCGTTTCCGCATCTGGCGGACGCGGTGCGGGCGCTCGTGGCCGAGGGGCTTACGGTCAGCGTCGATTCCGCGCAAAGTGACGAACTGCGCACTGGCGCGCGCGCCGGCGCCACCTTTCTGCTGAGCCTCACCGAGCACACGCTCGATCTCGCGCGCGAAACCGGCGCTACGCCGGTGCTGGTGCCGGCGGAACACGGCGATCTCGCTTCGCTGCTGCGCGCGGCGGAAGCGGCCGACAAGGCCGGCATCAAGGCGTTGCTCGATCCCATCCTCGATCCGATCCATTTCGGGTTCATGCCATCGCTGTCGCGCTATGCCGAGTTGCGCGCGCGGCTGCCGCAGGCGGACATCCTGATGGGTACCGGAAATCTGACGGAGCTGACCGACGCCGACAGCGGCGGCGTGACCGCAACCCTGCTCGGCATTTGCTCGGAGCTTTCGATCCGCAACGTGCTGGTCGTGCAGGTGAGCCCGCATACCCGGCGCACCTTCCAGGAGCACGACGCGGCGCGCCGCATGATGTTCGCGGCGCGCGCCGACGACAGCCTGCCTCAGGGCTACGGCGGCGCGCTGCTGCAGTTGCACGACCGCAAGCCGTTTCCCAATGATCCGGCGGAAATTGAGTCGCTGGCCGCGGAGGTGCGGGACGGCAATTTCCGCATCGAGGTCGCCGAGGACGGCGTCCACGTCTATGCGCGCGGCGTGCACCATGTCGGCACCGACGCGCTGTCGCTGTTCCCGAAGCTTGGGCTGACCCGCGATGTGGGTCATGCTTTTTATCTGGGCGCCGAGCTGCAGAAGGCGGAGATCGCTTGGCGGCTGGGCAAGCGTTACGCCCAGGACGAGCCGCTCGACTGGGGCGTCGGCGCCGACCGGCCCGCGGAGGACCTCCGGCGGTTGCGGGAGGCGGGGCACACCATGCGAGGCGGGAAGGCGGGGCCAACGGAGCCATATGATAATGAGTGAGGCGCTGCGGGGCGGAGCGGCGGTGGCACGCCCCAATAATGCGGTGGCGCGCCCCAATAATAATGAGTGGGGGCCGAAGGCCGCCGGGCGGAGGGGGCTCGTGAGGAGCCCTATAATAATGATGAGTGTGCTGGGGGCCGGGCGCCGAGGGGGCGAGACCGCCACATATATAATGAGTGGCCCAGGGCGGCCGGCGGTGGGGGGCCAGCCATGCCGATGATCCGCGAGACCATCGTGACCACGGCCGATGCCTCCGGCCGCGCGCATATCGCGCCGCTCGGGCTGATCGCCGAGGGGGCGGACTGGATCATCGCGCCGTTCCGGCCGTCGGCGACCCTCGAAAATCTGCAGATCGTGCCGTTTGCGACCGCCAGCCACCTCGACGACGTCCGCGTTTTTGCCGGCTGCCTGACTGGCCGTCGCGACTGGCCGACGGTGCCGGGGGAGGCGGTGCCGGTGCCGCGCCTCGCCGCGGCGCTCTCCCACATGGAACTCGCGGTCGAGGCGGTTGAGGACGACCCGCAGCGGCCGCGGTTCCGCTGCCGGGTTTTGCGCATCGTGACGCACGCCCCCGCCGCCGGCTTCAATCGGGCGCAGTGGGCGGTGCTCGAAGCCGCTATTCTGGTCAGCCGTCTGCATATGCTGCCGCGCGAACGGATTGAGCGGGAGATCGCTTACCTGGCGAGCGCCATCGATAAGACGGCCGGGGACCGGGAGCAGGAGGCCTGGGGCTGGCTGATGGAAAAGGTGCAGACCTACTACCAGGATGGATCGCGACCCGGGCGTGCTTAAGTCTTTCGGGACTGCCGGATAAGCACTCGCCCCGTAACAGTCCCGGCCCATGCAGCTTGCCGCGAGGGCGTAGGTCACGCCCGTCCGCGACGGTGGCGCCCGGTTGGCGTTCAATATGCCTGTCCCTTGACCGACAAGAAACCGCACACGCGTCTGGTCCGTCGGACGCGCAACTTCGGGCGCGTCCATTTGCCCGCGTCCATGGAGCTTTAGATGCTGACTGCAATGATCCTGGTCTGCTCCCTGGCGACGATACCCAATCTCGGCGACTGCAACCGCTACAACGCCGTCGGCGTTATGTGGATGCCGGAGACATTCAACAACCCGATAACCTGCTACATGCACAGTCAAGCGTATATCGCCGGCACCGGTATCGGCCGGTCGCTGGCCGCGGACGAGCACGTCAAAGTGCTGTGCCTGCGGAAGAAGCGAGCGGCAGCGCTGCCTGTCGACCGTGCGGTCGCCGGGCGTTCGGCGCCGACGGTCGAGTAGCCTCCACGTTTCTGCCACCCCATTGTTCGCATCGCACCTCCGGCGACGCGTGCGCGGCAACGCCACTATTTCTTGTTCCCCTTGATGTCGAATTGCTTGAGATAAGCGATGACGTCGGCCCGCTGCTGCGCCGTTTGCAGGCCGGGGAAGATCATCTTGGTGCCGGGCACGTCGGCGCGCGGATTGGTCAGCCACTTATCGAGGCGCGCCACGGTCCACACGTTGCCGGCCTTCTTGCCCTTCTGCAGGCCGGCGGAATAGGCGAACCCGGGCCACGACGCCCAGGGCCGGCCGACGACGCCGTTGAGGGGCGGTCCGATCTTGATCGTGGCATTGGGGCCGAGGTTGTGACAGATGTGGCAGGTGTTGAAGATCTGCTTGCCCTTCGCCGGGTTACCCGGCGGCAGCGCGGAGGCCATGCTTGGCAATAACAACAGCAATGCCGCCGGCAGTATCAGTCGGTTCATTATTCATGCTCCTCGCTGCTTGAAGAAAATAGTGCGCGCTGCTCATTCTTGCGGGCGCGGCTCGGGCCGCTTCCGTTTCAACGGCAAGCCGGCGTCCGACCAGCCGTCGGTGCCGTCCGGGTACCAGATCACGTGGGTGTAGCGCATCGCCAGCGCGCGTTTGGCGGCATTCCAGGACATCCAGCAATCGCGCAGGCAATAGATGACAAGCGGCTTGTCGCGGTCGCCGTGGGTCGCCTTGCGCAAGCCGGCGGCGAAATAGGCCTGCATGGACGGTGCCAGCGCGCCGTAGCCGGGGTCCGGGAGCCAGATGCTGCCCGGGATATCGAACCGCGGCCGGTCGCGCCAGATCGTGCCGGCGGGGAGGTCGACCGGCCGCGGTGGGCGCGGTAGCACGTCGACAAAGACTGCATCGCCTCGCTTCCACAGCGCGGCGGCCTGCGACGTGCTGACCACGCGGGCGCCGCGCAAGGTGTGCGGCGTTGGTGCGCGATAATGGTCCGTGCGATAGGCGCGCGGCTCCTGCGGCCGCTGTTGCTGGCCACACGCCGGCCCGACGGTCAGGGCAGAGACCGCTAAGAGGGCAACGAGGGGCCATCGCCGACGCACCGTACTACTGCCTCTTGGTCGGCGGCTTGATGAGATGATTGTTCTCATCGAGCAGGGGCACGCCATAGCTCAACAGCATCGCGGTGATGGCCGGCTGTTCCTTGCGGAGCAGCCGGTTCAACTGCCGCTTCCAAATCTGGTCGGAATAGCGAACCCCCATGCCGATCCGATACGACATGT
>JARRQH010000147.1:0-14135 GCA_037381985.1 Pseudolabrys sp.
CCGGCCGGGGCGGGCAGGCCGATCGTCAGTTCGTCGCGCATGTTAACCATCGATTTACCATACCATGGTCACCTGATCCCCGTCCGCGAGAGACGGGCCCACGCAGGGGGAATTATGGCCACAATCGACAAGGTCGCCATCGACATCACGGTGGTGCTGGGCACCACGTCCATGCCGGTGCACCAGGTGCTGCGCCTCGGCCGCGGCGCCATCATCGAGCTGGATGCGACCGAGGATGACGACGTCAAGATCCTCGCCAACAACATGCCGGTCGCCGCCGGTGCTGTGGCGGTAAACGGCAACCGTATCACCGTCGAGGTGAGCGAGATCCTGCCGCGCCGGCCCGACAGCCGCTGAGCCGCCGGCCCCGGCCTGCCGATTCCATATAGGTGTGGGTTGGCGCAATCGCTGCCTTGCCGCCGCCCGGGCCGACTTTCCGCGCAAATCGCTGATTTCCTGCCCGAATTGGCAGCGGTCCGGGGTGGAAGAGGGCGTGCGTGGCCCTTGTGGCAGCAATGCCTATTTGATACATGGTCCGCCGTCTCGAGGGCGTAGGCGGTTTTGGAGCCTCGCGCCCTTTTCCAATGCGGCCGTGGCGGAATTGGTAGACGCACTGCCTTGAGGTGGCAGCGGGTAAAACCGTGGAGGTTCGAGTCCTCTCGGCCGCACCAGGTTATTTTCTTCAATATATTTAGTATGTTATGCGGGCGCCGGTCCCGCGCCCCGTCGCTGAAGTGCGCGCGGGTTTTCAACGCCGCCGATTGGCGGTGGGGACCGGTCAGGTCGCGCCGTGTGCGCGGTCGGCGCGTCGGCGCCGTTCTGAAGGTCGTATAGCAGCGCTTGCTTGAGGCACACGGCCCCCGGGGTCGTCGGCGCGGGCGAGGGCGCCCCTCAGGGGCATTCAGGTTTCGTTGGACGCTTCCGTCGCGAAATGCCGCACGGCACCGGCCGGCCGACGATCAGCTCGGAAACGCCCGGCTACAAGGTGAGAATGCCTTGCGCCCAGGTCATGAACTTCACCATCTCGCCGCCGTCAAGATGGTGCGGCGAGACGTAGATGGTGCCGAGCCCGAGGATGAGCTGGGCGTAGATCAACAGCAGGATGGCGATGTCGCCGAACGACGAAGTGCGGCGGATGCGCACGTCGAACAGCCGCCGGTGCACCAAGAGCGTGATGCCGATGAAGCGGGCGATGCCGGCGAAGCCGCCAACCAGGATCGCCATCCACTGCTTGAAGGTGTGCGAGATACCGAGCAGGCCGAACGACCAGATCGGGGTCAGCAGGCCGACGAAATGGCCGAGAAAGACGATGCGGCACCTGGCCTATGGCTGGATGATGGACGCCTATCCTCGCTACTATCTGCCCTTGGCGGCTTTGGTGCCACTTGTGAGGTTGTCATTGGCGGCCGCGATCCGGCACCCGCGCCTTCGCGCGGTGCTGATCGGGTTCCTGATTGCCGGGCCGCCCGTCTCCGGTCTGCTGGGCGGGCTGATAAACTAAACGCCGCCGAGCCGCCGGTCGGTCCTGCGCCAGCGCGGCTACCACTCGCCTGAGGTCGATGTGTTGCGGGCCACGGTCCCTGTGCTGTGCTTCTTGTGCTTCAGCGCGCTCAGCGACCGGCTGTGCGTCCGGTGCCGCCGCGTCACTTTCCTGTGGTGATGCCTCCGGTGCCGCGCGCGATGCGCGACGTGCCGATGCCGTGCCGCCTTGTGCGGATGGGCGTGCGCGATCAACGTCTTCGGCAGCGGCGGCACCGACGTCGGCCGCGCGCCCGCGGGCACGACGTGCACGATGCGATAGCCGTGCGCCTTCAGTTCGGCGAGCAGCCTTGGCAGCGCCGCGACGGTGGCCGGACGGATGTCGTGCAGCAGCAGCACGCCGCGGTGGTCGCGCGCGGCGATGCGCGCCATGGCAAGCTTCACGATCTTGGCCGGCGTGATGCCGTGACGCCAGTCGTCGGCGACCGCGTCGGCGCTCCAGTCCATCAGCGAATGGGCGGCCAGGAACTTGTCGACCGTCTTGCTGATCTTGAGGCCCGGCACGCGGAAGAACGGCGCCACGGCACGCGGGTTACCGATCGCCGCCTGCACAGCGGCGATGCCGTCTTCGACTTCGCGCGCCACCGCCGGCGCCGCCATGCGGTTGAACGTCAGCGGATGGTGCTCGCTGTGGGTGCCGATGCTGTTGCCGTCGTTGTAGGCGCGACGCACCAGCGCGGGATAGGCCGTAGCCTGCTGGCCGACGATGAAGAACGTCGCCTTGACGCAGTTCTTCGCCAGGATGTCGAGCACGCGCGGTGTGTAGGTGTGCACCGGTCCGTCGTCGAAGGTCAGCACCACCTCATGATCCTTGAGCGGCAGTGTGGTCTTGAACTGCATCAGCCCGATGTCTCGCGGCAGGCTCGCATCGGCGACGATGGTGCGGCTGGTGCCGATGACGCCAGCGCAGACATGCGGTTTTGCTGGGGGCAGGGCGGCGGTCGGCGTCTCGGCCGGTTTGGCGTCGGGCTTGGTGTCAGGATTGGTGGCCGGCGTAGCCGCCGCCGGCGCGGCGGATACCGATGCCGTCGTTGTGGCCTTGGCCGTCTCGACCGGCCATTCCTGCG
The DNA here is from genome assembly GCA_037381985.1 of Pseudolabrys sp. Classification (GTDB taxonomy): domain Bacteria; phylum Pseudomonadota; class Alphaproteobacteria; order Rhizobiales; family Xanthobacteraceae; genus Pseudolabrys. The sequence continues at coordinate 2,607 of JARRQH010000147.1, forward strand.
CCCGGGCCGATGTCACGGCGCGCGGCGCAAGATCGCCAGGCAGACCACCCATCAGCGCGCCGCCGACCAAGCAGCACGCCATCGACACAACGCGAAGCATAAGCTCCCTCGATATCCCTTGTCCGGTCCGTCGACGGGGAGGCCGGAACCTCGATCCCCTGGGGAGCCATTTGAGCACATTGGGGAAATTTGTGTTAACCAAAAATTAACCATACTGGCCGGGGCCGGCCGGGCCCATGCTGGATGAGGGAAGGCCGGCGCGGCCCTATCCGCGGGTGGCCGCGCCGCTAGCGCGCTCGGGGCCGGCAGCGGGGGCGGGATCTCCACCTTGATGTCACGCCGCGAGGTCATGCCGTGCCCGGAGGCGGCAACGGCGAGACGATGGCGCGTCGGTCGAATGCGCGCCGCGGCAGTTCAGCGCGCCCGGCCCATATTCGTAAGCTTGTCATGCAGTTTACGCGCTAATCATTTGCCCGCACGCGGGGCCCGGCGTACAAGCGACCCATTATGTTTCGCCGCCGAGGATCGGCATGCTCGACCAGGAGACCACCGCCCCCGCGCTGCGGGACGAGGACGGCACGGTCCGCGCCGACTATGTCGAGCGCGTCGCGCACGCGATTCAGGCAAGCGACGTCGAGACCCTGCGCACGCTTGCCGGCGACCTGCACGAGGCCGATCTCGGCGAACTGATCGAGGCGCTCGAGCCGGAGGAGCGTCCCCGGCTGGTCGAGTTGCTCGGGCTCCACTTCGACTTCGCCGCGCTGACCGAGGTCGACTACACGGTCCGCGAGGAGATCCTCGACGAGCTGCCGGCCAAGACCGTGGCCGACGGCGTCCGCGAGCTCGAATCCGATGATGCGGTGGCGATCCTCGAAAGCTTGCCGAAGGAAGAGCAGGCCGAGATCCTGCGCGAGCTGCCGGCGCCCGAGCGGGTGGCGCTGGCGCGCAGCCTCAACTACCCGGAATATTCCGCCGGCCGGCGGATGCAGGACGAGTTCATAGCCGCCACCCCGGCGTGGACCGTCGGCCAGGCCATTGACTACATGCGCGAGACCGCGGACCTGCCGGACCGCTTCTACGAGCTTTACGTGGTCGACGACGAAGGGCGCTTCCAGGGCGCGGTGCCGCTCGACCGTCTGCTGCGCTGCAAGCGGCCGGTGCCGGTCGCCGAGCTGATGGAGCCGGAGCGCCGGCGGGTGCACGCCGACGAGGACCAGGAAGACGTCGCCCGCATGTTCCAGCGCTACGATCTGGTGGCCGCGCCGGTGGTCGACGCCGGCGACCGGCTGGTCGGCGTCATCACTTTCGACGACATCGCCGACGTCATTCAGGAAGAGGCCGAAGAGGACATCAAGGCGCTGGGCGGCGTCACCCACGACGAAGAGCTGTCCGACTCCGTGTGGACCATCGCCCGCGGCCGCTTCAACTGGCTCTTGGTCCATCTCGCCACCGCCTTCCTGGCTTCCTCGGTGCTGGGCCTGTTCGAGGGCCAGTTGCAGAAGATGGTGGCGCTCGCCGTGCTGGCGCCGATCGTGGCGAGCCAGGGCGGCAACGCCACCACGCAGACCATGACCGTGGCCGTGCGCGCGCTCGCCACCCGCGATCTCACCGACGCCAATGCGTGGCGCGTGATCACGCGCGAAATGTCGGTCGGCATCCTCAACGGCATCGCCTTCGCCGTCATCACCGGCGCGGCGGCCTATGCCTGGTTCAGGGTGCCGGGGCTGGCGGTGGTGATCGGGCTGGCGATGATCTGCAACCTGTTCGCGGCCGCGCTCGGCGGCATCATGATCCCGCTCGGCCTCTACCGGCTGAAGATCGACCCGGCGGTGGCGTCGAGCCCCTTCGTGACCACGGTGACCGACGTGGTCGGCTTCTTTGCCTTCCTCAGCATCGCCACGCTGTGGTTCGGGCTGCGATAGAGCGTTTCCAGGCGAAGTGGGAACCGGTTCGCCGTTGGGAAACGCGACAAAGCAAGAAGCCGGACCCGTTCATCGTTTCCGCGGAGCGGATATAACGGTAGTCAATATAGTGCAGTTTCGTAGCCCGTCGCGCGCATTGAAAAAAGTATAACGCAAAAACGGGCGATTTCGCGCAGGTCATACTTCGTTCACCCTGTTTGCTGACCTCATATTAAGGCTGCCCCATTAAGCCTCGCAGGGGTGTAACCGCTCACTGGCGCGGGGGAGTTTTCGAGTGCGAGGCGAGGCCAGGATCGGGGCGGAGAAGCGCGCGCCCAGAAAACTTAGACTGTTCTTGCGGAATCTGCGCCGACAGCGGCGCGCCGTCGTGTCGGATGTCCCCGACGCGTCGCGCGCCCATGCGCACCGGCTGCTGTCGTCCTCCCGTTTCGTCGTCGTGGTCGCCGTCATCGCGCTCGGTGCCACCTTGCTGTCCGCCGGCCTCGGCTACACCTGGGCGCGCCAGAGCGATGAACGCCTTTGGTCGGAACAGCGGGCCGCCCTGCGCAACGCCATCGCCGAGTTCCATACCTTGTTCGGCAAGAGCGAGCGGGTCGATCCGCGCCTGCTGCGCATGATCGAGCAGAGCACCCGGCTGAAGGACCTGCGCTTCGAGGCGGACCCGCAGTCGGGCGTGCGTGAGATGCAGCCGGTGCTGGACGGGCAGGGCCGCATCGCCGGCTTCTTCACTTGGCAACGCGCCCACCCCATGACGCACACCGTGGGCCGGCTGCTGCCGCTGATCGCCGGCACCGCCTTCGCCCTCGTCGGTTTTGCCGGCTTCTCCCTGCGCCAGTTGCGGCGCGCGCGCCGGCAGCTTGCCGACCGCGAGGAGCAGGCGCGCCGCGCCGCCGACCGCGACAAGCTGACGGGGTTGCCCAACCACGCCAAGATGCTCGAACTGCTCGACTTGGCGCTGGCCGAGCGGGCGCCGGACGAGGTCACCACCTTCGCGCTCATCGGCATTGACGGCATGGCGGACATCAACGCCGCTTTGGGCGTGCTGGCGAGCGACGAGCTTTACGTCGCGGTCGCGCAGCGGCTCAAGGAATCGTTGCCGGCAAGCGCCACCTGCGGGCGCATCGGCAGCAACGAGTTCGCGGTCACCGTCACCGCGCCGCCGAACGTCGACGTCGCCGGCACGATGCGCGACGTGCTCAACGCCATCGCTCGTCCGCACTGGGTCGACACCGTGGTGCGGGTCAGCGCCCACGCCGGATACGCGCAGTCGCTGCAGGACGCCACCACCCGCGGCGAGCTCACCCGCCGCGCCGAGCTGGCGGTGCGCCAGGCCGCCAAGAAGGGGCCCGGCACCATCGTCGCCTTCGACGCCTCCATCGACACGGTGTCGGACGAGGAACGCTTCATCCAGCGCGAGCTACCGCGGGCGCTCAGCGCCAGCGAACTGGAGCTGCACTACCAGCCGATTGTGTCGGCGGAGGGCGGGCGCGTGGTCGGCGTCGAGGCGCTGCTGCGCTGGACCCACGTCACGCGCGGACCCATCGGCCCGGCACGCTTCATTCCCGTCGCCGAGCAGATGGGCCTGATGGACCAACTCGGCGCCTTCGTGCTGCGGCGCGCGCTCAAGGAAGCCAAGCGCTGGCCCGGCCTCGACGTGGCGGTGAACCTGTCGCCGGTGCAGGTGCACGACCGCGACATCGTCGACCTGGTGCGCTCGGCGCTCGCCGACAGCGGCGTGCCGCCGTCGCGGCTGATCCTGGAGATCACCGAAGGCGTGCTGATCGACAACCCGGACGAGATGCTCAAGCGTATCGAGGACCTGCACGCGCTCGGCGTGCGCATCGCCCTCGACGACTTCGGCTCCGGCTACTCCAACCTCGGCTACCTGCAGCGCTTCCCGCTCGACAAGCTGAAGATCGACCGCGTCTTCGTCACGGCGCTCGGCGAGAGCGCCAACGGCGGCGTCATCATCCAGGCGATCGTCGCGCTCGGCCGCGCGCTCGGCTTGACGGTGGTGGTGGAGGGCGTGGAAACCGAAGAGCAGCGCATGCTACTCCAGCTCGCCGGCTGCGACGAGATGCAGGGCTTCCTGTTCGCGCGGCCGGCGCCGGCCAAGGCGATCGACCGCCTGATCAAGCAGGGCCGGCGCGCCGGGCACGAGGGCCCGGAGCACACCGCCCGCGCCCCGCTGATGGCGTGACCGGCCATACCTAGTGGTCCGCTTCCGACATTTGCATCCCATTGCCGCAAGCTCTGGAGCAAATGTCGAAAGCAAAGGACCACTAGCAACTATTTGATTCTAGTGGAGCTTTGAATTTGACATTTGATGACGGATAATCTGGAAATATAGAATGGGTCCGGCCATGGCCGGTCTTGCGGCCAGGCCAGTGGCAGTGTGTTTGGAGTTCGCACGATGATCCCCAATGCTTGGACGGGCTTCGACTTCGGTCTCGGCACCGACGTCGACATGCTGAGGCAAACCGTCAGCGGTTTCGCGCAGGACAAAATCGCCCCGCGCGCCAACGCGATCGACCGCAGCAACGAGTTCCCGCGCGACCTGTGGCCGGAGATGGGCGCGCTCGGCCTGCACGGCATCACGGTCGATGAGGAATACGGCGGCTCGGGCCTCGGCTATCTCGCCCACTGCGTGGCTATGGAGGAGATCTCGCGTGCCTCGGCCTCGGTCGGCCTGTCCTACGGCGCCCATTCCAACCTGTGCGTCAACCAGATCAACCGTAACGGCAACGCCGAGCAGAAGCGCAAATACCTGCCCAAGCTGGTGTCCGGCGAGCACGTCGGCGCGCTGGCGATGTCGGAGCCCGGCGCCGGCTCGGACGTGGTGTCGATGCGTACCCGTGCCGACCGGCAGGGCGACCGCTACATCCTAAACGGGTCCAAGATGTGGATCACCAACGGCCCGCTCGCCGACACGCTGGTGATCTACGCCAAGACCGACGCCACCGCGGGCGCGCGCGGCATCACCGCCTTCATCGTCGAGAAGGACTTCAAGGGCTTCAAGCCGGCGCAGAAGCTCGACAAGCTCGGCATGCGCGGTTCCGACACCTCCGAGCTGGTGTTCGAGGATTGCGAGGTGCCGGCGGAGAACGTGCTCGGCGCCGTCGGCAACGGCGTCAACGTGCTGATGTCCGGGCTCGACTACGAGCGCGTGGTGCTCGCCGCCGGTCCCCTCGGCATCATGCAGGCCTGCATGGACGTGGTGCTCCCCTACGTGCACGACCGCCAGCAGTTCGGCCAGCCGATCGGGCGTTTCCAGATGATGCAGGGCAAGCTCGCCGACATGTACGTCACCATGAACGCGGCAAAGTCTTATGTGTACGCGGTGGCGCGGGCCTGCGACGAGGGCCGCACCACGCGCGAGGACGCCGCCGGCGCCATCCTCTATGCCGCCGAGCGCGCCACCTGGATGGCGCTGGAAGCCATCCAGTGCCTGGGCGGCAACGGCTACATCAACGAGTTCTCCACCGGCCGCCTGCTGCGCGACGCCAAGCTCTACGAGATCGGGGCGGGGACCAGTGAAATTCGCCGCATGCTGATCGGCCGGGAGCTTTTCGAGAAGACGCGGTAACCGCCCTCTACGCCGTTACTCAGCCGGAGGCCGAGTCGGCCGCTGCCCGACAAGTCAATGGCCGATCATTTCGCCGTTAACTTCTCGTCCCGGCGAATCGGCTAGCCCTGAAGCCGACATCGTCGGCAACGGGGAGCAGGGCCATGATGCGGGTGCGGTTGAAGGCGGACGGGCGGATCGTCGAAATCCTGCCCGACGGCAGCGAAAAGACCGTCGATCACGGCAATCCGGCCGACTTCGTGCGCCAGGTGCGCTCGCGCTGCGGGCTGACCCAGGCCGCCTTCGCCGAACGCATCGACGTGCCGATCGAGACCGTGCGCAACTGGGAGCAGGGCAAGCGTCATCCCCGCGGGCCGGCGCGGGCGCTGCTCAAGCTGATCGATCACGCACCGGAAGCGGCCTTCGCCGCGCTGGGCGGCGCCAAGCGCGCCGCGTCCTGAGACAAGCGTTTCCAGGCGAAGTGGGAACCGGTTCGCCGTCCGGAAACGCGATAAGATTAGGACCTAGACGGCGACTTCCTTGCGCCGCGGCTGGTAGCGCGCGATGTGCATTAGCACGTACATGGCCACAAGCGTGCCGAGATAAACGACGAGCTGCAGCGCGGTCGGCCGGTCGGTATAGCCGACCAGCGTATGCAGCAGCCGGCCCAACAGGCTGCCGTCCGACAGCAGCCACGACGTGTTCCAGACCGTGCCGCCGAGCACCAGGAAATAGCCGCCGTTGTTGAGGAACTGCACCGACTGGGCCGCGAGCCCGGCCGCTAGCAGCGCGATCAGCCAAGTGGTGACCGAGAAGATATAGCGCGTCGGGATGGCAAGCAGGCCGCCATAGGTGAGCAGGGTGAAGGCGGCACCCGCCGCGACGCCAAGCAGCCCGCCGGTCAGCAGCGACGCGCCGGAGGTGCCTGAGGCGAAGATGCCGTAGAGGAACAGCACCACCTCCGAGCCTTCGCGCAGGACCGCGAGCCCCACCACGACGGCAAGGGCGGTCAGCGGCCGCGCGCCTTCGCTCACGGCGGCGCCGATGTCGCGCATCTCGGCGGCGATCTCGCGGCCGTGGCGTGCCATCCAGGCGTTGTGCCACATCAGCATGACCACGGCGACGGCGAGCACGGCGGCGTTGAACAACTCCTGGCCGGAGCCCTGGAACGCTTCCGAGATGACACCCGCGAAGGCGGCGACCACGGTCGCGCCGACGATGCCGCCGACGATGCCGAACACGACCCAGCGGCCGCGGCGCGGCACGCCACGAGTGGCCGCCATCACGATGCCGACGATGAGGCCGGCTTCCAGGACTTCACGAAAAACGATGATCAGCGCGCCGAGCATGACGTGTTATTCCGCAATCACCACGCCCTTGGCGGTGTCCTCATGATATTCGCCGACGAACGGATAGCTGCCCGGCTTCAGCGGGCCGATCCGCACCACGGCCTTGGCCTTGCCCGCGATCACCTTTTCCACGCGGAGCTTGTGGCTTTCAAACTCTTCCGGGGTGGCGTCGTCGTTGACCACTGTCAGTTTGACCCGCTTGTTGGCCGGCACCTTGATCTCGCTCGGCGTGAAGCGGTGGTTCTTGAGTGTGAGCGTATAGTCGGCGGCCTTGGCCCCGGCGGGAGCAAGGGAGAGTGCCACGGCGACGGCGGTGAGGGTCAGGAGGGTGCGCATTTGCTATCCATTTTGATGTGCCGGCCTCACAAGACCATTAAAAGCCTTTGATGCAAGAGCATTATTTCTCTTTCGCATTATTCTAATCTAAGAAGCGTGAGCAAGGCTTTGCCCTGGCAAGTATTGTCGGATTCCGGTCATCTGAAAAAAGTTCGGTGTTTTTTTGTCGCACCGGCCCGCGGGCGTGGGTCACGCCGCCGACAAGGCGTATCGGAACCGCACCCGGTTGGCAGCCGGCCGGGCGCTGGGGCATGCTCGCGCGATATCCCGCCGGACCTCTACGCTCGGACGGGGGAGAGCCCCGAGAGGGAAACCCCAAGCGGGCGGAGCCCCAAGAGGGCCGTACAAGAGGATCCCAGGGAGCGTTTCTGATGCAGGTTATCGAAGCGCACGACGCGCGGATTCCGATCGTCGGCCTCGGCACCATGACCCTCAAGGACGACGTCTGCGTCGGGGCGGTCAAGGCTGCGCTGCAGATGGGCTCTTGTCATCCCGATACCGCCTGGTTCTATGGCAACGAGAAGGAGGTCGGCGAGGGTCTGCGCCAGTCCGGCGTCAAGCGTGAGGAGGTGACGGTCTGCACCAAGGTGCGCGAGAGCCACCTGATGCCAGACAAGTCCAGCCAGTCGCTGTCCGAAAGCCTCGCCAACCTGCAGCTACCTTACGTCGATCTCCTTCTGATCCACTGGAATAACAAGGACATTCCGCTCAAGACCAGCGTCGGGGCGCTGTGCCAGGCCAAGAAAGACGGCCTTGCCACGCACGTGGGCGTCGCCAATTTCACCACTAGGCTGCTCGACGAGGCCTGGGCGGTCACCTCGGAGCCGCTGGTCTGCGACCAGATCGAGGTGCATCCGTTCATCAACCAGGACAAGGTGCTCGCCGCCAACAACAAGCACCGCATGGCGACTGTTGCCTACGTCCCGATCGCGCGCGGCAAGGTCCCCGGCGCCGAGGCGCTGGAAACGATCGGCGAGGCGCACGGCAAGAGCGCGGCGCAGGTAAGCTTGCGCTATCTCATGCAGCTCGGCTGCGCCGTCATTCCGCGCACCGCCAATCCGCAGCACCTGAAGGAGAACATGGAGGTGTTCGATTTCAATCTGTCGGATGCGGAGGTGGTGCAACTGAAAGCGCTCAACGCCACCAACATGCGGGTGGTCAGCCCGCCGTTCGCGCCAGAATGGTATATGCCGTAACGCCGGTTACGGCACGCGCACGAGTACTGGAGATCGTTCGATGCACACATTCGTCGAAGCCAAGGGCTTCCGCATTCCCCTGGTCGGATTGGGGACATGGGCGCTGCGCGGCCGCGACTGCGCTCGGTTGGTCGAGCAGGCCATCCGCATCGGCTATCGCCACATCGACACAGCGCAAATGTACGAAAACGAAGAGCAGGTCGGTGAGGGGGTGCGCGCCTCCGGCTTGCGCAGCGACGTCATGGTGACCACCAAGGTGCAGCCGTCCAATCTGTCGCCGCCCGATCTGGAGCGCACGGTGAAGCAGAGCTTGGCGAAGCTGAGGATCGACCATATCGATCTTCTGCTCATTCACTGGCCGAACCCGCGCGTACCGCTTTCCGAGACGCTCGGCGCCATGGCCAAGATGAAGCAGGAAGGCTACACGCGCGCCGTTGGCGTGTCGAACTTCACGGTCGCGCTGCTCGACGAGGCCAACCAGGCGACCACCGAGCCGCTGGTTTGCAACCAGGTCGAATACCACCCCTTCCTTAATCAGGACAAAGTGATCGCCGCCTGCAGGAAGCATGGCATGGCGGTCGTCGCCTACAGCCCGATCGCGCGCGGCGGCGCCAAGAGCAATGCGGTGCTGGAGAAGATCGGCGCGGCGCACGGCAAGAGCGGGACGCAGGTGAGCCTGCGGTTCCTGGTGCAGCAGGGCATCGTGGTCATCCCGCGCACCAGCAAGCGCGAGCGGCTGGAGGAGAACTTCGCCGTCTTCGACTTCGAATTGTCGGAAGCCGAAATGCGTGAGATCCTCGGGCTTTCCAACGCCAACCAGCGCATCGTAGATTTTTCCTGGTCGCCCAACTGGGATTGAAGCGGCGGTGGTTTGGGTCGTCGACTCAACAAGCGATAACGCAAAGGCGAAGCTCCCATGCAGCTTTCGGTTTTGCCGGCTTCGCTCCAGAATTGCACCGATGAAGAGTGGCGGGCGCGCGTCGATCTCGCCGCCGAGCATCGCATAGCCTGCCGGCAGGGCTTGAGCGAGGGCATCTTCAATCACCTGACCTTCGTCGTGTCGGGACGCGACGACCGCTATTATCGGATCCCGTTCGGGACCCACTGGTCCGAGGTGACCGCGTCCACGTTCATGGAGGTCGGTATCGACGACGGCGAGGTGAAGCGCGGCGAGGCGACGTCGAGCGCTCCAGCTATTGCATTCACGCGCCGATCCACAAGGCGGTGCCGCAGGCCAAGGCGGTGTTTCATGCCCACATACCGTTCGCCATCGCGAAACGCGACAAGATAAAACTGATGGAACGCCTAAGCCGTCGTCGTGCAAATGGCGATGCAGACGATTTCGGCATGGTTGAGCCGCACGCAAAGCGTGGCACCCGTGCTTGTGCCGCGTGGAGCTGACGACTACGCTGTGTTTGCCGAGAGGGCGTGCGTAACGGCTATCGAAAAGGCCGAACGCACGCTTGGCAGCAATAACAAGAAAATAACAATAAGAATTTCGCGGGAGGAAAATATGGCCACGAATGGCACGCCGTCAGGCTGCCTTGCCGGCGTTCGCGTTCTCGACCTTTCACAATTCGAAGCCGGCCCATCCTGTACCGAAGCGCTCGCCTGGCTCGGCGCCGAGGTGGTCAAGATCGAAAACCCGAAGGGCGGTGAGGCCGGGCGTGCCCTGCTGCACGGGACGACGAACAACGGGCACGATTCCTGGTATTTCCTGCTGTTCAACGCCAACAAGAAATCCATCACCGTCAATTTGAAATCCGAGGCCGGTCTGGCGCTGGTGAAAGGCCTCGCCAAACATGCCGACGTCATGGTCGAGAACTTCGCGCCGGGCGCCATCGAGCGGTTGGGCCTCGGTTATGATGCGGTGCGAGAGGTCAATCCGAACATCATCTACGCGCAGCTCAAGGGCTTCGGCACCGGCGGGCCCTACGAGAAGAACCTCGCCTTCGACATGATCGCGCAGGCGACCGGCGGCGTCATGAGCATCACCGGCGAGCCCGACGGGCCGCCGCTCAAGCCGGGCGTGACGCTCGGCGACACCGGCACCGGCATGCTGCTCGCTATCAGCATTCTGGGCGCGCTCTACCGCCGCCAGACGACCGGCCAGGGCGAGCACATCGAGATCGCCATGCAGGACGCCATGCTGCAATACATTCGCGTGGCGCTGTCCAGCCAGGCGACGCAGGGCAAGGCGGCCCAGCGCAACGGCGCCAAGATCCTGTCCGGCTTCGCGGTGCCGAGCGGCACCTATCCGTGCAAGCCCGGCGGGCCCAACGACTACGTCTACGTCTATACCAGCCGCACGAACCCGGCGCATTGGCAGCGGCTGCTCGAAGTGGTCGGCCGCAAGGACCTGATCGGCGATCCGCGCTTCGATACGGCAGTGGCACGCCTCGACCACGAGGCCGAGGTCGACGAGGTCATTTCCGCCTGGACGCGCCAGCACGACAAGCGGGAAGCGATGCGCATCCTCGGCGAGGCCGGCGTGCCCGCGGGCGCGGTGTTCGACACCATGGAGCTGACCGAGGACGCTGACTTCGAACGCCGCGGCATCATGCAGACGATGCAGCATCCGGTCGCGGGGCCGTTCAAGATGCCGGGCTGGCCGGTGCGTTTCAACGGCCAGACGCCGAAGGTCGAGACGGCGCCGCTGCTCGGCCAGCACACCCACGACGTCCTGAACGAATGGCTCGGTCTCGACGACGCGCAAATCGAGGAACTCGGCAAGAACAATATCGTCTGACAACGACAACATCGTCTGAGGGAGAAACGGAATATGGCGGAACTCACCGGTTCGGAGATCCTGGCCAAGGCGTTGAAGAATGAAGGCGTCGATGACTTGTTCTTCCTCATGGGCGGGCCCATGCTGCTGGCCGAGTCCTCGTGCATCAAGGAAGGCCTGCGCCCCATCGACGTGCGCCACGAGCAGTCCGCCGCCTTCATGGCGCAGGCCTACAGCCGGCTGTTGCAAAAGCCGGGTGTCTGCATGGCGGCGAGCGGGCCGGGGACGATCAACCTCACCACCGGCATCGCCAACGCGCTGGTCGATTGCTGCCCGGTGGTGGCGATCGGCGGCTCGAGCCCGATCGGCATGAACGGCCGCGGTGTATTCCAGGAGATCGATCAGCTCGCGATCATGAAGCCGTGCACCAAAT
>JARRQH010000148.1:0-7390 GCA_037381985.1 Pseudolabrys sp.
CCGCAACTTCGCGACCAAGCTGTGGAACGCCGCGCGCTTCGTGGAGTTCAACGGCGCCGGCCGCGTCGCCGGCTTCGATCCGCGGTCGGTGAAGGAGACGCTCAACCGCTGGATCGTGCACGAGACCGCCAAGGCGGTGGGCGAGGTGACCGAGGCGATCGAGGCCTATCGCTTCAACGACGCGGCGGCGGCGGCCTATCGCTTCGTCTGGAACGTCTATTGTGACTGGTACGTCGAGCTGTCGAAGCCGCTGCTCACCGGGCCCGACGGCGCCGCCAAGGACGAGACCCGCGCCACCGCCGCCTGGGCGCTCGACGCGATATTGAAACTGCTGCACCCGTTCATGCCCTTCGTCACTGAAGAGTTGTGGCGGGTGACGGCGGAAACCGGTCCGGCCCGCGAGGGCTTGCTGGTGCTCGCCGCGTGGCCGAAGCTCGAAGGGCTCGGCGACGAGGCCGCCGAAGCCGAAATCGGCTGGGTGGTCGATCTCATCACGGCGGTGCGCTCGATGCGCGCCGAGATGAATATCACGGCGCCGATCCCGCTGGTGCTTGCGGGCGCAACGCCCGAAACGCAAGCGCGCGCCGAGCGCTGGGCCGAATTCATCAAGCGCATAGCGCGCGTGTCCGACATCACGGCGGAGCAGGCCGCGCCGGAGGGCTCGGTGCAGTTCGTGGTACGCGGCGAAGTCGTGGCGCTGCCGCTCAAAGGCGTGATCGATCTCGCCGCCGAGCGTGCGCGCCTCGACAAGGAACTGGCCAAGGCGGAAGCCGACATCAAGCGCGTCGACGCCAAGCTCTCGAACGAGAAGTTCGTCGCCAACGCGCCCGACGAAGTGGTCGAGGGCGAGAAGGAAAAGCGCGACGAAGCGCTCGCCCGCAAGGCCAAGATCGCCGAGGCCATGGAGCGGCTGAAGGGCGCGGCGTAGCGTCTTGCTGGGACCTCTCTGTCGTATGGCCGGGCATAGCCGTTCGAAGAACGGCGTTCTTTCAGAACGCCTTTGACCCGGCCATCCACGTCTTTCGGCTTGCTGTTGCTCCAAGTCGTGGATGCCCGGCACAAGGCCGGGTATAGCGGATTGAGGTGAATGCGCCGCCTTACGGAACATTCCGTATGCGGGCGCCGTGCGCTTACGCGCTAAGTTCTCGCCCCTAAGCGGGGGAGATCGACATGGCCAAGCGCGCTGGCTGGCGATCATCGTCATCTTCCTGTCGCTGGTCGCGGCGGTCGCCTGTCTGTTCGTGTCGGAAGTGTCGTATCCGTTCCTCGGCTACGTCGCCTGTCCGGCGCCGGGCAGTCTCGACTTCAGCAAGGAGATCGCGCAGCTCGCGAACATCGTAGTATGGCGGACAGATTATTTCCATGTTGTTATTTCCATGTCGCCTGGTGGGGCTCGATTATCGCCATTCCGCTGTTCGCCTGGATGTTCTGGGTGTCGCTGAACTGGAACAAGCCGCACGAACACTGACGGCGCTGCGCCGCGCTCAGCGCGCCGGCTTGAACGGCTTGCTCAGGAACTTCGACCCCTTCAGTCCGTAGCGCCAGGGGTGTTCCATTGCTTTCGAGATGCCGATGCGCGGGCCGGTGACGATCTCCGGCTCGGCCTCACGCGCGCGCAATTCGAAAGGCGGCCGGTCAAGGACAAGGCCGTTGTGCTTGATCGTGATGCGAAGGGCTTGCCCAAGCTTGCCGGGGCCGGAGCAGAGCGCGCGCGGCTCGCTCAGGCCCCGCCGCCGCCGCATGGCCGCCAAGCCTTGCGTCGGCTCGAGCGCCCGGATCAGCACGGCGCTGGCCGAGCCCTTCGCCTCGCACACGACGTTCAGGCACCAGTGAATGCCGTAGGAGCGGTAGACGTAAGCGAAGCCGGGCGGCCCGAACATCACCCGGTTGCGCTCGGTTTCGCCGTTGTAGCTGTGCGCCGCCGGGTCGGTGTGGTGATAGGCCTCGACCTCGACGATCATGCCGCCGACGCCGTCGACCAGCAGCGTGGCGCCGATCAGCTCGGGCGCGACGTCATGGACCGAGCGGGCGAAGAAGGCGCGGCGGAGGCTGGCGGGCATGGTCTCGGGCGGTTTGGTCGGCGGGAATCCCGGCCACCATAGCCGCGGAAGCGGGCCGGGCGACAGGTTGTGTGCGTCGCAATATAGCCACACGGTGTGGCCTACCGGCCACACCGTGGAAGCAATACAACCACGGGCGCGCGCCATGGTCCGCCGCGCCGCGATTTGGCCATACCCTTCAACGACATCCAAAAGAGTAATAAACTACGGTTTAAGCCGTTGGCGGGTTTCCGCTTTTGCGGGTGGGCGCAGCCGCCGGCAAACGAGGTGGACATGGGAATCGGCCGGATATCCGGCGGGTAGCAACCAAAGACCACAGTCAAACAGTCAATAAGAACCTTTTCGAGCGTGCGTTGGGCGGGGGCCGGCAAGAGTGATGGACGCGAAGACAAACCTGAAGAGCCGGCTGCCGAGCCGCCATGCCACCGAAGGCGCCGCACGCGCCCCCCACCGCGCGTTCTATTACGCCATGGGGCTGACCAAGGAGCAGATCCACCAACCCTTCGTCGGCGTCGCCACCTGCTGGAACGAAGCTGCCCCCTGCAACATCGCGCTGATGCGCCAGGCGCAAGCGGCGAAGAAGGGCGTCGCGGCGGCTGGCGCCACTCCGCGCGAGTTCTGCACCATTACCGTCACCGACGGCATTGCCATGGGCCACGCCGGCATGAAGGCCTCGCTGCCCTCGCGCGAGGTGATCGCGGATTCCGTCGAGCTCACCGTGCGCGGCCATGCCTATGACGCGCTGATCGGCATCGCCGGCTGCGACAAGTCCCAGCCCGGCATGATGATGTCGATGTGCCGGCTCAACGTGCCGTCGATCTATATCTACGGCGGCTCCATCCTGCCCGGCACCTTCAAGGGCAAGGAAGTCACGATCCAGGATGTCTACGAGGCGGTCGGCAAGCACAGCGTCAACGAGTTCACCAACGAGGAGCTCGATATCCTCGAGCAGAACGCGTGCCCGTCGGCCGGCGCCTGCGGGGCCCAGTTCACCGCCAACACCATGGCGACCGTGTCCGAGGCGATCGGCCTGGCGCTGCCGTATTCGGCGGGCGCCCCTGCGCCTTACGAGATCCGCGACAAGTTCTGCATGCTGGCCGGCGAGATGATCATGGACCTGATCCGGAAGAACATCCGCCCGCGCGATATCGTCACCCGTAAGGCGCTGGAGAATGCCGCCGCGGTGGTGGCCGCCACCGGCGGCTCGACCAATGCCGCGCTGCATCTGCCGGCGATCGCCAACGAGTGCGGTATCGAGTTGACGCTGTTCGACGTCGCCGAAGTCTTCAAAAAGACACCTTATATCGCGGATTTGAAACCGGGCGGCCGCTATGTCGCCAAGGATATGTTCGAGGCTGGCGGGGTGCCGCTCCTCATGAAGACGCTTCTGGACCACGGTTTCCTGCACGGCGACTGCCTGACGGTCACCGGGCGCACCATCGCCGAGAACATGGCGAACGTGAAATGGAACCCGGACCAGGACGTGGTGCGGCCGGCCAACGAGCCGATCCTGGCGACCGGCGGCGTCGTTGGCCTGAAGGGCAACCTGGCGCCGGAGGGTGCGATCGTGAAGATCGCCGGCATGAAGAAGCTGCAGTTCACCGGCCCGGCCCGCGTGTTCGAGGGCGAGGAAGCCTGCTTCGAGGCGGTGAAGAACCGCAATTACAAGGAAGGCGACGTGCTGGTGATCCGCAATGAGGGCCCCAAGGGCGGCCCCGGCATGCGCGAGATGCTTTCGACCACGGCCGCGCTCTACGGCCAGGGCATGGGCGAGAAGGTGGCGCTGATCACCGACGGGCGATTCTCCGGCGCGACCCGCGGCTTCTGCATCGGCCATGTCGGGCCGGAAGCGGCGGTGGGCGGGCCGATCGGCCTCCTGCGCGACGGCGACATCATCGAGCTCGACGCCGACAAGGGCACCATGAACGTCAAGCTCTCCGACGAGGAGCTTGCCAAGCGCAAAGCCGAATGGAAGCCGCGCGAAAGCGAGTACGGCTCCGGCTATCTCTGGAAATACGCCCAGCAGGTGGGCTCTGCCGTCAACGGTGCGGTCACCCATCCAGGCGGCGCCCGGGAGAAGGAGTGCTATGCGGACAGCTGACACCCTGCTGTGCGTAGCGGCTGCGGCGGCCTGCCTTGTGGCCGGGCCGGCGTTCGCGTTCGACGGCAGCGTTACCGACAGCCATGCGATGCCGCGGCCGCCCGAGGTGGCCTCGCTGCCGCCGCAAACGGGCACCGGCGATGCCGGGCTGCGGCCGCCTGCCGACATTCCGAATGTGCCGGCCAAGGAGCGCCTGTCGGCGGCGCAGGCTTTCCGCAGCGGTGCCCGCTGGCTGAAGAAGGGCGACACCCACAAGGCGGTGACGTCGCTCGAATACGCCGCCGAGAACGGCCACCCGCTGGCGCAGTGGAAGCTCGGCCGCATGTACGCGATGGGCGACGGCGTCGCGCATAACGATCTCAAGGCGTTCAAGTACTTCGAGAGCATCGTCAACCATCACGCTGGCGACGACCCCGACACGCGGCAGGCGCCCTTCGTCGCCAACGCCTTCGTCGCGCTCGGCCGCTATTATCTCGAGGGCATCCCGCACAGCAGCGTCAAGCGCGATCCCGCGCTGGCGCGCCGGATGTTCTCCTACGCGGCCTCGTATTTCCGCGATCCCAACGCGCAGTACGACCTGGCGCGGCTTTACTTCAACGGCGTTGGCGCCCCGTTCGACCGGCGCACCGCGGCGCGGTGGTTCAGGCTGTCGGCGCAGAAGGGCAAGTGCCAGGCGCAGGCCATGCTCGGCGCCATGCTGTTCTACGGCGACCACGTGCCGCGGCAGGCCGCGCGCGGGCTGATGTGGCTGACGCTGGCCAAGGACTCGGCCAAGGATTTGCCCGTCCCCGATCAATCGTGGATCGACCGGCTCTATTCGAGCACCATGAAGCAGGCCAGCGAAGACGACCGCGCGCTCGCCGGCATCTATCTCAAGCGCTGGCTGGAACACCGGCGCGACTGACGGACGGTACGGCATTGCCGTTGTGGCTGCCATTGGGGTTTTCGTGCGCGGGCTTGCCCCGCGCATTTTGTTTAGCGAAGCTACCTGTCGCGCAACACGAGCATGGCCATCGCCGAGCTCCCGCCGCGCATGATAGGGGTGCGACCATGAATTCGACGAACCGGCCGGTGCGGCGCCGACTGCCGATTGCGGCCGCCAAATGCCTTGTTGCCTTAAGTCTTGCGGTGTGCGCGGTGGTACCGGCGCCGGCGCAAGACGGACGGCCGCTGCCGCTAACCACCATGGAAGACGTCCCGCCCGGGGTCGATCACACCGCGCTCGCCGCCAAGGTGCCGTACGACTATCGCCGCCAGTCGGTATTCTATCGCACCGACTATCCGCCCGGCACGATCATCGTCAACACCGCCGACCGCTATCTCTATCTGACCACGGGCAACAACGTCGCGCTGCGTTATGGCGTCGGCGTCGGCCGCGCCGGCTTCCAATGGGGCGGCATCCACCGTATCACCCGCAAGCTGGAATGGCCCGACTGGCGGCCGCCGCCCGAGATGATCGAGCGCCAGCCGTACCTGCCGCGCTGGATGGCCGGCGGGCCCGGTAATCCGCTCGGCGCCCGCGCGCTCTATATCGGCCACACCGAATACCGCATTCACGGCACCAACGCGCCGGAGACCATCGGGCAGGCGGTGTCTTCTGGCTGTTTCCGTCTGGTCAACGACGAGATTATCGACCTGTACAACCGGGTGCCGGTGGGCGCTAAGGTCGTGGTGCTGCACCGTTAGCGCGGACCCTGCGTCAGGCGGCCTCGATATCGAGATCCACCCACACCGGCACGTGGTCTGAGGGTTTTTCCCAGGCACGCACGTGGCGGTCGATGCCGGCGTCGACCAGCTTGTCGGCGGCCTGCGGCGACAGCATCAGGTGATCGATGCGGATGCCGTTGTCCTTCTGCCAGGCGCCGGCCTGGTAATCCCAGAAAGTGTAGAGGCCGCCTTCGTCACTGGTGGCGCGGATGGCGTCGGTGAGGCCGAGGTTGGCGAGCGCGCGGAACTTCTCCCGGGTCTCGGGCAGGAACAGCGCGTCGTTGACCCATGCCTCAGGCTTCTTGGCGTCGAGCCGCAAGGGGATGACGTTGTAGTCGCCGGCCAGCACGAACGGCTCCTCCTGCGCCAAATTCTTGCGTGCGACGTTAATAAGCCGCTCCATCCATTTGAGTTTATAGGCATATTTCTCTTCGCCGCCGTTGCCGTTGGGCAGGTACAGGCTGGCCACGCGCAGCACGCCATCCTTGGTCGAGACCTGCGCCTCCAGGAAGCGCGCCTGCAGGTCGTCGTCGCCGCCGTCGAGGCCGGATTTCACTTCGTCGAACGGCAGTTTCGATAGCAGCGCCACGCCGTTGAATGTCTTTTGGCCGTGCACCGCGACGTTATAGCCCAGCGTTTCAAAGGCCTCGCGCGGGAAGGCGTCGTCCATGCATTTGATTTCCTGTAGGCAGACGATGTCGGGCGTGGTCTCTTTCAGCCACGTCTGCAGGTTCTCCATGCGCTGGCGGACGGAGTTGATGTTCCAGGTGGCTATTCGCATCGGGGTTCCGGCAGGCTGAATCGGACGATTTTCAGGCCAATCCTTACCAGCCGGCGCAGGGATATGCACTCCGGCGCGTTTTGTCATGGTAGCGTGGCCGTCAGTGCGGCCGCGAACGTGTGGCGTCGAAGCGCCATAACACGGGAGAGGGGGCACCGGGGCCGGGGCGAGACGACCGGGTCGCGCAGGATTTGTGGGCTAGAAAACCAGGTTTCTTGGCGTCGTCGTGCTCGCCGGGGCCGGCGGCGCGCGCGAGATCGGCTTCACCATCATCTCGATCACCTTCTCGTTGATCGCGGTGTTCATTCCTGTGCTGCTGATGGGCGGCATGGTGGGCCGCGTGTTCCGCGAGTTCGCGGCGTCCATCTCGGTGGCGATCGTGGTCTTCGGCTTGGTGTCGCTGACGCTGCCCCGATGCTGCGCGCGCGCGTGCTCAAAGGTCCCGTAGGCGAAGAGAAGCAGTTTTTTGTTTTGCGCTGGTTCGAGGCCATGTTCGAGGGCTGGCGGCGCGCGTACCAGTGGTCGCTCGATTGGGTGCTGCGCTATAGGTCCTTCATGTTGATGATGACGTTTGCCACTATCGCCGGCACCGCCTGGCTCTACGTCGTCGTGCCGAAAGGCTTCTTCCCGGCCGAGGATGCCGGCTTCCTGTTCGGCATCATCGAGGCCAAGACCGACATCGCCTTCGATTCGATGACCAAGCTTCAGCGTAAGATCGCCACCATCTACACGCCCGCCAAC
>JARRQH010000149.1:0-7331 GCA_037381985.1 Pseudolabrys sp.
GTGACAGCGCCGCAGTGATTCACGGCAAGACAAGATCGCTTCGCGATTCACCCCCTCCCGACCGCCCTCGCTGATGCGACGCCGGTCGACCTCCCCCCTCCAGGAGGAGGTGAAGAGAGTCTGCCCTGGAAATGCGCTAACCCCGCCGCCGGCGGCGCAACAGCCAGAACAGGTACATACCGACGAGGACCAGCGCGCTGCCGAACCAGGTCAGCGCATATTGCAGATGGTTGTCCGGCAGGTTGACTACGAGCTTGCCGGACTTCGGCCAGCCGCCGGGCGGCACTGGGGATTCCTGCTCGATGTAGAACGGCGCGTGGTCCGGCCACTGCTTGGCGGCGGCGATGGCCTTGAGGTCGCGGGCGTACCAGACGTTGTCCTTGACGTCGGCGCCGGGGGTGAAGCTGCCGCTCTTTTCCGGCCAGCGCATGACGCCAACGATGTCGGCCATGGTCTTGGGCGCCGGGTGGCTGGCGGCGGCCTTATGGTCCATGGGCACGAAGCCGCGGTCGATGATGACGACGCTGCCGCCGGCGAGCCGCGCCGGCGCGAACACCCAGTAGCCCGGCCCCTTGACGTCCGGCCGGAACGCGGAGCCGGCGGTGTAGACCAAGGCCTCCTGGCCGGGGATGAACTCGGCGAGGAAATGCACCCGGCGCCATTCGTGGCCCTTCGGCTTGAGATCGCGCCAGGCGGTACGTGGCGGCAGATCGACCGGCGCCTCGGCCAGCCGCGCGTTGAGCGTGGCGATCAGGTTTTCCTTCCAGGCCTTGCGCTGCACCTGCCAGACGCCGAGCCCGCACAGGATGGCGACGCCGACGATGACGGCGATCGTCGGCGCAATGATGCTGCCGGGTTCTCGCGGCGGCGGCGCCCTGTCGGCGGGGGCTCTCAATCGTCGCTCCGCGGCACCAGCCGGCCTTCCTGCGCCTTGTGGTGATACTGCAGCGCGATGAGCAGGCCTTTGATGGGCCGGAGCGGCCCGAGCGTCAGGATCAGGACCGATGGGATCCACAGCACCGCGTGCACCCAATAGGGCGGCTGATACAGGAACTCGACCACCATGGCGGCGAACACCACGATGAAGCCGCCGATCAGGATGACGAACACCGCCGGCCCGTCGCCAGCATCAGCGAAGCTATAATCGAGGCCGCAACGCTCGCACTTTTCCCGCAGGTTGAGAAAACCCTGGAACAGATGGCCTTCGCCGCAGCGCGGACAGCGACCGCGCAAGCCCCGTCTGATCGCCGGTCCGGGTGATGCATTCGGTGTCTGCTCGCTCATTGGTCCATCTTTCATGTGCGCATGATCTTGCCCGAAAATCGGTTCCCATCCCCGATCAAGCCGGGGACAGGCTTTTCGAAGACCACGCGCGGATCCTCAAAACGCAAAAGGGCGGCGTTGCCGCCGCCCCCTTGGAAATCGCTCCGGTTCTCAGCCCGGATGAATGGCGCTGGCGCCCCACACATATATGCAGGCGAACAGGAACAGCCACACCACGTCGACGAAATGCCAGTACCAGGCGGCGAACTCGAAGCCGAGATGCTGGGTCGGCGTAAAATGCCCTTTCATCGCTCGCACCAGGCAGACGATCAGGAAGATGGTGCCGATGATAACGTGGACGCCATGGAAGCCGGTCGCCATGAAGAAGGTGGCGCCGTAGATGTTGCCGGCATAATGGAAGGTCGCTTCCATATACTCGTGCGCCTGCAGGGTGGTGAAGGTCATGCCCAGCAGGATGGTGAGCACTAGGCCCCACTTCAGGCCCTGGCGGTCGTCCTCGAGCAGCGCGTGGTGCGCCCAGGTAACCGTTGTGCCGGAGGTCAGCAGCACCAGCGTGTTCAGGAGCGGTAGGTGCCAGGGGTCGAAGGTCTCGATGCCCTTGGGCGGCCACACGCCGTGGGTGACGGCCATGCGGGCGACTTCCTGCGCCTCGTTCGGAAACAGCGCGGTGTTGAAGTAGGCCCAGAACCAGGCGACGAAGAACATCACCTCGGAGGCGATGAACAGGATCATGCCGTAGCGGTGCGAGATCTGCACCACGCGGGTGTGGAACGCGCCGTGCTGCGCCTCGTTGATGACGTCGCGCCACCAGCCGACGAAGGTGTAGAGCACACCCAGATTGCCGATGGCGAACACCACCGGCGCTGCGGCGAACAGGTGGTGCATCCAGCTGATGGCACCGACCGCCGTGATGAAGGCGGAAATGGAGCCAACTGCCGGCCACGGACTCGGATCGACCAGGTGGTAATCGTGATGCTTAGCGTGAGCCTCGGCCATCGTTGTCGTCTCCGTTCCAGTCCTCTCGAGCGGCGCGGCATGGATAGCGGCGCCCCCTCTGCCCTAGCGCATGATCTTATCCGAAAACCGGTCTCTACTTTTCGGGATCATGCGCATCCCCTTAAATCGTTTTCAACTCGCTCATATCGGCCGCGGGGACATGTAAGGTCCCTTCACCAGCGTCATGATGAAGAACAGGGTCACCAGCGCCGCCAATGCCAGCGCGATGGCGATCGAGCGGTTGCGCCGCGCCCGCAGCTGTTCCTCGGTCAGTACGATGCGCTCTTCCTCTTCCGGCTGGTCCCGTTCGGTGTTGTCCGGTTCAGTCATGACGATATCCAAAGCCAGCACGCGCGCCCCACCCTCTTATCGAATCAATCCGCCCCAGCCGTTGTCGACCAGCAGCACGGCGAAGAGCAGGAAAAGGTAGAGAATCGAGAACGCGAACATCTTGCGGCTGGCGGTGTCGGCGGGCCGGCGTTCGCGGAAGACCTGCCAGGCGAGCAACAGCATCACCGCGCCGGCCACGGTCGCGGTCGCGCCATAGAACGCGCCGGCGAGCCCGAGCGCCCACGGCGCGATGCCAAGCGGCACCAGGATCAGTGTATAGAGAAGAATCTGCCGACGGGTGGTCATGTCGCCGTGAACCACCGGCAGCATCGGCACGCCGGCACGGGCGTAGTCGTCGGACTTGTAGAGCGCCAGCGCCCAGAAGTGCGGCGGCGTCCAGAAGAAGATGATGGCGAACAACAGGATCGGCTCGAGCGAAATCGAGCCGGTGGCCGCCGCCCAGCCGATCATGGGCGGAAAGGCGCCGGCGGCGCCGCCGATGACGATGTTCTGCGGCGTCGAGCGCTTCAGCCACATCGTGTAGATCACGGCGTAGAAGAAGATGGTGAAGGCGAGCAGGCCGGCGGCCAGCCAGTTCACCATCAGCCCGAGGATGGCCACCGAGAAGCCGGAGAGCGTGATACCGAAGGCGAGCGCCTCGCCCGGCCTGACCTTGCCCTTCGGCACCGGCCGCTGCGACGTGCGCACCATGCAGGCGTCGATGTCGGCGTCGTAGGCCATGTTGAGCGCGCCAGAGGCGCCCGCACCCACCGCGATGCAGAGCAACGCGGTGAAAGCGGTAATCGGATGGATAGTGCCCGGCGCGACGGCCAGCCCGACCAGCGCGGTGAACACGACCAGCGACATCACCCGCGGCTTCAGCAGCGCGAGATAGTCGCCGACGCCCGCCATGCTGACATCGGCATAGACGACCCGAGGGCCGGCGGTAGCCGGCCCGCGGTAGTCTGCGCCTTCCGTGACGAGCGACATCGGCTACGCCGGTCCCTTTGCTGTGCGCGCGAGGCGCAGGCTTACTTGATCCGCGGCAGCGTTTCGAACTGGTGGAACGGCGGCGGCGAGGACAGCGTCCACTCGAGCGTGGTGGCGCCTTCGCCCCACGGATTGTCGGCCGCCTTGCGCTTCTTCGCGAAGGCCTCGATCAGGCCGACGAAGAAGATGAGCAGGCCCACGCCCGAGATGTAGGAGCCGATCGAGGCGACCTCGTTCCAGCCATGGAACGCGTTCGGATAGTCGGCGATGCGGCGCGGCATGCCGGCGAGACCGAGGAAGTGCATCGGGAAGAAGATCAGATTCACGCCGATAAAGGTGACCCAGAAGTGCAGCTTCGCGATGGTCTCGTTGTACATGTAGCCGCTCATCTTCGGGAACCAGTAGTACCAGCCCGCGAATATGGCGAACACGGCGCCGAGCGACAGCACGTAGTGGAAGTGCGCGACGACGTAGTAGGTGTCTTGCAGCACGCGGTCGACGCCAGCGTTGGCCAGCACCACGCCGGTCAGACCGCCGATGGTGAACAGGAAGATGAAGCCGATCGCCCACAGCATGGGCGCGCGGAACTCGATGGAGCCGCCCCACATGGTGGCGATCCAGGAGAATATCTTCACGCCGGTCGGCACCGCAATCACCATGGTGGCGGCGATGAAGTAGGCCTGCGCGCCTGTCGAGAGGCCGACCGTGTACATGTGGTGCGCCCACACGACGAAGCCGATGCCGCCGATGGCGACCATGGCGTAGGCCATGCCGAGATAGCCGAACACCGGCTTCTTCGAGAAAGTGGACACGATCTGGCTGATCATGCCGAAGCCGGGCAGGATCAGGATGTACACTTCCGGATGACCGAAGAACCAGAACAGGTGCTGGAACAGCACCGGATCGCCGCCGCCCGACGGCTCGAAGAAGGTCGTGCCGAAATTACGGTCGGTGAGCAGCATGGTGATGCCGCCGGCCAACACGGGCAGCGACAACAGCAGCAGGAAGACGGTCACCAGGACCGACCACACGAACAGCGGCATTTTGTGCAGGGTCATGCCCGGCGCGCGCATGTTGAAGATGGTGGTGATGAAGTTGATGGCGCCGAGGATCGAGGACGCGCCGGCCAGATGCAACGACAGGATGACGAAGTCGACCGCCGGCCCCGGATGGCCCGTGGTCGACAGCGGCGCGTAGATGGTCCAGCCCGTGCCGGCGCCGACCGTGCCCGGCTCACCGCCGACGAACAGCGAGGTGACCAGCAGCGCGAAGGCCGCCGGCAGCAGCCAGAACGAGACGTTGTTCATGCGCGGGAACGCCATGTCGGGCGCTCCGATCATCAGCGGCACGAACCAGTTGCCGAAGCCGCCGATCATGGCCGGCATGACCATGAAGAAGATCATGATCAGGCCGTGGGCGGTGGTGAAGACGTTGAACTCATGGCCGCTCGGGAAGAACTGCATTCCCGGATTCTGCAATTCCATGCGGATGGCGATCGAAAACAAGCCGCCGATGGTGCCGGCCATGATCGCGAACACCAGGTACATCGTGCCGATATCCTTGTGGTTCGTCGAATAGACGAACCGCCGCCAACCGGTGGGGTGGGCGTGGGCGTCGTGCGCAGCAGCGGCAGTGTGAGCCATATTTCCTGTCCTTCGACCCTTAAGTCCACGTCGCGGGTATTGTATTCACTTTATTGGATGTGTCACGCCGGTTACTGGGCGATCCCGGCCGCCGCCACCTTGATCGCTTGGGCGGCAGGCTTGGCAACCGGCCTGGCCGCCGCCACCGCCGGGCGCGCGGCCCCGCTATCGGCGGAGAACTTCTTCTGTGCCATGGCGAGCCAGGCGTCATAGTCCTTCTGGCTCATAACATGGACCGCGATCGGCATGCGGTCGTGGTCGCGGCCGCACAGCTCGGAGCACTGGCCGTAGTACATGCCGACACGCTCGGCCTTGAACCAGGTCTTGTTGAGGCGGCCCGGGATGGCGTCGATCTTGATGCCGAAGGAAGGCACCGCGAAGGAATGGATGACGTCGGCGCCGGTGGTCTCGACTTCCACCACCTTGTTGACCGGGACGACCAGGTCATTGTCGACGGACAGAAGCCGCGGCTGGCCCGGCTTGAGGTCCTTGCCCTCGGCGATCAGCGAGGTGAACTGGATCTTCTTCCCCGGATATTCGTAGGTCCAGTACCACTGATGGCCGATCGCCTTCACGACCAGGTCCGGCTTGGGAATGGTCAGCTCGAAGAACAGCAGCCGGAACGAGGGCACCGCGATCATGACCAGGATCAGCACCGGCACCACGGTCCAGACCACCTCGATGAAGGTGTTGTGGGTGGTGCGCGAGGGCACCGGATTGGCGCGGGCGTTGAACCGCACCATCACGATGATCAGCAGGGCCAGCACGAACACGGCAATGGCGCCGATAATCCACATCATAAAGCTATGGAACCATTCGATATCCTGCATGACCGGCGTGGCCGCCGGCTGCATGCCGATTTCCCATGGCTTCGGCTGACCCGTGGCGGCCAGGGCGGCGGTCCCGCCGGCAAGGACGGTCACACTGAGCGTGACCACAAAGGCGTACAACCGCTTGAGCACCAGCATCGTCTTATGCGCTCCCTCGACGAAGAAAAGCCTTGGCAACAAGGCCCCTTTGGCCCCTAACGCGCCGCCCACCGCGAGACGTGATGTTCGGCGTGCCCCCCGCCGGGCACGGCATTGGCCACAGGCGTGGCTGTTGGGCGATGCGGCGGGACTAGAGAAATCTCAATTTCTCAAACCACAATTCCGGCGCGCCCGCAATGCACCTTGTGGTCGCGAGGAGGTCCGTCGCCGATCGAGGGGAAAAGATGCGCCGGCGCCGCATTTGCGCCACCTCGGGAGTGCCCTGGAAGCGAGCGAGCGTCGGGCGGCAAGCCCCGTTTGCTTGACAGGGCCGCTTGGGCATGACCCAACGGGGCCCGCTGACACATCATATTGGGGTGGCGATTCGCTTGCGGCGCCGGCACGGCGGGGAATCGACGCCTCCGCCAAAGGGGCCAAGGGACTAGATAATGGGCTTTTTCGCGCATGATGAGCGTGCGCCCGGCGCTCGGGCCCGTTTCACGGCGACACTCCTCGCGCTGGCTGTGCTGGCGCTCGGTTCGACCAGGCCGGCGGCCGCCCAAGGGGCGGTCAAGTCCGTCCACAAGGACTGGCAGGTTCGCTGCGACACCCCGCCCGGCGCCAAGCACCAGCAATGCGCCCTCATCCAGAGCGTGACAGCGGCCGACCGCGCCAACGTGGGCTTGACCGTCATCGTGCTCAAGACCGCCGACAAGAAGAGGCGGCTGATGCGGGTGGTGGCGCCGCTCGGCGTGCTGCTGCCGTCCGGCCTGGGGCTCAAGATCGACAAGACCAATGTCGGCCGCGCCGGCTTCGTGCGCTGCCTGCCCAACGGCTGCATCGCCGAGGTGGTGATGGACGACAAGCTCCTGAAGGAGCTGCAGACCGGCAAGACCGCGACCTTCATCATCTTCCAGACGCCGGAAGAAGGCATCGGCTTCCCGATGAGCCTCGCCGGTTTCAAGCAGGGCTACGACTCGCTACCGTGACCGACGCCGCCCCTCGCCTCCTCCACCCGATCCGGAGATGATGCCAGCAAGACCGCCGAGGAGTTGGGCATGACGACGCGAGGCGAGAAGTTCGGCAGCGCCCTGGCGAAAGCGGTGAAGGGCGCCGCCGC
>JARRQH010000150.1:0-7265 GCA_037381985.1 Pseudolabrys sp.
GCCAACATCGCCGGCACCATCGGCTACGAGATCCTGACGCGGCTGGGGCAGCGCTATCACCGGGTTTATCGACGCGCCTGACGCGTTTGTTCTTGTAATGTTCTCGCTATTCTGCTAGCGTTCTGGCTCAATTTCAGCCGAGTCGCCCTGCTCTCATGTCCAAGCGCACCCTCTCCTTCATCTGCCAGAACTGCGGCGCCGCCTTTAATCGCTGGCAGGGCAAGTGCGACGCCTGCGAGGAATGGAACACCCTCACCGAGGAAGGCGCCGAGCGGGTGCCCGGCCCGGGCCGCAAGGCCGGCCGCGGCCGCCGCTTCGTGCTCGAGCCACTCTCGGGCGGCGGCGAGGACGCCCCGCGGGTCGCCTGCGGCATCGGTGAGCTCGACCGGGTCACCGGCGGCGGCTTCGTCAAGGGCTCGGTGCTGCTGTTGGGCGGCGATCCCGGCATCGGCAAGTCGACGCTGCTGATCCAAAGCACCGCGGCGCTGGCACGCGCCGGCGAGCGCGCAGTCTATATCTCTGGCGAAGAAGCCATCGCCCAGGTGCGGCTGCGCGCCGAACGGCTAGGGCTCGCCGACGCGCCCGTCGAGCTCGCCGCCGAGACGGCGGTCGAGGACATCATCGCCACGCTCTCCGACGGCAAGACGCCACGGCTGATCATCATCGATTCCATCCAGACCATGTGGACCGACGCCATCGAGTCGGCGCCCGGCACGGTGACGCAAGTGCGCGGCGCCGCGCAGGCGCTGATCCGCTTCGCCAAGCGCTGCGGCGCCTGCATCATCCTGGTCGGGCACGTCACCAAGGACGGCCAGATCGCCGGCCCGCGCGTGGTCGAGCACATGGTTGACGCGGTGCTCTCGTTCGAGGGCGAAGGCTCGCACCAATTCCGCATCCTGCGCGCGGTGAAGAACCGCTTCGGCCCCACCGACGAGATCGGCGTGTTCGAGATGACCGGCGCCGGCCTGCGCGAGGTGACCAACCCGTCGGAGCTGTTCCTGTCGGAGCGCGACCTCGGCTCGCCGGGCACTGCCGTGTTCGCCGGCATCGAGGGCACCAGGCCGCTGCTGGTCGAGATGCAGGCGCTGGTGGCGCCGACCTCCCTCGGCACGCCGCGGCGCGCGGTGGTGGGCTGGGACCCCAGCCGGCTCTCCATGGTGATCGCGGTGCTGGAAGCCCATTGCGGGGTCAAGCTCGGCGGCCACGACGTCTATCTCAACGTCGCCGGAGGCCTGCGCATCAATGAGCCGGCGGCCGATCTTGCCGCCGCCGCCGCGCTGGTGTCATCGCTCGCCAAGGCGCCGCTGCCGCCAGACGCGGTCTATTTCGGCGAGGTGTCGCTGTCCGGCGCCATCCGCCCGGTGGCGCAGGCGCCGGCCCGTCTCAAGGAAGCCGCAAAGCTTGGCTTTACCCGCGCCGTCGTGCCGGAGGCCGCGCGCGGCGAGACCGCCGAGTGCGGCCTCAGGCTCAACGAGGCGCGCAGCCTGACGAGCCTGGTGGCCGACATCGCCGCCCGCGGAAACCGCCATCCTGCGGCGAAAAGCGGTGGACAAGACGGGTGACGGCCCGCAACGCCCCCGCTATACAACGGGGCGCAGGATCACACTCGCCGGCGGCCGATTCAGGACGCGGCGGCAAGCTGAAATGGGCTGAAAATTAAGGACTTAGGGTTGATATTGCCGCCCTGTTCCGGAGCCCGTGGCGCGCTCCGGAATCGCCCGTGCCGGCGCCCGGCGGCGGGTCGTCACGTTGCGCCCGGCCATCGCGTCGTCCCGAGGAGCATCTGAGCCCCGATGCCGATTACCCTGCTCGATCTCATCCTGCTGGTGGTCATGCTGATCTCGGGGCTGCTGGCGATGATCCGCGGCTTCATACGCGAGGTGCTGTCGATCGCCGCCTGGCTGATCGCGGCCATCGTGACGCTGTGGGCCTATCCGCGGCTGTCGCCGGTGGCCCATGAATACTTTCACAGCAAGATGGTCTCGATCGGGCTGACAGTCGGCGTCGTGTTCCTGGTGACCCTGCTGGTGGTGTCGATCGCCACGGTCAAGATTTCCGA
Organism: Pseudolabrys sp.; assembly: GCA_037381985.1. GTDB lineage: Bacteria > Pseudomonadota > Alphaproteobacteria > Rhizobiales > Xanthobacteraceae > Pseudolabrys. Next base: position 2,060 of record JARRQH010000150.1, read on the forward strand.
CATGGTGCTGGACAGCCGGGTGGGCGCGCTCGACCGCACCCTCGGCTTCGTGTTCGGGCTCGGGCGCGGCCTCATTATCGTGGTGGTGGCCTTCATCTTCTTCTCCTGGCTGGTGCCGCCGCACGCGCGGCCCACCTGGGTGCAGAACGCCAAGTCGCGGGTCGTGCTCGAGGCAACCGGCAATTGGCTGCGTTCGCTCTTGCCGGAGCACCCGGAAAAGGACATCTTGGAGAGACTGAAGCGGCCAGGGCTGGACGAGCCGAATCCGCCCGCGAGCGACCAGCATTCCGAGCTGCGCCGCCCTATATACCGGGAGGGTAACTTGCGTATCGTGCGCGCGGGCCTTGGGGCCGGTGCGCTGACACCCCTTTGAACAGCGGGACCGCGCGAACGATGCAGAAGCTCAGGCAGGATGCCGGCGAAACCGCCGACCTCGACCTCTATGGCGACCGGCTGCGTGAAGAGTGCGGCGTCTTCGGCATCTTCGGCCATCCCGACGCCGCCGCCATCACCGCGCTCGGCCTGCACGCCCTGCAGCACCGCGGCCAGGAAGCCGCCGGCATCGTCTCCTTCGACGGCCAGATCTTCCATTCCGAGCGCCGCCTGGGCCTGGTCGGCGACACCTTCTCCCGCCGCGCGGTGATCGACCGTCTGCCCGGCACGGCGGCCATCGGCCACACGCGCTATTCGACCACCGGCGAGACCATCCTGCGCAACGTGCAGCCGCTGTTCGCCGAGCTGGAAGGCGGCGGCTTCGCCGTCGGCCACAACGGCAACCTCACCAACGGTCTGGCGCTGCGCAAGGCGCTGGTGCACGACGGCGCCATGATGCAGTCGACCAGCGACACCGAGGTGATCCTGCACCTGGTGGCGCGCGCCCAGCGCAACCGTTTCGTCGACCGCTTCATCGAGGGCCTTCGCCAGCTCGAGGGCGCCTACGCCTTCGTCGGGCTGACCAACAAGAAACTCGTCGGCGCGCGCGACCCGCTCGGCATCCGCCCGCTGGTGATCGGCACACTCGACGGCTGCCCGATCCTGGCCTCGGAGACCTGCGCGCTCGACATCATCGGCGCCACCCACGTGCGCGACGTCGAGAACGGCGAGGTCGTCATCTTCGACGAGGACGGCCTGCACTCGCACAAGCCGTTCCCGCCGCAGGTCGCGCGGCCGTGCATCTTCGAATACGTCTATTTCTCGCGGCCCGACTCGATCGTCGGCGGCCGCGCGGTCTACGACGTGCGCAAAGCCATGGGCGCCGAGCTCGCGCGCGAAGCGACGCCCGACGCCGACGTGGTCATACCGGTGCCGGATTCCGGCGTGCCGGCCGCGCTCGGCTACGCCAATCAGTCCGGCCTACCCTACGAGCTCGGCATCATCCGCAACCACTATGTCGGCCGTACCTTCATCCAGCCGACGCAGGCGATCCGCGACCAGGGCGTGCGCATGAAGCATTCGGCCAACCGCGCCGTGGTCGCCGGCAAGCGTATCGTGCTGGTGGACGACTCCATCGTGCGCGGCACCACTTCGCGCAAGATCGTGCAGATGATGCGCGACGCCGGCGCCAAGGAAGTGCACTTCCGCATCTCCTCGCCGCCGATCACGCATCCCGATTATTACGGCATCGATACGCCGGAGCGCGAGAATCTGCTGGCCGCCACCCACGACCTCGAAAGCATGCGCGAGTTCATCGGCGCGGATTCGCTCGCCTTCCTCTCGGTCGACGGCATCTACCGCGCCATGGGCTTCGAAGGCCGCGACGCCACGCGCCCGCAGTTCACCGATCACTGCTTCACCGGCGACTACCCGACGGGTCTAACCGACGTGGACGGCCAGGAAACCTCCCCGCGGCAACTGTCGCTGCTGTCGGAGGCGAGCTAGCCACTAATTCTCCCGTCACGCCCGGCACTCGGGTTCGGCTGTGCCGGTTCGAGCACAGGGCCTGGTGCCACGTATCCACCTCTTCTAAACGCTGCTCAGACAACGGAAGACGTGGATGGCCGGACATAGGCATTCTGAATGAATGCCGTTCTTCGAACGGCTATGCCCGGCGGCGACAGAGTAAGGGTCAGAGTAAGCGTCAATGTCCGACAAGCCCCTCACCGACAAGATCGCCCTCGTTACCGGCGCCTCGCGCGGGCTCGGCGCGGCGCTCGCGCTGCACCTCGCCAAGGCCGGCGCGCATATCGTGGCGGTCGCCCGCACCGAAGGCGGCCTGGAAGAGCTCGACGACCGCATCCAGGAAGCCGGCGGCAGCGCCACTTTAGTGCCGCTCGACCTCAAGGATTCGGAGGGCATCGCCCGCCTGGCGCTGGCGCTCAACGAGCGTTACGGCCGCCTCGACGTGCTGGTCGGCAACGCCGGCATCCTGGGCCCGCTGTCGCCGCTCGACCACGTCGAGCCGAAATCCTGGGACGAGGTGATGGCGGTCAACGTCACCGCCAACTGGCAGCTCATCCGCTGCATGAACGCGCTGCTCGTACGTTCGGACGCCGGCCGCGCGGTGTTCCTCACCGCTGGCGCCGCCGACAGGGGCCGCGCCTATTGGGGCCCCTACGCCACCTCGAAGGCGGCGCTCGAGGCGCTGGCGCGCACTTACGCAGCGGAAACCGAGATCACCGACGTGCGCGTCAACCTGTTCAGCCCAGGCCCGACGCGCACGCGCATGTACGCGAAAGCCTTCCCAGGCATCGACCCCGACACCCTGCCGACCGCCGACGAGGTCTCCAAAGCCATCGTGCCGCTGTGCACCGCGGATTGCGCCGAAAGCGGCAAGATCTACGATTACCGTCAGGCCAAGTTTCTCGCCTTCAATCCGCCGTCCTGACCTGCGCGGGGGAACTTTTCCCGCGCGCCAGCGTCGAAGTGCGTGATGTCACCGGGAAGCGCGTCATGCTCACGATCAAATACCGCCTGTACGATCCGCGCCTGGCGCCGCGCCGCACCAAGCTCGACATGCCGGGCTGGGCCGGCGTGCCGCAGCCGCGCCGCGACGGTTCGCACGAGCAGGTCTGGCATTGCATGCCCTTCACCGAGGGCGCGCAATACGGCATCGAGCTGTTCTACCCGTACGACAATGAGCTGCGGGTGACCCGCAAGGACGGCAAGATCGAGTTCGACGGCGACTTCGGACCCGATCCGGGCACCGGCGTGAACTGGCCGCCGTTCCGCACCTTCGGCGAAGGCTATTACACCTATCAGAGCCTTATCGATCTGCAGGTGCCGGATAATATGGCGGTGCGCACCGAACCGCATCCGCGCTATTACGCCGACCCGAACGACGAGACGCCGCTGGCGGTGCCGGCGCTGTTGCGCACGAGCTGGTGGCCGATGATCTCGTTCGTGGTGTTCAAGGCGCCGCCGGAAGGCCGCACCCATGTGTTCCGCCGCGCCGAACCGTTCATGCAGATGCTGTTCGTGCCGGCCGAGCCGGAATTCGAGCTGGTGCCTATGAACGAAGAGGAAGCCGCCGAGCGCGAGATGCGCGGACGGCGCATCCACGCCAGCCGTGAGACACTGTCGAAGGAGAGCGAATGGACCTCCTCGACCAACACCGTGTTCGACGGCACCTACCGCTACATCCTGCGCGCGGCAAGAGCCAAAGCGAGTTCAAACGAAAGGGACTGATGCGGCGTCACCGTTTTCGCTTGGCACGGCCCTCGAAAGGGTTCTTCTTCTCCCGCAAGGCGAGCCGGATCGGCGTGCCGGGCAGATCGAAGGTCTCGCGTAGCGAGTTCACCAGGTAGCGCTTGTAGGCGTCGGGCACCGCGTCGGCGCGGGTGCAGAACACCACGAAGCTCGGCGGGCGCGCCTTGGCCTGCGTGATGTAGTTGAGCTTGAGCCGGCGCCCCGACACCGCCGGCGGCGGATGCGCGGACAGCGCCGCCTCGAACCAGCGGTTCAGCGCCGCGGTCGGCACACGCTTGTTCCAGACCTCGTAGGCATCGACGATCGCCTGCATCAGCCGGTCGAGCCCCTCGCCGGTCACGGCCGACACCGCCACCAGCGGCACGCCCTTCAACTGCATGAGCTTGCGTTCGGCCTCGTTGCGCAGCTTCGTGATGGCGCCGACCTTCTTCTCCTGCAGGTCCCACTTGCTGACGGCGAGCACCACCGCGCGGCCCTCGCGCTCGATCAGGTCGGCGATGCGCTGGTCCTGCTCCTCGAACGGGCGCTCGCTGTCGACCAGCACCACCACCACCTCGGCAAATCGGATGGCATTGAGCGCATCGGCGACCGAGAGCTTCTCCAGCTTCTCGTCGACGCGCGAGCGGCGGCGGAGGCCCGCGGTGTCATGGATCTTGAAGAGGCGGCCCTGCCATTCATACGGCACGGCGATGGAATCGCGGGTGATGCCGGCTTCGGGACCGGTGAGCAGGCGCTCCTCCCCGATCAGCCGGTTGATGAGGGTCGACTTGCCGGCATTGGGCCGCCCGACGATGGCGACGCGGATCGGATGCGCCGCGCCCTCCTGCGTTTCTTCGATCTGCGCGGCGGTCGCTTCCGGCAGCGCCTCGCGCACCGCATCATAGAGATCGGCCATGCCTTCGTTGTGCTCGGCTGAAACCGGCACCGGCTCACCGAAGCCGAGCGAATAGGCTTCGATCCGTCCCGCTTCGCCCGCCGTGCCTTCCATCTTGTTGGCAACAAGGACGGTGGGCTTGCCCGACTTGCGCACGAGATTTGCGAATGCGCGATCGATTGCCGTCGCCCCCACGCGGGCATCGATCATGAACAGGATGGCGTCGGCCTGCGCGATGGCCGCGTCGGTCTGCGCCCGCATGCGGCCGGAGAGGCTCTCGGGCGCGGCCTCTTCCAGGCCGGCGGTGTCGATGACGGTGAAGTCGAGATCGCCGAGCCGGCCCTCGCCCTCGCGGCGGTCGCGCGTGACGCCCGGCCGGTCGTCGACAAGCGCCAGGCGGCGGCCGACCAGCCGGTTGAACAGGGTCGACTTGCCCACATTGGGGCGGCCGACGATGGCGAGGGTGAAGCTCATCAATCTTTTCTTTCCCCTCTCCGCTTGGGGGAGAGGGTGGTCATCGGAGCAAAGCGACGATGACAGGGAGAGGGGTCATCGCCTCCAGAAATATGGCCAAACACGAAATAGGGAAAGCCGCCCCCCTCTCCCGGCTCGCGCTCACTTTCGTTCGCGCGTCGCCACCCTCTCCCCCAAGGGGAGAGGGAAAAGAAGGCTCACTGCTTGGAGAAC
>JARRQH010000151.1:0-7262 GCA_037381985.1 Pseudolabrys sp.
TGGTAACTTCATTCAATAACCGATAATCCACACACATCCGTTGTGTTCCGTCTTTCTTTTCCACAAACAACACGGGTGCTCCTGGTAATTCCCTTTGATTGTAATTCAACTATTTGCTTCTTCAGTTCCACTAGTTCATTTACAGGCATCCTATATGGCCTCTTAGAGATAGGGGGCGTCCCAGGTAGTAGTTCAATTATAAACTTTGCCGACGCCGGTCGGGCCTAAGAACATGAACGAGCCGATCGGCCGGTTCGGGTCCTGCAGGCCGGCGCGCGCGCGGCGCACCGCGGTGGAGACGGCCTTGACGGCCTCGGCCTGGCCGACAACGCGGCGGCCGATCTCCTCCTCCATGCGCAAGAGCTTTTCCTTTTCGCCTTCCAGCATCTTGTCGACCGGCACGCCGGTCCAGCGCGACACCACCTGCGCGACCTGATCGGCGGTGACGGTCTCTTCCACCATGGCGCCCTTGTCCTCGCTGGCCTCAGTCTCCTTCAGCTTCTTCTCCAGCTCGGGGATACGGCCATAGGCCAGCTCACCGGCCTTCTGGTATTCGCCCTGACGCTGGGCGGTCGCCAGTTCGTTGCGGGCCTCGTCGAGCTGCTTCTTGAGTTCGGTCGCCGAGCCCAACTTCTCGCGCTCCGATTTCCAGCGGCTGGTGAGATCGGCCGATTGCTTCTCGAGATCCTTCAACTCGGTCTCGAGCTTTTGCAGGCGGTCTTTGGAACCGGGATCGCTCTCCTTCTTGAGCGCTTCCTGCTCGATCTTCAGCCGCACGATCTCACGGTCGATCGAGTCCAGCTCTTCCGGCTTGGAATCGACCTGCATCTTCAGCCGCGCCGCCGCCTCGTCGACCAGGTCAATGGCCTTGTCGGGCAGGAAGCGATCGGTGATGTAGCGGTTTGACAGCGTCGCGGCCGACACGATCGCCGAGTCGGCGATGCGCACGCCGTGATGCTGCTCGTATTTGTCCTTCAAGCCACGCAGGATCGAGATGGTGTCTTCCACCGTCGGCTCGGAGACGAACACCGGCTGGAAGCGCCGCGCTAATGCTGCGTCCTTCTCGACGTGCTTCTTGTACTCGTCGAGCGTGGTGGCGCCGATGCAGTGCAGCTCGCCGCGCGCCAACGCAGGCTTCAACAGGTTGGAGGCGTCCATGGCGCCGTCGGCTTTGCCGGCGCCGACCAGCGTGTGCATCTCGTCAATGAATAGGATGATGCCGCCTTCCGCGGCGGTGACCTCATTCAGAACGGCCTTCAGGCGCTCCTCAAATTCGCCGCGATACTTGGCGCCGGCGATCAGCGCGCCCATGTCGAGCGCCAGCAGCTTCTTGTCGTGCAGGCTCTCCGGCACGTCGCCGTCGACAATGCGTTTGGCCAGGCCTTCGACGATGGCCGTCTTGCCGACGCCGGGTTCGCCGATCAGCACCGGATTGTTCTTGGTCCGGCGCGACAGCACCTGGATGGTCCGACGGATTTCCTCGTCGCGGCCGATGACCGGATCGATCTTGCCGTCGCGCGCGGCCTGCGTCAGATCGCGGGCATATTTCTTGAGCGCGTCATAGGCGTTCTCCGCCGAGGCGGAATCCGCGGTGCGGCCCTTGCGCAGGGCTTCGATGGCGGAATTCAAATTCTGCGGGGTGACGCCGGCGGCAGCCAGCACCTTGCCGGCCTCGCTGTCCTTCTCGACCGCCAGAGCCAGCAACAGGCGCTCGACGGTCACGAAACTGTCGCCCGCCTTCTCGCCGGCCTTCTCGGCGGCGTCGAACACGCGCGCCAAGGCCGGATCGAGATAGATCTGGCCGGCGCCGCCACCCGAAACGCTCGGGCGCTTGGCGAGCGCGGCCTCGACCTGCTGCAGGGCCTGGCGTGAGTTGCCGCCGGAACGGTCGATCAGCCCCGCAGCGAGCCCCTCGGGGTCGTCGAGCAGGACTTTCAACAGATGCTCGGGGGCGAATTGCTGATGGCCCTCGCGCAGGGCCAGCGATTGGGCGGATTGCACGAACCCGCGAGCGCGGTCGGTATACTTCTCGAAATTCATCGTTTTTGACTCCCTCGGCCCATTTGGCACCGGAAAAGCGGCGGGTCCCGGTTTGGCGGCCCGCCACAGGCCCTATGTGGGGTCGAATATTGCCGGTTTGAAGAGGGCTCCGGCTTGATATAGGTCAGCTTCACCCCCCGTCGGACGACGGAAATCCTGCAGGAAATCCCGCAAATGGCCGAAGCGATCTTGAGAGATATCTACCGCTATCCCGTTAAGGGGCTCTCCCCGCAGGTGCTCGCCCGCACCACCCTGGCGCCCGGGCGGACGATTACCGCCGACCGGCTCTACGCTATCGAGAACGGCGCCATCGGCTTCGACCCGGCGAACCCGGTGCATTTCCCGAAGCAGCGCTTCCTGATGCTGATGCGCAACGAGCGGCTGGCCGCCCTGCACACGGACTACGACGAGGAAAGCCACACCCTGACCGTCGAGAAGGACGGCGCCGAAGTGGCGCGCGGCGATTTGCGGACGCCGGAGGGGCGCGGAACGATCGAAGCCTTCTTCGCCGGCTACTGCGCCGACGAACTGCGCGGCCCCCCCAAGGTGCTGTCCGGCGAAGGCGCCGCCGGCGGGGCCTTCAGCTTCTCGGACGTGGCCAAGAAGGTCGTCTCCATCATCAACCTTGCGTCCGTCGCCGAGGTCGAAACGCTGACCGGCGCCGCCGTCGATCCGCTGCGCTTCCGCGGCAATCTCTACGTCAGTGGCTGGCCGGCCTGGCACGAGTTCGACTTGCTCGACCAAGAACTGACCGTCGGTCATGACGTGCGGCTGAAGGTAGTGAAACGCATCATGCGCTGCGCGGCGACCAACGTCGATCCGGCGACCGGCATCCGCGACCTCACCATCCCGAAGACGCTGCAGCAGAACCTCGGCCACGCCGATTGCGGAATTTACGCCGAGGTGATCAAAGGCGGCGAGATCAAGCCGGGCGATACGGTCGCCGTCGCTTAGACCCGATCCACGTTCGAGCAGAAAAGCGCAACACCCGCTGCGCATCGCGATACCGCGCCCACCGGACCGGCAACGTTGCCGTCTTTTAATGTTTTCGCCGCCCCGGCGTCGGCTATTGAAGCGAGCCGCGCGGCCCGATCGTCGGGCGGCGTCGGTTTCCGACAATCACGCACCGTTCGAGGCAGCGTCTCAATGTCAGTTTTGCAGGCGGTCATTCTTGCCGCCATCCAGGGCGTGACCGAGCTGTTCCCGGTCAGCAGCCTCGGCCACGCCGTCATCCTGCCGCGGCTTTTCGGCTGGGGAATCGACCAGCATGCGCCCGGCTTTCTCCCGTTCCTGGTGATGCTGCACGTGGGAACCGCGGCCGCGCTGCTCCTCTATTTCTGGCGCGACTGGATCGGTATCCTGTTCGCGATCTTCGGCATGGGGACGCAAAGCGAGGTAGCGCAAGGACGCCGACTGTTCCTGCAGATCGTCGTCGGCACCATTCCGGCCGTCATCATCGGCTTCGCGCTGGAAAAGCCGTTGCGGGCGCTGTTCGGCGATCCGGCCCTGGTCGCGGCGGTGCTGGCGGTCAACGGCGTGGTGCTCTGGGTTGCCGAGCGGCTTCGGCGCCGCACCAAGCAAACCACCGCCCGGAACGACAACCTCAGCTACGGTCAAGCCGCACTGATCGGCACCTTCCAGGCAGGCGCTCTCATTCCGGGCCTGTCGCGCTCGGGCCTGACCATTGGGGCCGGGCTCGGCGTAGGCTTGAGTCATGTGGAGGCGGCGCGGTTCTCCTTCCTGCTCGCAGCGCCGATCATCACCGGCGCGGCGGTGCTGGAAGTACCGAAGCTCCTGCATGGCGCCGCCGGCGGCATCGGCTTCGGCGTCTCGGCGCTTGGCGGGCTGGTCGCCGGCATCACCGCCTTCGCCAGCGTGGCGTTCCTCATGCGCTTCTTCCGGAAACACGAGTTCGAGGCGCTGGATCCCTTCGCCTACTACTGCATGGCGGCCGGGGTCGTCTTTTGCGCCGCGTTCCTCGGCGGCTTCGCGTAAGATTGCGCGACGGTGGCTGCGCGCAACCGTGCAACTCAATGCTGGCGCCGGCCGGCTGTCGAAACGCGCCGTCAGTCCGGCATCTGCCGCACCACGCGGGTCGGCACCTGGGCCTGCCGGCGCATGCGCTGCGCGGATCGATGCGGCGCGCGCGCTTCTGCGCGTGCATGATTGGCGTCAATGGCCACGATCAATTCATCGATCGGGGAATCGAGCGAGCGGTCCGGCGCCCACCGGGCCCTCCGACTGTGCGGCGCGTGCCCACGGCGCGCCTGGCGCGCCAACGCCTTGCGCCGCGTCGGCATCACGTAGGCAATAACCCGCGAGCGCGGATAGAGACCCTCGCCCACGCGTTTGTTGTGGTTGCCGGAGATGAGAATCGGATTGCCGTGCGGATCGACACCGGTGACCACGCCCACGTGGCCGCCGCGCTTGCCGCGCGTGAGCACCGCGATGGCGCCGACCTCCGGCTTCGATATGCGTTTGCCGTAATAGGCGAAGGAGCGGGCGGCGTCGGAATGGGTGCCGCTATAGCCGAGCCTGCCCAGGATCAGGTTCATGAAGGTCGCGCACCACAGCCGCTTGCGGGCGGTCGGATTGGTGCCGAGATATTTGCGCGCTTCCCGCACCAGCGCGGGCCAGCCCAGAACGGGCCTGGACGCTTTCACCAGCCGCTGGACATAAGACGGCGCGCGATAGATGACGTTGCGCGTACGCGCGTGGCGCGGCCGCGGCTTGGGCAGCACGTGCACGACACGGTGCGCGTCTCTCGCCTTGGCGCCGTTATGCGCGGCGGGACCGCCGAAAGCCGGAAAACTTAGCGCAACCAGTCCGGCGCAGCCGACGGCGACGGCGATCTGAAACCTGAGGCGCATGAAGGGTCCCCACTACCCAGTATTCTTGCTCCCACGGCGCCGCGTCGTCCCACACGCGCACCGTTTCGATTTCAAAAGTTATCATGGTGGTTTGCGCTGTAATGCGCCGATTGAATTAACGATAAAGTGGTTTACGCGAACCCGATAACGTTAACGCGCGCACGCCGCATCGTACGCGATGCTTTCGCCACCCGAGCGGCACGCTCAGATTGGCACTTCCGACGTCGCCTTCTCGGTCGAGACCACGATGGATGTCCGGAATTTGCGGACGTTCTTGTCGGCGAAGAAGAAGCGGTGGGTGAACGCTTCGTAGTCGGTAATATCTCGCGCCATCACGATGAGGATGAAATCGGCCTCTCCCGCGATGCAGTAGAAGTGCGTGACCTGGCGGTCCTCGCGCGCCTTGCGCTTGAAGGCGTCGATTTGGTCGAGCCGGTCCCGCTCCAACTCCACCGACACGATGGCCGTAATGCCGAGTCCCACCTGTCTGGGATCGAGGATCGCGACCTCCCGGCGGATTGCTCCGGCGTCCCTCAACGCCCTCATCCGCCGCTGGACAGAGGCCGTCGAGATGCCGGTCGCGCCGGCAAGCGACTGAATCGGCGTCTTGGCACTCTTCTGCAACTGATCGAGGATCTTCCGATCTGTGGCATCCATGATTTGAGACTCCACAATTTTGTACATCTAGCGATCTTAGAAGATCGTGATCTAGCAAGAAATCGTGTCGTTCACATCGCCTGCTTCGCCTAAGGTTTCCGGCATGAAACACGGCATGAAACACGGCGCCCTCGCCATTCTGCCCCTCGCCCTTGGGGCCGCCGTCTACGGCTTCGCCTTCGGCCTTCTGGCCGCACAGGTGGGCTTCCCGTGGTGGAGCGTCGGACTGATGAGCGCCTTCGTCCACGCTGGTTCGTCGCAAATCGTCGCCGTCGAACAGTTTGCCTCTACTGGCACCGTCGTGGGCGCGGTCCTCGCCGGAGCCGCGTTGAACCTCCGTTACGTTGGCATCGTCGCATCTCTGTCGGAGTTGCTGGACGGGCTGCCGCTGCGGAAGAAATTGATCGCCATACACATGACCGGGGACGAAAACTGGGCCCTGACGATGGCCGAGCGCGCGAAGTCTCCCGATGTCGGAGCGGCGTTCCTGCTCGGATCGGGGCTGGTGATGATCTCGGTCTGGACAGCGTCGACCGCGCTCGGGGCGATGATCGGAGCCGTCCTGCCCGATCTGGAACGCTTTGGATTGGGATTCGCCTTTACTGCGGCATTCATCGCCATGGCGCGCGGCCTCTGGCGGGGAGGTTCCCAAGCGCTTCCTTGGGCCGTCGCGGTAGGCGCTACGGTAGCTGTCGTCTCTCTCGGTGCACCTAAGGCGTACGGGATCGTCGCAGGTGCGCTCTGCGGGTTGGCAGTCATCTTCCTGATGCGCAGGATGAAGACGGCGGTCACATGAGCGGGGCGCATTGGGCGGTGATCGGACTGCTGGCTTTCGCCGCTTTCTCGATCCGTGTCGCCGGCCTGATCGCAGGCGGACGCGTCCGGGCGTCCCGTCAGGCTTGGGTGTTGGATGAACTGCCGGGACTGATTGTGATCAGACCCCAAACGCGAGCAGCCTTGAGATTATCGATAAAGTCTTTGTGCACCTTGCCCGCGAACTCTTCCACAGTACTCCCTTTCTTCAGCACAAAGGGCCGGCTGAGATCGGCGTCCTTTCCGGGAGGCTTGGCGTAGACGCGCATGATCTCCAGGCGCTCGAAAACCGTTTGCTTCAACCGGTCAAAGTTGCGGCCCGTGGTTGCAGAAACACGGATCAGGGGCCAATCTTCCTCCAGCAGCTCGCGCAGCACCGCGAAATCCTCGTCCGCGCTCTCGTCGTCGCACTTGTTGACCACCACGAGCAACGGGACAAAGACGAAGCCGCGTTCCTCCACATACTGCTCCTGCCGGCGCAGCGGCGCGATGCGGCGTTCTTCCAGAAAGGCGATGGTGCTCTCGATCTGTTCGGTGGGAAATGCCTGCAGGTCCACGACCAGCAGGATCAAGTCGGCCCGGCGGATCAGGTTGATCAACTCGCCCTCGATGTGGTCCCGGTCCAGTGATGGCGTGTCGATCAGTTGGATCTGGACGTTTTCCGCCTCCATCATGCCGGGCGTGGGCGTCCAGGTGGTGAAGGGGTACTCGGCCACATCGGGGGCGGCGTTGGTCAGGGCGGCCACCAGGGAGGATTTGCCCGCGTTGGTCGGCCCGACGAGCACGACCTGCCCGGCGCCTTCTCTATCGATGTGGAAGGGCGAGGAGTATTTGCCGGAGCCTTTCTTGGCCTCGGAGGCCTCCTTGAGCTTGGCCAGCTTG
>JARRQH010000152.1:0-8575 GCA_037381985.1 Pseudolabrys sp.
CGCGACTTCCACGGCCATCGCCCAGAGCCATCTGCGCACGGTGCTCGGCAGCATTTCCTCCATGCACGTATTCGGCGGCGAGACCTATATCCAATTCAAGCCGGAACTGATCGATGCCGAGAGCAACGTCACCGACGACAGCATGCGTGACTTCCTCAAGACCTTCATCGACAATTTCGCGGCCTTCGCCGGGCGCTTCGTGCGCCAGACCGCCGAGGCGGCGTAACCCGAAAGGCAACTGCCATGTCCATTCGACCCATCAAAAGCGTGGTGCAGTCGAAGCCGACCATGGAGGGCGCAGGCGTACGCCTGCGCCGCGCCTTCGGCTTCGGCGACACCGCCGAGACCGATCCCTTCCTCTTGCTCGACGACTTCCGCAACGAGCGGCCCGAGGACTACCTCGCCGGCTTCCCCTGGCATCCCCACCGCGGCATAGAGACGGTCACCTATCTGCTCGAAGGATCTGTCGAGCATGGTGATAGCCTGGGAAATCGCGGCACGCTCAGAAAAGGCGACGTGCAATGGATGACGGCGGGCCGTGGAATTATGCATCAAGAGATGCCTCAAGGTGACGCCCAAGGCCGCATGCACGGCTTCCAGCTCTGGGCCAACCTGCCGTCGTCCTTGAAAATGACCGCCCCGCGCTACCAGGACGTCGAGGCCGCCGCCATTCCGGAGATCGTCGACGACGACGGCACCCGCGTGCGCGTCGTCTGCGGCGAGTTCTGGGGCAGACAAGGCCCCGTCGACGGCGTCGCCGCCGATCCGCGCTATCTCGACGTGTTCGTGCCGGCGGGCCGGCGCAAGACGCTCAAGGTCGAAGTCGAACGTCACGCCTTCGCTTATGTGTTCGAAGGCGACGGCCGCTTCGCCTATGCGTCGAAGCCGTTCGGCGTGCTGACCGAGAAGCAGATCGACGGCGAGGAGATCCTGTTCCGCGAGCCGGTCGGCGACCGCTCGCTGGTGCTGTTCGACTCGGGCGACGAGGTGACCGTACAGGCCGGCGAGCACGGCATCCGCTTCCTCTTGGTGTCCGGCAAGCCGATCAAGGAGCCGGTCGCCTGGTACGGCCCGATCGTGATGAACACGCAAGCCGAGCTGCAACAGGCGGTCAGCGAACTGCGCAGCGGTACGTTTATCCGAGAGTGAGACGGCGCGACACACTCGGCGCTTCAACCCTCCCCTCCAGGGGGAGGTGAAGCGAGCCTGGGGCGCCGCCTCAATTCAACTCAAAACGATCCCGCCCTACTCCGCCGCCGCCGGCACTTCATCCAGTTCCAGCTTGCCGTCGCGCAGGTGGTAGATGTGGTCGAAGCGGTCGCGGATCATCTCGTCGTGGGTCACCACCACGATCGCCACCGCGACCAAAATGAAGACGATCCGTTTCAAGCCCATGAAAAACAGCTTCGCCGCCACTCGCGCGGCGACGTCCCGGCGATCCGGCGGAAGGCCGCCGAGAACGAGCTGGTCTCGGCAAAGCCGAGCATTCGCCCGATCTCGGTCACCGAATGGTCCGGCGCCGCCAGCATGGTCTTGGCGCGCTCGATGCGGCGGCCGAGATGATAGCGGTGCGGCGGCGCGCCGAACGACTGCTTGAAGGCGCGCGCGAAATGATAGGGGCTCAGGCTCACCAGGTCGGCCATGGTCGCGAGCCGCACCTCTTCGGCGAGATGCGTATCCATGAACTCGAGCACGCGCCGCTGCTGCCAGCCGCTCAAGCCACCCTGCACCGCGCGCGGCTGCGCCCGCCCCCGGTTAAGGCGGATCAGTTCGTGGCCGAGCAGGATGCTCAGCGCCTCGCCGTATTGCCGCGCACCGCCGTTGACCGTCAGGCTGCGCAGCTTGACCGCCAGCCGCCACAGCTCGTCGTCGAAGAACAGGAGTCGCGGCTGGAAATCGATTTCGTCGAACCGCAGCTCATCGTCGAGCAGCGGCCCGCGCGGATCGATGTAGTAGAAGTTGGCGCGCGTCAGCACGCGCGGGCGTTGCCAGCCGCTGATGCGGAGGCCTGCCGGCACGAAGGTCAACCGTCCGCTGAGATTGCGGCAAGTCGCGGCCGGTAGGCCTTCGACTTTCGTCTCACCGGCATCGCGCTCGGAATGTTCGAGCGCTATCAACAGATGGTGATCGGCGACGAAGCTGAATTCGAACGGCACCTGATCGTGCGCGGTGACGACGTCTGCGCGCAGACCGTCCCATTCGGCTATTTGCCGGGTTATGAAGTCGGGTGGAGAAAGCCGAACGAAATCGTCCGACGGCAAGACGGATTGGAGCATGCAAGTCCTACTAGGTCGCTGTTCACAACGAATCCAACCTAGACAAGCGCCCCTGCCGCTTCGTCCTGGCGATCGCCGCTAGCGCGGCGACCGATGCCGCGAGCGTTGACCCGCAGTATCCTCCGTTATATTGGAAGCCGCCTCCATTTTGGCAAGACCTGCCGCGCGGACGGCCGTCCGCGTTTTCGTGAGCGCATCCTTAACGCGGTGCGTCAGCACCGCCTCTCGCTTTCGCGCAAGCGAACGACAAAACGGCAATTCCACGCAAGTCGAATGGCCATTGGCCTCCCATCTCCGTCGACACCGGCAGCGCCAATCCAGACGCACGATGCCGATAAAGAACGACTAGGAGAGAATCTGATGTTGAAGAAGATCGCGATGGGCACGGCCCTGGCAACCCTGATCGCAGTGCCCGCTTTCGCCGCGCAAGGCAATGGCCGGAATATCCGCACCATCGACTCGGTGACCGCGGACTACACCAACGTGCAGCCGCGCGCCGCCACCGCCTTCGCTTACGCGCCCGGCGCCTTCAGCGGGCCGGACCGGGTCTACGTCGACGGCAAGTACGCCGGCCAGGATCCCGACCCGAACGTGCGGCTCCAGCTGCGCCCGCGCAATCCGCTGTCGTACTGAGCCACTGACCCCACGACCGTGACCCGCCGGCGCGCCCCCCCGTGCGGCGGGCAAGGTCGGGGCGGCACGAAAAGCTCCGGCCCGCGCGGCCGGAGCTTTTTTACGCGGTGTTGATACCCAGCTTGTCCTTACCGAAATTTCATCTAGTACGGTGTATTTGAAGTTCATTGCACCGATTGCAGCAAGCTCGCCCACGAACTTCAAATCAAAAACCGCAATAGAATCATAAAGTTAATAGCATCCTTTTCGAATCCGAAGTTCGCACGGAGCAAGTTGAATAGTTTGACGAACTTCGGATTCGGGACACTAGGCGCCCGTCTATTACGAAACTTACATTCCGTCGTCAGGTCGCCGTAAGGCGCCGGGCCTATGTTTGGCGTCAACACCGTGCCGACGAATTCGTCCGCACCCGAATTTCAGATTCGACGATGGAGACTCAGACCAATGCCCCACAATGAGACCCCCACCGGAAAGACGATCCTGACGCCACGCAAGCTCGTTCTGCTGGCCACGGTCGGTGCCGTCGCGGGCGCGTTCCTCATCGCCGGTCCCGGCAACTTCTCGCTCTCGAACATGGCATCGACGCAGCCCGCGCAAGCCGCCGAGCGGACCGCGCCGGTCGCCAGCCAGCCGTTCAACGCGCCGACCGGCTTCGCCGATCTCGTCGCCAAGGTGAAGCCGGCGGTGATTTCGGTGCGTGTGCGCATCCAGGAATCGATGGACGCCGAAGGCACCTCCGACCAGCAGATCCCGCCCGGCCTGCAGAAATTCTTCCAGCAGTTCGGCATGCCCGGCTTTCAGAACGACATGCCGCACGGCAAGCAGATGATCACCGGCCTCGGCTCCGGCTTCTTCATCTCGCCGGACGGCTACGCGGTCACCAACAACCACGTCGTCCAGCACGCCAAGACGGTCGAGATCAAGACCGAGAACGGCAAGACCTACAAGGCACGGGTGATCGGCACCGATCCCAAGACCGACCTCGCGCTCATCAAAGTCGACTCCGACAAGACTTTCCCCTACGTCAAATTCGCCGAGCACGAACCCCGCATCGGCGACTGGGTGGTCGCGATCGGCAATCCGTTCGGGCTCAGCGAGACCGTCACCGCCGGCATCGTTTCCGCCAAGAACCGCGACATCGGCGGCTCGAGCTATGACGACTACATCCAGATCGACGCGCCCATCAACAAGGGCAACTCGGGCGGCCCGGCCTTCAACACCAACGGCAACGTGATCGGCGTCAACACCGCGATCTTCTCGCCGTCGGGCGGCTCGGTCGGCATCGGCTTCGACATCCCGGCCCACACCGTGAAGGAGGTGGTCGCGCAGCTCAAGGCGCACGGCTTCGTCAACCACGCCTACCTCGGCGTGAAGGTGCAGCCGGTCTCCGCCGACATCGCCGACAGCCTCGGCATGAAGAGCCACGAGGGCGCGATCGTCGATCAGCCGATGGCCGGCAGCCCGGCCGCCAAGGCCGGCATCAAGGCCGGCGACGTCATCACCGCGGTCAACGGCAAGAAGATCAAGAACGCGCGCGCCCTCGCCCGCACCATCGGCATGATGGCGCCCGACAGCGAGGCCAAGATCGACGTGCTGCACAACGGCGAGCACAAGACCGTCACGGTCAAGCTGGCCAAGTTGGAAAGCGGGCAGTCGCACAATGGCGCCGGGTCGGCGTCGAGCAACGAGGTGCCGAAGCTCGGCCTGACGCTGGCGCCCGCCAATGACGTGGCCGGCGCCGGCAAGGAGGGCGTCGCCGTGATCAACGTCGATCCGAACGGCCCGGCCGCCGAGCGCGGCTTCCAGTCCGGCGACGTGATCCTGCAGGTCGCGGGCAAGACCGTGTCGAATCCCGGCGAGATCGAGGGCGCCCTCAAGCAGGCCCGCGCCAGCGGCAAGCACAACGTGCTGATGCGCGTGAAGAACGCCAACGGCACCCGCTTTATCGCCGTCCCCACCGGCAAGGCGTGACGCGCTGAGCGAAGTCGCCGGGTTCACCGCCCCCCGCGCGGGACCCGGCTGAGCGCATGACGGCACCTCTGCCCCCTGTGCCGCACATGCGCCGAATGAGGAGCCGGCACGGCCACCGTGCCGGCTCTTTCTTTGGCGACCGTCACGCCTCACGGCCTGTTTGATGCCGCTTGGCAGCGGCGACCTATCCGGCCGCGGCGAGCAACACGGCGACGGCGCTATCCGGTGCCAGCCGAGGAATGCTGTGCCCGCAATCGAGCGACAAGGTCGTCCACTCCGGATCGCGTCGGAGGCGCTCGAACAGGTCGCGGAACGGGCTCCCCTCCCAACCGTGCCGCCAACATAAATCTTGCGCGCGACCGTCTTCCATGCGCCGGCGAGCCGCACAGCCGGCCTCGAGATGGCGCCGTCGCGGCCGTCCCGCTGCATCTTGCGCTCGGCCGCGGCGACCACGGGCGGCAGAAGCCCCTCGAACCGCTCCCCTGTTCCAGGCAGCTCCGCAGACACACGCGGGGATCCGGCATGGACCTCGGCGCCGACATGGTGCGCGACCAATCGGACGATACGCTCGCCGTCAGCGGCGGAAAGTTCTTGCCCGTGTCGGCAAGGCCTTCGCTCAGCCGGTCCACCCACAGACGCCCGTCGGGATTTAGCATAACCTCGACGACGGCTGGGTCTTCGAGCCATGCGGCAACGTCGGCCCCTAGTGCGGTCCTGAGCATCCGCGCGCCACGGGCGAGAGCTTCGGATTTGAGTGTGTGGACGGTCGTAGGCGGCCCGCACTGGATTACGGGGTCGATCAAGAAGACCGTTAAAGGGGCAACGGCAACAGCCTAGAAGGCGTAGTAGTGCAACGGCGTGCAAAGGCAGGATAATGCGGAAGTGGCGCGCAAGAGGAAGGTCGGCTTTGCGGGACAGAGCGGCCCTTCGATGCCGGGTATGGAATGGCCGTTATCAATCGCCCCGCTTTCCCCTCAAACGGAGATCACGTCTTGGCACGCGCATTCCAGATGTCGATGCGAGCGACATCGCGCGCGTCATAGGCCTGCACAGCCTTGCTCAAGTCGCCGACTTCCGCAGTTTCGCGATCTTCGCCGATCTCAGTCAGCCTCATCGTATACCAAGCGGTGATCCCGCCCTCCTGCGGGTCTTGGAAGCAAGGAAAGGCGGGATTTTCCAGTGAGCCGGCTTGCCACTTGTTTGGAAGTGCCGGGTCGAGCGCAAGCGCACGCGCGAGGCCGATCACATCGACGCCGCGATTAACGGCATCCGTCATCTGCTGAAAGGTCTTGAAACCGCCAGTCACCATAAGCGGCTTGTCGGTCAGCGGGCGGGCCCGCTCTGCGAAGTCGAGGAAGTACGGCCCGCCGCCCACACTGTCCGAGGCCGATTTGGCGCCCGGGAAATATGTCCCGCCGCTGATGTCGATCAGGTCGATCCCCGTCCGGTCCAGCGCGGCGATCACCTCAAGGGCATCCGTCTCGGCAAAGCCTCCCTCTAGCTGATCTGTTGCGTTCAGCTTGACTGAGATCGGGAATCCCGGCCCGACCACGGCGCGTAGCTCCTCCACAACTTCCAACAGCAATCTCATACGGTTCGCGATGGACCCGCCGTATTCGTCCCGTCGTTGGTTGAACAACGGTGAAAGAAACTGGCTCAGCAGGAAGCCATGGGCCGCATGAATTTGCACCCCGCCGAAGCCAAGCTCCTTGGCCATGCGGACGATACGGGCAAACTCGGACGGCAGGGCGCGCACTTCTTCAGAGCTCAGCGCCGAGCAGCTCAGGCCGGGCAGGTCGAGCGCGCTTGGCCCTTTGGGATGGCTGATCGGAGGATGTGCCATCGCACCGGCATGACCGAGCTGGAGCCAAAGTTGCGCCCCGTTCGTTGCCCCCGCACGGGCGAGCGCGCGGAACCGTTCGAGATCTGAAGCGGGGCCAAGGAGGAGGTTCCCAGGCTTCTCCGCGAAGTGCGGATTGCCCTGTACCTCGCCAATGATCGAGACGGCCAACCCTCCTTCCGCCCAACGTTCGTAAAGCCGGATTTGCGCATCTGTCGGATTTCCTCGTCCATCGCCGAGTGAATCCGACATCGCAGACTTGGCAATGCGATTTTTCAAAATCACCCCGCAGGGCAGTGTAATAGGCTGAAACAGGGCAGCGTTGTGATGAGTGTCCATGGAGCGAATGTTATACTGCTGACGTTATTTTCTTCAACGCGGTTGCGCATGGGTTCCGCTGCGTCCGACGAAGAGGCCTCGGAGGAGACATTATTCGCGATGCGGAATCGCGAGTCTTCTGCGCCCCCGCCGCGGTCACGGCCCGAAGCCGACCTTCAACCTGAGTTCAAGATGCTGCAGCGTAGCCCGGCGAAGCCGCCGTTCGCCGCGCTTGCGAAGCAGGGCGGCAGTCGGATGGTCGCTGTGCGGACGAAGCCGCCATTTGTCGCAAGTTTTTGAATGGCGGCTTTGCGATCGTTATCGCACAACCGGTTCTATCCTCCTCGGCGGCGGACATAGCCTGGGGCAAAAGCCCTATCGCGCGCCCTCACCCGCCAGCCTGCCAAGCCGATATCGCCGGGATCGGATGGATGAGCTGGATGATGTTGAGCGTCAGGTTGTCGTGGATCATGACGCCGACGAACAGTTCCAGCGCCACCACCAGCGCGACGCTGCCCCGCACCGGCAACAGCCGCGCCAGGAAGAAACCGATGATGGCGCAAACCGTATCGCTCAGCGAATTGAGGATGCTGTCGCCGACATAGCCTTGCGCCAGTGCCTGCTGGCGATAGCGCTCGATGATGAAGGGCGTGTTCTCCAGGATCTCCCAGCCGACCTCGAGCCCGACCGCGAGCGCCAGCCGCAACAGCACCGGCGTGCGCGGCGCGATCAGCCACAGCAGAAAGTAGAAGCCCATGCCGTGGATGATGTGGCTGAAGCTGTACCAGTCTGTGATCTGCTGCGAGTTCTCCGGTCCCAGCACGGTGCCGACCCACAGCCGCACGGTGCCGCAGGTGCAGATCGGCGGCTGGCCATAGGCGTGGAGTACGAGGCCCTGCACCACCATCAGCGCGGCCACCACCAGTAGCCAGGCCGCCGCCGGTATGTCCCGTAGCGTGCGCATCATCGGATAAGCCCTAGTCCGGGATCGGTGTCGCCGGCGCGGTCGGCGCGCCGGCCTGCGGCGAATGGCTGGCGGGCCCGCGCAACACGCGCTCCTCCAGCGCCAGCAGGAACGTCATGCCGAAGCAGAGCACCAGCGCGCAGGCCAGGAACACGTAGCGGAAGGCGTGCTCCAGCGTCTGCAGCGAGGAGGCCCGGGCCAGCGTCTCCACCGCCGCGCCGGTGGCGCCGCCGAGCCCGGAGAGCACGATGGCGCCGAGGATCGCCACCACCAGCGCCGCGAACAGCGCGCGGAAGAAATTGGCGGTCGCGGTGGCAATGCCCATCTGGCGCTGGACCACCGCGTTCTGCATGCACACGGTCGAGATCGGGAACATGCTGCCGAGGCCGCTGCCGACGCACGCCAGCAGCACCAGCACGCCCCAGATCGGCAGCGACGCCGGCCAGGCCGCAAGCGGGGTCAGGCTGACGATGGAGACCGACATGCCGGCGTACGGCATGCGCTTGTAGTGCCGCACGTACATCATCGCCCGCCCGGTGACGGTCGACATCACCACCGTCGAGGCCATCAGCG
>JARRQH010000153.1:0-16342 GCA_037381985.1 Pseudolabrys sp.
GCTCGCTTGCGCGGCGGCCTGCGGCGCGCTGTGGCCGCCGGGCGCGGAGGCGGCCAGCAGGCGTTGCGGGTTGTAGGGCGGAATGTGCGCCAGGACATTGGTGGCCGCCAGCGACAGCTTGCCGCCCACGCGCACGAAGGAGAGGGCGCGCACCACCTCGCGGCTGCCGACGTGACTGACGATCGAGATCGGAACCGTCTCATGCACGAAGGACGGCCGGTGCGGGATCGGCAGGCGGTCGCTCTTGCCCGCCTCGTCGACGGCGCTGCCGGCGAGCGCGCCGCGCAGGAAATGCGCGGCTTCCTCTGGCTGCGCGACGGTTAAGGTGTCGTGGTCGAGTGCGGCCAGCACGGCGCCGCCCATCAGTCCTGCGCCGCAGAACGCTACCAGCACCGTGGCCGCGAGCCAATGGAACGAGACGCGGTGGCGGTCGAGCAGGCGCGAGGGACTGCCGTCGACCGACAGCGGCAGCTCGTCGCCGAGGTCGATCGCCTGGGCCTGCGCGGGCCTGAATCGATAGCCGGCGTGCGATCGTAAAGTGGCCAATGCGCAGTCCCCCGCAATCTGCGGTCGATGGCGGTCCGTCGCTGCCGCAATAATCACCCCCCCGATCGTGAGATCGGGCTTGAAAAAGAATTGGTTTGGACCGTGCCGCAAGAACGGCCCCGCCCGCAACCCGTCCGGATTCGGCAGGGTGCGCCCCTAGCGCGCCTGCCGGCTTCGCAATCTGCGGGCAAAACCGACCGGAAATATGGCTGCGGCGTGCCGGCTCGTTTGGCGCGCCATAAGCGCATTCATGCGCGCTTTCGACGCGCTATGGCGCTCGAACCGAAGCCCATCAAAAGCAGTGCGTCCGCAAGAAGCCCCTTCATGGCCCATCCCCTCAGCCCTTGCCTTCGACAAGTCTGATGCGAACCCGTCGAAAGCGCTAGCACGAGGAGATGGACGGTAAGGTGGGATGTAGCTCAGGATTGAATCGCGAATGCGCGCGACGTTCATCAGTGCAGGCGTTTGACAACCGGCGATTTCACCGGCCCGCAACTGCGGCAACTGAAGCCGTGGATCTCCTATTCGCCCCGCTTTGGATGCGGTTCGACTTCGCTGATCCTCAATCTCGAACCGCAAATCTGACAAGCGTGGTCGCTTGCGGCGGATTTCCGACGGTTTTGTCGATGCGCAGCGCACTCCCCCTTAGTGGTCTTGATCCTGCGCCCCGTTGTGAAACCGCGATTCCTTCCCGCGCGGCTTGGTCCGAAATGATCGGAATCCTTTCGGCGGCATATCGAGGCAGCTCTGTGGTTTTCCCCGTCTTCCCACAACGGCGACGTGAAATTCGCCGGGCCATGTTTCCGGCCAACATTCGCCGAACTTGGCGACGTCCAAGAATGTGATACCGTCCGATCAATCCGCGCGGCGCGCGACGTCAGCGTGGCGTGCTTGATGCCGTCGCCGCATGACCCGCCCGCTGCGCCATGTTGTAGCGCATTCGGGGCAGGGGCTCGCGCTTGATCCCCCCCGCTCGCCCCCGCGGGCGCGATCGTCTATAGCTCTGTCCGCCATTTTCGGGCCTTGGCGATAAGGAGCTTTTTCGTATGCGATCGAACGAGGGCACGCGCAGCGGCGGCGAAATCCTGGTCGACCAGTTGCTGGTCCACGGCGTCACCCATGCCTTCTGCGTGCCGGGCGAGAGCTATCTGGCCGCGCTCGACGCCTTCCACGACCGCGATATCGCGCTCACCGTCTGCCGCCACGAGAGCACTGCGGCGATGGCGGCGGAAGCGATCGGTAAGGCCACCGGCCAGCCGGGCATCTGCTTCGTCACCCGCGGGCCGGGCGCCACCAATGCCTCGGCCGGCATCCACATCGCGCGCCAGGATTCGACGCCGATGATCATGTTCGTCGGCCAGGTCGGCCGCTCCATGCGCGACCGCGAGGCGTTCCAGGAGCTCGACTACCGCGCCGTGTTCGGCACCATCGCCAAATTCGTGACCGAGATCGACGACCCCGAACGCATTCCCGAACTGGTCTCACACGCCTTCCACGTCGCCGTGAACGGCCGCCCCGGGCCGGTGGTGATCGCGCTGCCGGAGGACATGCTGACCGAGCGCGTCGCGGTGCCGGACGCCGCCTGCTTCGACCAGACGGAAATCTGGCCCGGCCTCACTGACATGAGCCGGCTGCAGAAATTGTTATGGGCGGCGAAGAAACCGGTGGCGTTGATCGGCGGCAGCCGCTGGTCGGAAACTGCCACCGCCGCGTTCATGCGCTTCGCCGAGCGCTTCCAGCTCCCGGTCGCCACCACCTTCCGCCGCGGTCATCTGTTCGATGCGATGCATCCCTGCTACGCTGGCGACTTCGGCATCGGCCCCAATCCGAAACTGCTGGCGCGCGTGCGCGCCGCCGATCTGGTGCTGCTGATCGGCGATCGGCTTAGCGAGATGCCGTCGCAGGGCTATACGCTGTTCGATATTCCCGAGCCGGAGACCAAGATCGTGCACGTGCATCCCGGCGCTGACGAACTCGGCCGCGTCTATCACGCCCATCTCGCCATCAACGCCTCGCCCACCGCCTTCTGCTCGGCGCTCGAAGGTTTGCAGCCGCCGAACGAGATCGCGTGGCGCGGCGAGAGCGATGCCGCGCACGCCGATTACATGGCCTGGTCGCAAGAGGCGACGCCGGTGCCCGGCGACGTCAATCTCGGCGAAGTCGTCGTATGGCTGCGCCAGAATTTGAGCGAGGACGCCATCATCACCCTCGGCGCCGGCAACTTCACCGGCTGGGTGCACCGCTTCTATCGCGTGCGGAAGTTCGGCGGCTTGGTTGGCCCGACCTCGGGCTCCATGGGCTACGGCTTTCCGGCCGCGCTCGCCATGCAGACGCTTCATCCCGATCGCACCGTGGTGTGCGTCGCCGGCGACGGCGACTTCCTGATGACCGGCCAGGACTTCGCCACCGCCGTGCACTACGGCCTGCCGCTGATCGTCATCATTTCCGACAATGGCGTCTACGGCACCATCCGCATGCACCAGGAGCGCGAATACCCCGGTCGCACCGTTGCTACCGCGCTCACCAATCCGGACTTCGAAGCCTATGCGAAGGCCTTTGGCGGCTTCGGCGTCAGCGTCGACAAGACCGCCGATTTCCCGGCGGCGTTTGCCGCCGCCAAAGCGTCCGGCAAGCCGTCGATCATCCGCCTCAAGATCGATCCGGAAGCAATTACGCCCATGGCGACGCTCGCCGGCATCCGCGCCAAGTCGCTGGCCGGGAAGGGGTGACCTCGTCCTTGACCCGCGCGGCGCGCCCGGTCTTCGACTGGCGGCTTCCCGCCCGACGGGCCGAACAGCGCTTCGTGCGGCTAAGCCGGCTGTCGCGGGCGAGGCGGCTGTTCCGGCGCGCACCCGGCCGGATTGTCAGGAGCCCGTTGCGCCGGGGCGTCGGCCCAGGTTTCGGAATGGCAACCTGAATCTGGTATCTATCAATTCGGTCAATAGATATTCCGTGCCCGGCGTGGAATTTGCTGATCGAGCGAGAAAGAGGGGGCGGACGGAGGAGCGGGGTTGGCGAAGGGGAGCAAGCCAAGAGCGTTGAAAAAACCTGAGGCCGGTGCGCAGGGCTTGTCGGTCGATCTCGTGGCGGTGCTGGTGGCCGTTGCCAACGGGCAGCCGCTGGTCATGACCATCCACGACGGCACCGCGCTGCCGTCTGGTCCCTTCGAGGTCGACGACCGCTCTTTGCAATCCGGGTTACGGGCATGGGTTGAACGGCAAACCGGTCGTCCGCTCGGCTATGTGGAGCAGCTCTACACCTTCGCCGATCGCGATCGCGCGGGTGAGGGGACAACGCGACGCGTGATTTCCATCAGCTATCTCGGCTTGACGCGCGAGGAACGCGCGAAAGGCGAGGCGGGATGGCGGAATTGGTACGATTACTTCCCTTGGGAGGATCGCCGCGCCGGAACGCCGGCCATCTTCGAAAAGACAATGGTCCCTCAACTGCGTGCTTGGGCCAAGGCGGCAGGCGATGCCGCGAAAAAGCGCGAGCGCACGGAGCGGTTGGCGGTCTCATTCGGGCTCGACGGCTCGCCATGGAACGAGGAATTGATCCTGCAGCGCTATGAGCTGGTCTATGAAGCCGGTTTGGCCACGGAGGCGTTACGGGGGGGCGTGGCCGGGAAAGCGGTGCCCGCTTTTGGCCGGCCAATGATGAGCGATCATCGCCGCATCCTCGCCACCGGTATCGCACGGCTGCGTGCAAAAATTAAATACAGGCCCGTTGTCTTTGAGCTGATGTCGCCGACCTTCACCCTGCTCCAATTGCAGCGCGCGGTCGAAGCACTCGCCGGCCGGGTGGTGCACAAGCCGAATTTCCGCCGGCTCGTCGAACAGCAGGAACTGGTCGAGGAAACCGGCGCGACGACCTCCGATACGCCCGGCCGCCCGGCCAAGCTTTATCGCTTCCGCCGGGCCGTTCTCGCAGAGCGGGCCGTGACGGGAACCATGCTGCCGCTCACACGGGCTTGACAGAACTTATACTCAAGAGCAGTATTTCATCATATATACTCAAATGGAGTATAAGTATGCAAACGACCCTCACCGTCCCGGCGCGCGCGGAGTCTCTCTACGGCCGCGTCCGTCATGTGATTCCGCCGTTCGAATGGCCGATGTTCGAACGGGACATCGACGCCATTCTCGACCTGAAGCGCCAGCGCAATGCGATCGTTCTCGCGCACAATTATCAGACGCCGGAAATCTTTCACTGCGTGGCCGACATTGTCGGTGACAGCCTGGCGCTCGCGCGCGAGGCGGCCAAGGCCGAGGCCGAAACGATCGTCCTTGCCGGCGTGCAGTTCATGGCGGAGACAGCCAAGCTGTTGAATCCGGAAAAGACGGTCCTCATTCCCGATCTCGAAGCCGGTTGCTCACTGGCCGATTCGATCACGCCGGAGGATGTGCGCCTGTTGCGAGAGCGTTACCCGCGTGTTCCGGTCGTCGCCTATGTCAACACCTCGGCTGCCGTGAAGGCTGAATCCGATATTTGCTGCACATCCGGCAATGCGCGCGCCGTCGTTGAATCCCTCGGCGCCGATCGCGTGATCATGCTTCCCGACGAATACCTGGCCTCCAATGTCGCCGCTCAGACGGCCGTCGAGATCATCGCCTGGAAGGGCCATTGCGAAGTCCATGAACGCTTCACGCCGGCCGAGGTCGCCGAGTTGCGCGAATCCTATCCCGGCGTCGTCGTGCTTGCGCATCCTGAATGTCCGCCCGACGTCGTCGCCGCGGCGGATTTTTCAGGCTCAACGGCGGCCATGTCCGACTATGTGGAAACGCAACCGCTCGCGCGCGTCGTTCTGCTGACGGAGTGTTCGATGAGCGACAACATCGCGGCGCGGCGCCCGGATATCGAGTTTGTCCGCCCGTGCAATCTCTGTCCGCATATGAAGCGGAGCACGCTTGCGAATATCAGGCGCGCGTTGGAAGCCAACCGGCACGCCGTCGTCGTCGATCCCACCGTGGCAGATCGTGCGCGTCGCGCCGTCGAGAGGATGCTGGCGCTTTGACCCAAGACTTTCGCGCTTTCGCCGGTCGCCCGGTCGTCATCGGCGCCGGCGCGGCTGGGTTGACGACGGCGTTGCAGTTGGCGCCGGAACCGGTGGTGCTTCTTTCCGGCGGGCCGCTCGGGGCCGACTCGTCCAGCGCCTGGGCACAAGGCGGACTTGCGGCAAGCCTCGGTGACGATGACGATCCGGCGCTTCACCTTGCCGATACGTTGGCGGCCGGCGACGGGCTCTGCGATACCGAAATCGCCAAGCGCGTGACACAGGCGGCGCCTTCCGCAATCGAGAATCTTGAGCGCTTTGGCGTCAGGTTCGATCGACACGCGGACGGGCGGTTGGCGCTTGGACTTGAAGCGGCCCATCGCCGTCGCCGCATCGTCCACGCCGCGGGCGACGGCACAGGGCGCGAAATCGTGCGCGCGCTTGTCGAGGCGGTCCGTCGCACGCCCTCGATCGCGGTTGTCGAAGGGGTCGCGGCCCGTCGGCTGCTGGTCGAAGACGGTGTTATCGTCGGTGTCCTCGCGGCTTGTCGCGACAATGCCATGCTTTTCCAGACAGCGCGTGTCGCCGTCGCCACTGGCGGAATCGGCGGTCTATTTGACCAATCCACCAATCCCGATGCCTGTCTTGGCCAAGGGTTGGTGCTTGCGGCGCGTGCTGGCGCCGCGCTTGCCAACCTCGAATTCATTCAATTCCATCCAACCGCGCTTGCCGGACATCTTCGCCCGCTTCCGCTCGTCAGCGAAGCCGTGCGGGGTGAAGGCGCTGAACTGGTGGACGAGACCGGGTGCCGCTTTCTCGCCGACGAGCCGGGTGCCGAACTCGCGCCACGCGACGCCGTGGCGCGCGGCGTCTGGCGGCATCTTGCCAAGGGCCACCAGGTATTTCTCGACGCGCGGCGCAAACCAGGCACGCGCTTCGCAGAATGGTTTCCGGCCATTGCCGCGGTCTGTCGGCGCGCCGGAATCGATCCCGCGACGCAACTGATCCCAATCCGGCCTGCCGTTCACTATCACATGGGTGGCATCGCAGTGGACGGCGTCGGCCGCAGTTCAGTGCCGGGACTTTGGGCCTGCGGTGAGGCCGCGTGTACGGGTCTGCACGGCGCTAACCGGCTGGCCAGCAACTCGCTGATCGAGGCGATTGTCTACGCCGGCTGGGTTGCCGGGAACGTCGCCGGTGCCGCGGCTGAGAGCCGGACACAGCCACGGCAACCGGATTTGCCGCCTGCGCCGGATCCATCGTCTGTCCGGAGTATTCTCTCGCGCGGCGTGGGCGTGCTGCGCGATGGCGCAGGCCTGAGGTCGGCGATCGGCGCGTTGCTACCGCTGGCTTGTGGCAGCGGCCCCGGTTCCGATCCGGCGCTGATCGGCTTGATGATCGCACTCGCCGCGTTGCAGCGCGAGGAAAGCCGTGGTGCGCATTGGCGAACGGATTTTCCGTCACGCGACGCCGTGGCGAGTCCATCGACATTGCGTCTTGAGGAGGCCGTGACGGCCGCCCATGCACTTGAGGCCAACCAGCACCCCATCGCTTTGAGAGCCTGACATCATGTCCCTACATCCATTGCCGACAATCATGATCGAGCCGCTCGTGCGGGCGGCGTTGCTTGAAGACCTCGGCCGGGCGGGGGATCTGACCAGCGACGCGATCGCCCCGCCCGATCTCGTCGCACGTGGAGAATCGACATCGGCCGCGAACGCGGCGAAGGCGAGAAAATCGCGCCAGGAGAAACCGTTGCCGTGGTGCGCGGACCGGCGCGCGCCATTTTGACCGCCGAGCGGACGGCGCTGAACTTCCTCTGCCGGCTGAGCGGTATCGCATCGGCAACGGCGTCAATCGTCGCAGCGGTGGCTGGCGAGAAGGCGAGCATTGTTTGCACCCGCAAGACGACGCCGGGGCTCCGCATTGTCGAGAAATACGCCGTCCGTGCGGGCGGCGGCTCCAATCATCGTTTCGGCCTCGATGACGCCGTTCTGATCAAAGACAATCACGTCGCCATCGCCGGCGGCATCCGACTGGCGATCGATCTCGCGCGGGCCCGCGTCGGCCATCTCGTCAAGGTGGAAGTTGAAGTCGATACGCTTGCACAGCTTGAGGAAGCCTTGGCCGTTGGCGTCGATGCCGTGCTGCTCGATAATATGTCGCTCGATCAAATGCGTCAGGCGGTAGCGATGGTGGCAGGCCGCGCGCTTACGGAAGCATCGGGTGGCGTGACGCCCGAGACGGCTCCCGCCATTGCCGCGACCGGGGTCGATTTGATCTCCATCGGCTGGCTCACGCACAGCGCGCCGGCGCTCGATATCGGATTGGATTTTGAAAAGTTGTAACGTGCGCGTGCCGGTCTTCCGCATGGGTGCGGAGGCCTTGGGGGAAGTATTAGGGGGCTTCTGAGACGGTCGCTCCTATGCTTGGCAAGCGCGAGAGCAGCCATCAAACGCTTTGAAAGCTTGGCTGGGCTTGCCTCCCACCCCTGAATCGTCGTTCACTCGTTCCATGCCCTACCGCCGCACCGAACGCGTGGTTCGCCGGCTGGCCGCGCGCGAGCAGGCCATCCTGGAAGCCGCGCGCGCGCTCGCGGTCGCGTACGGCATGGCGGCGGTGCAGATCGCGGCGGTGGCGAAGCACGCCGGCATCGCGGCCGGCACGGTCTATCGCTATTTCCCGTCCAAGGCCGATCTGATCGCCGATCTGATCGCCGCGCTTGCCGCCCGCGAGATTGAGGCCATGCGCAAGGCCGCCGACACCGCGCCGGGCCCGCTGTCGGCTTTGGCCGCCAGCATCGGCACCTTCGCCGCCCGCGCGCTGGCCACGCGCAAGCTCGCCTGGGCGGCCATCGCAGAGCCGGTCGACGCCGACATCGACGCGCTGCGGCTCGATTTCCGCCAGTCGCTCGCCGCCGAGCTGGAAACGCGCATTCGCGCGGCCATCGCCGGCGGCCACCTGCCGGACCAGGACGCGCGCGTCTCGGCGCCCGCGGTCATCGGCGCGCTGACGGAAGGGCTCATCGGTCCACTGGCACCGACCTATGATGAGCCGGCGGCGGCACGCGAGGCGGTGCAACTGGCGACACTGTTGGCGCTGCGCGCGCTCGGCGTCGTCGACGCCCGCGCGCGTGGTTTGGTGGTGCAGGTGACGTTGCCGTAACGCATGACTGTTTTGGATCGAAGCGGTGCGGCAGATGAGGCGCGCTCCCTCTCCCCATGGGAGAGGTTAAGCGAGTTTGCGGTGCGCTTACGATTTAATCTGAAACGGTCATGCTCCAGGTCATCAGCGCGCCGCCGCCAACTCATGCAGTGGCAGATCGACCACCTTCACGCCGCGCTCGTCGGGGTCGTCCTTGACGTGGAAGCCGAGCTCCTCGCACATCATGAGCATGGAGGAGTTCTCCGCCAGCACCTGGCCGCGCACGTGGCCCAGGCCTTTTTCGCGCGCGTAGGCGATCATATGTTTCATTAAGAGCCAGCCGAGTCCGCGGCCCTTCAGCCGCGAGCGCAGCAGAATGGCAAACTCCGCGCTGTCGCCGCCGGGGTCGTCGTGCAGCCGCACCACGCCCAGCATCTTGCCCGTCGCCTCCTCGATGGCGATGAAGGCCATGGCGGTCTTGGGATCGTAGTTGACGAGCTTCTCGGTCAGCGCCGGATCGACCTGCCGCATGGGCGCGAAGAAACGCAAGCGCAGGTCGTCCGGCGTGATCTCGCTGTGGAAGTCGGGATAGAGCGCGAGGTCCGCCGGCTTCAGCGGGCGCACCAACACCTTGGTGGTGCCGTCGCGCAGGGTGACGTGACGTTCGAGCAAGGTAGCACCCGCGTTTTGCTCTACACCGTCACCCTGAGGTGCTCGTCGCAAAGCGACGAGCCATCGCAAGTCGGCCTTGGCCGGCCTTGGCCGACTTGCGCACTCAACTCGGATGTCGGGTAAACCCGACATCCGTGGGCGACGGCCCGCGCCTGGGCCGCCATCCTTCGAGGCTCGCTTCGCTCGCGCCTCAGGATGACGGGTCCAGGCAAGACGGCCCGTCAATGCGACATCAGCACCGGCACGGTCATCGACTCGAGTAAGCCATGCGTCACGCCCCCGAGCACGAACTCGCGCAGGCGCGAATGGCCGTAGCCCCCCATCACGATCAGGTCGGTCGAGGCGTCGGCCGCGTAGGACAGGATGGTCGAGGCGGTATCGATGTCCGGCGAGGTGATGCGCTTCACGTCCACCTTGATGCCGTGCCGCGCCAGGTGCTGGCCCATGTCGGCGCCGGAGATTTCGTTGGTCTTCGGCTCCTTGGCGGCGACGATCACCAGATCCACCTGCTTGGCCTTCTCCAGCACCGGCATGGCGTCGCCGATGGCGCGGGTGGCGGCGCGGCTGCCGTCCCAGCACACCATCACGTGGTCGAGCTTCATCCCGTCCTTCTGGATGTAGGGCACGAACAGCACCGGGCGCCCTGAGTCGAACAGCACGCCTTCGTCCAGCACTTCGTCCGGCATGCCCTCGTCGCGCTTGGGCTGGCCGACCACAGCGAGATCGAAGCGGCGCGCGAGGCGGCCGATCTGGTCGGCTGCGCCCGACACGCTCAAGCTCATCAGGCGGGTTTCATAGGAGATGCCGGCGCGCTTGGCCGCCGCTTCGAAGCGGGCCATGGCCGCGCGCGCGCTTTTTTCGGCTTCGGCGCGCTGGGTCTCCAGGAATTCCGGCGGAATGCCGCCCATCACCGAGCCTGGGATCACCGGCTCGTAGGCGAGCCCGACGCCCAGCACGTGCGCGTCGTACGCCGACGCAACGGAAATGGCATAGTCCCCGGCGGGATCTTGGTCGCCCAGCCCGAGGTTGACGATAAGGTCTTTAATCATGACGTAGGGTTCTCCTGACCGAGCGTTGTCCTCGAATGGGCGATGTTATGGTCGCCCGCCGGCAGAGCGGCCTTGACCGAGGTCAAAGCCCTGATCTTTCCGCCGTTTCGCCCCCGCCGGGCGGCTCGCTTGGCTTTCAACCGCCTTGCAACTCACTTCTTGCTGCCGTCTGCCTTGAACTGGCTGACGTAGGCCCACAGGTTTTCGATCTGGTCGTGGTCGTGGATGCCGGCGAAGAACATCTTGGTGCCGGGGATCATCTTCTGCGGACCCTGAATGTACTTCTCGAAGTTGGCCTTGTTCCAGGTGATGCCGGATTTCTTGTTGGCAGGCGAGTAATTATAGCCCGGCGCGCTGCCGGTATGGCGGCCGTCGAGGCCGTTGAGCTCGGGGCCGACCAGGTTGGTGGCGCCCGGCCCGATGCGGTGGCAGGGCATGCACTTGTTGAACACCACGGCGCCCTTGGCCGGGTCGCCGTCCGCGCGCGCGGCTTGCGTCAGGGACACCCCCGCCAGTACCGTCGCGGCCAGCATCGTCATCGCCAGTCTGAATCTCATTGTTGTCGCTCCCTCTGCGGCTTTTCGCCTGTGTTAGGGGGGCCTCTTCCGAGACCTCCGCCCCAGTATCGCGCCATTTTTGCCAGCCCTATATGTGGAACGTCAAATCGCGGTATCGTGGGCACACGAATGAACCGGGAGTTGCCTGAGCCATGTCGGTGAAAATGCCGGAAACCGATGCCGCGGTGCTGGCGCGGCGCGCCAGGATCGTCTCGGCCCTGCGCCAGATCGTGCCGGGCGAGGGCGTGATCGCGCACGAGCGCGAGATGAAGCCTTACGAGAGCGACGGGCTCACCGCCTACCGCCAACTCCCCATGGTGGTGGTGCTGCCGGAGACCACGGCGCAGGTGTCCCAGGTGCTGAACTACTGCCATGAGCAGGGCATCAAAGTGGTGCCGCGCGGGGCGGGCACGTCGCTCTCCGGCGGGGCGCTACCGCTCGCCGACGGCGTGCTGCTCGGCATGGCCAAGTTCAACAAGGTGCGCGAGATCGATTTCGCCAACCGCGTGGCGGTGGTCGAGCCCGGCGTCACCAATCTCGCCGTCTCCAACGCGGTGGCGCACGAGGGCTTCTACTACGCGCCCGATCCGTCCTCGCAGATCGCCTGCACCATCGGCGGCAACATCGCGGAAAATTCCGGCGGCGTGCATTGCCTGAAATACGGCATGACAACGAATAACGTGCTCGGCCTCGAAATGGTGCTGATGAACGGCGAGATCCTGCGCATCGGCGGCAAGCATCTGGACAGCGCCGGCTACGACCTGCTCGGCGTCGTCACCGGCTCGGAGGGGTTGCTCGGCGTCGTCACCGAGGTGACCGTGCGCATTTTGAAGAAGCCCGAGACCGCGCGCGCGGTGCTGGTCGGCTTTCCCTCGTCGGAGGACGCCGGCGAATGCGTCTCCCGTATCATCGCCGACGGCATCATCCCCGGCGGCATGGAGATGATGGATCGCCCCGCGATCAAGGCGGCAGAGGAATTCGTGCACGCCGGCTATCCGCTCGACGTCGAGGCGCTGCTGATCGTCGAACTCGACGGGCCGGCGGCGGAGGTTGACCATCTGATCGAGCGCGTGGAAAAGATCGCGCGCGATTGCAATGCCGGCGAATGCCGGGTTTCGACCTCCGACGCGGAACGGCTGCTGTTCTGGGCAGGCCGCAAGGCGGCGTTCCCCGCGGTGGGGCGCCTCTCGCCGGACTACTACTGCATGGACGGCACCATCCCGCGCGGCAAGCTGCCGCTGGTGCTCAAGCGCATGCGGGAGATGTCCGAGCACTACGGCCTCCGCGTCGCCAACGTGTTCCACGCTGGCGACGGCAACCTGCATCCGCTCATTATGTATGACGCCAACAAGGAAGGGGAACTCGATCGCGCCGAGCAGTTCGGCGCCGATATCCTGAAGCTCTGCGTCGAGGTCGGCGGCGTGCTGACCGGCGAGCACGGCGTCGGCGTCGAGAAGCGCGATCTCATGGGCGCGATGTTTTCCGAGACCGACCTCGACCAGCAGCAGCGCGTTAAATGCGCCTTCGATCCGAAAGGCCTGCTCAACCCCGGCAAGGTGTTCCCGACGCTGCACCGCTGTGCCGAACTGGGGCGGATGCACATCTCGGGCGGGAAGTTGCCGTTCCCGGATATTCCGAGGTTTTGATTGCAGGCAAGAGCGCGATGCTTGGCTCCAAGGGTATGGTAGGGTGACGGCATGGCCATCAACCTGAAGAACGTTTTCGCCCGCGCTGAGACCTGGTCGGAACAGGACCAGGAGGAGTTGACGCAGGTCGCGCTGGAAATCGAGGCGCGGCGTCACGGCCTCTATCGCGCTACCTCTGAAGAGCTGAAAGAAATTGACGAGGCTCTGGCGGAGGTCGCGCGCGGCGAGATTGCGACCGATGAGGAGGTCGAGGCGGTGTTCGCCAAGTACCGCCGGCCATGAGAGTTCGTTTCTCCAAGCGCGCCTTGGCGCAATTGGATGAGATCCTGTCGGGGCTGAACCAGGTAAATCCTTTTGCGGCGCAACGCTTCGAACAGCGAATTCGCTCAATTGCGCAGCGAATTGGCCGCTTTCCCCAGGGCTTTCAGGAAGTGGAGGAACGCCCCGGCGTTCGCAAAGTGCCCCTGGTGCGCTACCCCTATTTGATGTTTTACAAGGTGTTTGGCGACGAAGCCGTGGTACTGCGCATCATTCACGGCGCCCGCAAAGAGCCTTGGGAAGACCTGTGACCGACACCCTCAAACCGCGCGACGCCAAGGAAGTGGAAGAGGCCGTTCGGTGGGCCTTGTCCGAGGACAAGCCGCTGGAGCTGGTCGGGCAGGGGACCAAGCGCGCCGTCGGCCGTCCGACCCAGACCGACCTCACGCTCGACCTCTCCGACCTCACCGGCGTCACCCTTTACGAGCCGGCCGAACTCATCCTCTCGGCCAAGGCCGGCACGCCGCTCGCCGAGATCGAGAAACTGCTCGCCGACAACAACCAGGAGCTCGCTTTCGAGCCCATCGACTACGGGCCGTTGCTCGGCGGTGAGCCCGGGCGGGGCACCCTCGGCGGCGCCATTGCCGCCAACCTCTCGGGCCCGCGCCGCATCAAGGCCGGCGCCGCGCGCGATCATTTCCTGGGGGTCAGCGCCGTCACCGGCCGTGGCGACACGGTGAAGTCCGGCGGGCGCGTGGTGAAGAACGTCACCGGCTATGACCTTTGCAAGCTCATCGCCGGCTCCTGGGGCACGCTTGCCGCCATGACCGAGGTCACCGTCAAGGTGCTGCCGCGCGCGGAGACCGAGGCCACCGTGCTGGTCGAAGGCCTCGACGACGCCCGCGCTTGCGAGGCCATGGCCGCGGCCATGGGCGCGTCGTGCGATGTGTCGGGCGCTGCCCATCTGCCCGACCATATCGCGTCTTATTTCACCGGCGTGCCGAAGCCGGAGGCGACCACCGCGCTTCGGCTCGAGGGCGTCGCGCCCTCGGTCGCCCATCGGCGCGAGATGCTGGCGGCACTCATGAAGCCGTTCGGCCCGGTCGAGATGCTGGAGGCGGAAGCCTCGCGCGCGCTCTGGCGCGACGTGCGCGATGCGAAGCCCTTTACGATGGGCGGCGCGCGTGAGCGCCCGCTCTGGCGCTTCTCGGTGCCGCCGGCGCAAGGGCACGTCATCGCCGCCACCGTCACGCCGGCGGCGCAGATGTTCTACGATTGGGGCGGCGGGCTGATCTGGCTCGCCATGCCCTTTGCCGGCGAGCCCGGCGCCGCCGCCATCCGCGAGGCCGTGGCGCAGGTCGGCGGCCACGCCACGCTGATCCGCGCCGACGCAAGCGTGCGGGCCGCGGTCGACGTGTTCCAGCCGGAGGAACCGGCGATCGCCGCCTTGAGCAAGCGCGTGAAGAAAAGTTTCGACCCCAAGGGCCTCTTTAATCCCGGCCGGATGTGGGCGGGGGTGTGAGATGATGATTGGAGATGCCACATGCACGGAGCCACCTCTCCCACCAGGGGAGAGGGAGCCCGCCGCGCTCGCGGTTTCGACGGTGGCAATTCTGGTGCTTAGCTGATGCAAACCCACTTCTCCCTCGCGCAGCTCGCCGACCCCGACATCGCGGAGGCCGACAAGATCCTGCGCGCCTGCGTGCACTGCGGCTTCTGCACCGCCACCTGCCCGACCTACGTCCTGCTCGGCGACGAGCTCGACAGCCCGCGCGGGCGCATCTACCTCATCAAGGAGATGCTCGAGAACGACCGCCCGGCCGACCACGACGTCGTCCGCCACGTCGACCGCTGCCTGTCGTGCCTTAGCTGCATGACCACCTGTCCCTCGGGCGTGCACTACATGCACCTCGTCGACCAAGCCCACGACCGCATCGAGAAGACCTACAAGCGCCCGCTGCCCGACCGGCTGATCCGCGCCATCCTCGCCCGCGTGCTGACCGAGCCGCGCCTGTTCCGCTTCGCCGCTGTCGGCGGGTTGCTGGCCAAGCCGTTCGCGCCGCTGCTCGCCGCCGCCGGGCTGACGCGGCTCGCCGCCATGGCGCGGCTCGCGCCCCGCCACCTGCCGGCGTCGGCGCCCGATCCGCGCGGCACCGTCTATCCGGCCGAAGGCGCCCGCCGCAGCCGGGTGGCGCTGCTCGCCGGCTGCATCGGCCCGGTGCTGGCACCGACCACCAACGAGGCCGCCATCCGCGTCTTGAACCGCGCCGGCATCGAGGTGGTGGTGGCGCCGGGCGAGAGCTGCTGCGGCTCGCTCGAGCACCACATGGGCCGCGAGGCGCCGGCGTTGGCCAAGGCCCGCAACAACGTCGACGCCTGGACCCGCGAGCTCGAGGGGAAGGGTCTCGACGCCATCCTCATCACCGTCTCCGGCTGCGGTACCACGGTGAAGGACTACGGCTTCATGCTGCGCGGCGATAAGGTCTATGCCGACAAGGCCGCGCGCATCTCAGGGCTAGCCAAGGACATCAGCGAGTATCTCGCCACCCTCGAGCTGCCGTCGGCGGCGTCATCGGGCCTTACCGTCGCCTATCACGCTGCCTGTTCGCTGCAGCACGGACAAAAAGTTCTGCACCAACCGAAAGAATTGCTTTCCAAGTCGGGATTCGTCGTCAAAGATATTCCCGAGGCTCATTTGTGTTGCGGCTCGGCCGGCACTTACAACATTCTGCAGCCGGCGCTGGCGGAGCGTTTGCGTAACCGCAAGGTCGCCAACATCGAAGGGCTTCGGCCGGACGTGATCGCCGCCGGCAATGTCGGCTGCATCACGCAGATCGCCGCCGGCACCGACATCCCGGTCGTCCACACCGTCGAGCTGATCGACTGGGCGACCGGCGGCCCGGTGCCCGAACCGCTCAGCCGCCTGCCCGGCGCCAAGCCCGTGGAGGCGGTCTCCGGCTAGCCAGGCTGCGGCGCCGCCGCGCCTGAGAGCATCGCGCAAGGTCTTGGTTGAACCGGTCCGGAGGATCACACATGGCTAGGTCCAAGAAGCGTAAAAAGGCGAAAGCCAAGAAGAGTACCAAGAGTAAGAAGACCAGGCGCGCCGCTCCCGCGCGCAAGAAGAGGGGGCTGAAGAAGACCGCCAGGAAGACGAAGAAGAGGACGACGAAGAAGGCGGTCAAGAAGACGAAGAAGAAGACGAAGAAGAAGACGGCCAAGAAAGGCGCCACGAAGACGACAGCGAAGAAGAAAACGGCCGCCAAAAAGGCGGTGAAGAAGGCCGTGAAGAAGCGCGCGGCTCCGAAGAAGCGCGCCGCGCCGAAACCTGCGCCGGCGCCCGCGATGGCGCCACCTCCACCACCGCCGGTGCCAGAGCCCGAGCCGAGGCCCGAATACGGGTCCCTGTTCAGGCCGCCCCCGCTTGGCGACAACGGCGACGACTAGACGACAAAAGCATCGCGCGGCGGCCGCCCCCTC
>JARRQH010000154.1:0-7220 GCA_037381985.1 Pseudolabrys sp.
GCCGGCTTCGCGCGCGACCGCGAGCGCTTCATCGACGCCGATGCGCGGCGCTGCGGCCTGCGTCCACAGCGTGGTGCAGCGGGTGGCGCTGCCGCAATAGAACAGGATCGGCCCGGGCAGAGCGTCCATCAGCCGGGCGAAATCGTCGACCACGTCGTCGTCGGTGGCGTTGAGGCTCATCACCGGCAGGTGGCGGAACGCGAGGCCCTGGCGCTCGGCCGCGCGCTGGGCTTGCGCGTTCGGCAACTGGTCGGGCGCTTCGCCGTCGGGGCGGATGTTGACCACCGAGCGGAAGCCGCGCGCGGCGACTTCGGCGAAGTCGGCTTCGACGAGCTGCGGCGCTGCCGCGATATCCGTCTCGAGCTGAACAATTCTGGGCATGACGTTGGCGTCCGAATGCCCCGGCGGGCCGGGCCGGACAGGGAGGGGAAGAGCGCTGTCCGGACGCTAAAAATGCGTTTTCGACGCCAAATCGCAAGCTCTTGGAAAAAATAACACTAGAATTCCACGTTTTGAGTTCGCTCTCGAATAAGCCGTTCGCCGTGCACCTCCAGCAAAGAAAATTCTTCTCGGCGATCTTTTCCTGAGCGCGCCGCCGGGATCGTCAAAGGGAGGCGCCTCACGCGCCCATGCGGCGGGCCATGTCGCGCGCCGCCCTGCGCTCTTCGGCCTCGTAGATCCGAATGAAGATGTCGCCGATCGCGCCGAACATCATCAGCAGCGAGCCAGAGATGAAGAGCCACACGCCTGTTGTCAGCCAGCCGTGGAAGCTCGGCAGGAAGAAGATGCTGCCGATGAAGAAGACGAAGTTGCCGATCGCCCCGATCGTGGTGTGGATCCAGCCGTAGTCCTGGACCAGGGTCTTGATGAAACGCGTCATGGCGTCGGCTTCCTCTCGGCTCGCGGCGGGCAGCGTGCGGTGGGACAACACCGCTGCGCCCTCCTTAAGCCAGGAGGTCAATGTTTTGAACCCCGCTCACATGCCGCTGTCGATCGGATGCTCGACGGCGCCGCCGCTTTCCGCCCAGTCCTTGAAGGCGCCGAGATTGTAGACGTGGGTGAAGCCGAGGTCCTTCAGCGTCTTGGCGCTGAGCGCCGAACGCCCGCCGGAGGCGCAATAGAGGATGATGGTCTTGTCCTTGGTGAAGCTCTTGTCGTGATAGGGCGAGGCCGGATCGGCGCGGAACTCCAGCATGCCGCGCGAGACATGCAGGGCGCCTTCGACCTTGCCGGTCTTTTCTACTTCCGGTGCGTCGCGCACGTCGACGATGAGCGTGTCGTCCTTGGCCATCATGCCCTGCGCCTCGGCAAAGGTGATGCGCGGCACCGCCGCGTTGGCGGCCGCCAGCATATCTTTCACGCTCGTGGTCATGTCGCTTGCTTTCCCTGAATTGAGATTGGTTTCGTCGCGGTGCGCGGGTAGCAGAGGGCCGGCGCCCAAGACATATATCATTAATTGAATACATCAAAGGGGCCGACTGAACAGGCCGGCGGTGCCGCCGAGGCTCGCCAGCGTCGCCGTCTTGAAATCGAGCAGGATGATCTTTCGCGCCACCACCAGGATGGCGATCAGCACCACCACGCGTGCCTGCAGAATGCCGGACCTGTTGCCGAGCGAGGTGGCGATCGAATGGTTGAACTCCAAGAGGATCAGCACCGTCAGCAGCGAGCCGAACACGTTCTGCATCACCTCGGCGCCCATGAAGTCGGGACTCACGATGAAGTCCCTGACGAGCTCGATGCCGACAAGCACCAGCGAATAGACGATCACCACCGCGATGAAGAGCATGATGACGCGCGAGACGACCTGCTCGACGCGCTCGTGCGAGGTCAGCGTCTTCCAGTCCTTCTTGAGCGCTGCGATGTTCAGCATCGGTCGTTCTCGTTGCGGCCATCACGGCCGGCGCGCCAACCAAGATCCGTTACAGCGCGAGTCACGTCGGGTCTTTGGTGGCATCTACAGGATCGGCCCGTCCGCCGGCTGGCCGGTGGGGTCCTTTGCGCGTGGCCGTGGCGCGCCCGATTCACCGCTCCGGCTGTGGACGGTTCCCGCCGCCGTCATATTTTCTTCAATATTCGCAAGAAGATAAAAAATGGACGGGTGGAATTCACAAGCCATTGCCGATCGGACTAGAATGCCTTTAGCGGGGCTGTCGAGCTGCGAAAGTTAGGCGTGCATGTAGGCCGTGGAATGACCGACGTGATCGCGGTTTCAGGGGCTAAGTTCCTCACCGGCTTGGATTTTGCGGCCAATCGTGGGCGCCGCGCGGCGGCCCAATGTGTGGCCTTCGCACGGACTCCGTTTGGTGCCCAATGTCTGCGTTTGGGGGGCGCGGCGCTTGCCAGCGCCGTCGGCGCCGCCGCGCTCTGCGCGGTGCTGCCGGGAGGGCAGGGCAGCGCGCCCGTCCCGGTCCAGGTTCAACAAAGCCAGCAAGCCCGACAAGCCAGCAACGCCGCCCCGGCCGCCGAGCCGACCGTTGCCGGCTTCGACGTTCGCCGGGCCTGGAGCGAGGAACACGCGGGGCTTTACGCCGCGGCCAACCCGGACCTGCGCGGCGTGCCGGCGGATGCCTGGGCGCCGGTCGGCGGCCTGTCGATGCTGCTGGCCAACCGCTTGCCGTCCGCCGGCGGCACGAACACCGCCGCGGCCGAAGCCACCGTGCCGATGCCGCCGCCCATGCCGGCCGCGCGGGCGAAGGAAACCAAGCGCCGCGCCGTCGCGCGCGGCAAGCCGGTGAAGATCGAGCCTCAGGTCGCCTCGCTGCCGCCGCAGCAGCAGTCCGATCCCGGTTTCGATTTCTTCGACAAGCTGTTCGGCAATCCGGATCACACCGCCGACGCGGTGCTCGCCGCCAACCCGAAAACGGCGATCTACGACATTGAGAAACACGTCGTCTATCTGCCGGACGGCGAGAAGCTGGAGGCGCATTCCGGCTACGGCAAATGGATGGACGATCCGGATTCGGTCGAGCGCAAGAACCTCGGCGTGACGCCGCCCAACGTCTACGCCGTGTCGTTCCGCGAGAAGCTGTTCCACGGCGTGCGCGCGCTGCGTCTGACGCCGGTCGGCGCCGGCAAGATGTACGGCCGCGACGGCATGCTGGCCCATTCCTACATGCTGGGCGCCGACGGCCAGTCGAACGGCTGCGTGTCGTTCAAGGACTACGACAAGTTCCTGCAGGCCTATAAGGACGGCAAGTTCAAGCAGCTCATCGTCGTGCGCAGCGTCAAGGATATGTCCACGCCGTCGCAGGTCGCGAGCGTGCAGGCCGGCGGGGTGTGAGGGCCAGTTCGTCCCGCGCGTCTTGCGCTTCGGAGCATCAAGTCTTTTCGGCCGCTCGGTAAGGCTTCTCTGTCGTCATGACCCGGCTGCGCGCTTGGCGCGGCCACCCGCGTCTTCTTCCACCTTGCTCGAAGCCGTGGATGCCAGGGTTAGCGGCGATGGGCGCGGCTACCACTTGTCATGTCGCGAACCCGCCCGATAGTAGCGGTACCGATGGTCATCCAGGCCGCAGTCGCACGGCGCGGCCACCCGACGTTCCCTGACATAATAGGTCGGGCGCTCGACGTAGGTCCGCCGCACGATATAGCGGGGTTCCACGATGTAATGCGGCACGATGATCGTCGTTGGCGGCGCATAGGAGTAGGTCGGGGGCGCGTAATAGACCGGGCCCGGCGCATAACCGTAGCCGTAACCGCCGCCGCAGCCGCACCCACCGGCCGAGGCGCTCGCCGGCAGCAGGGCCGCGGAGCCAATGGAGAGGAGAGCCATCAGGAAGAATCGGCGACGCATGTCTTTCACTCCTTACGCTGCAGTTCATGCTGGTGATGAACCCTCGGCCGTGGCCCCCGCAAGCGGCGTTTCCGATTATGGTTGACCGCTGGGCGACGCGCTCATAATGGCGAGAAGTCGAAACCGTTGCCCGCGCGCGCAATCAGTCCGACGCCTGGTGAATCGAGGTGGGCGCCGGCGATGGCGTAACCGTTGTCGGCCGCGAGTGCCATCATGCGCAGCCGGCTCGTGCGCGCTTTGTCTTGATCGCTGTCGAACTCCCAGGTCAATTCCGGCCGCTCGAACTGAATCGACGGCACGTGCACGGTGTCGCCCCAAATCAAGATCGTTTCGCCGCCGCTGGTGATGCGGAAGCAGGTGTGCCCAACCTCGTGGCCGGGGGCGCCGAGGGCTTCGATGGCGGCGTCGATCCGCTGTCCGGGCGCGAACGGCTCGATGCGATCGTGAAACCGCGCGAGCCGCGCCTCGGCGCGGAACATGCCGACCTCCTCAACGGGCACGAGGATGCGGCTCGCTTGCGGGAACGCGTCCGCGCCGTCCGGCAGCACCAGGCCGTTGATATGATCGATATGGGTGTGGGTGAACGCGATCGTGCGAATTCTGTCGTTGGCGATGTTCGCCTCACGCAACGCCTGCGGCAGCCGGCCCATGCTTGGGTGCCAGGCATTGGACGCGCCGGTGTCGATCAGCGTGACGTCGCTGCCGTCGTCGATTGCAAAAGCGTTGACCGAGAGCCTCAGATTGCCGTCGTGCAACGGCACCTTGTCCGGCACGCCGCCGGCAAACGGCGTGTCGCCAGGCTGGCGCAGGCGCGTCGGCGGCATGTCCACGTAGCCGTCGCGCAGCGACGTGAGGGTCAGTGAACCCAGTTCGTAAGATGTATAACTGTCGCCGGAGCTGCTGCGTTTCATGGGCCGCCTGTCTGTTGGATGCGAACGCCCTTGCGGGGCAGGCCTGTCATATGGGGGCGGGTGTCGGCAGGTGCTATGGCGCTGCGGCGCAAGAATCTCGACCGTCGTCCGGCCACATTACAAGAGCCTCGGATTTCGCTGCACGCGATCCGCGTTATGCCTGCCTTCAGTCGATGATCGCGACGAGCTCGGGCGGGGCCTCCTCGAATGCAAAGGCATTGAGGAATTGCCGTTGCCACAGAAGACTACGGTCGACCTCTGACAACTTCGCCTCGTCGCAGACTGTCGCCCAACGGTCTTTGATGGTCTTGATCTGATGCTGCGCGATCGACAATGCAGCGTCTTTGGACAGATGAAACAAGTGCGCGGCCTTGAGACACGATGATATTCGGCTGGCCCGCTCGTCGCCAACGATCAGCATGGCCTGGCTGGCTTCGCCGCCGGCGCGTGCCTGCGGGCAGATGTCGTAGGCCGGCGTGAGGGAGAGTCTCGTTCCATCCCAGAAAGCCGAATGATTGCGCGCATGATCGTCGGTGTTGCCGCACAGGATGTTGAACAGCATCCGGCTGAACAGCTCCCTTAGCGTATCCTTCGGGCGGGCGAAGCGCTGGCGGATGACGGTCGCGAGCGCTTCATAGCTTGCGTAGCGCGCCATCATCTCGTCAAGCGCGAGCAAGGTGAGTGCAGAGACCATGGGCTTGCGCTGCCAGCCGGAGTCGCTTCCTGCGCGGTCGAAGCGTTCGATCAGGAGTACGTCCTTGTTGGCGGCGCGTTGCAGGCTGACCGGGGCCGCGTTTATGCCGACGATAGCCGCAAGCCGCATGGCGATGTATTCGGCCTTCACGACGTTGTAGAGATCGCTTTGCGCGGAGAATTTCGCCACGTATTTCTTGTCGGTTGCCTCGATCAACGCTTTCGGCCGTGCGCCGCCGATGGAGCTGCCATGCAGCAGCGCGGCATCGAGATCCGGGC
The DNA here is from genome assembly GCA_037381985.1 of Pseudolabrys sp. Classification (GTDB taxonomy): domain Bacteria; phylum Pseudomonadota; class Alphaproteobacteria; order Rhizobiales; family Xanthobacteraceae; genus Pseudolabrys. The sequence goes on from JARRQH010000154.1 coordinate 5,677, forward strand.
TGAGCGGAATGCCGTTTTCGACCCTCGATGCCGCGTTCATCAACTCGTCGAGCGACGCATTGGGCGCTTCGCGGGCAACGTATTCGCGGGAAGACCGCTGGAAGTCGAGCGCGCCGATGCGGTCGGAGCCGGACTTCAGCAGATATGTCAATTCATCGAATTCCGCGGCATCGACTTGCCGTCCGCCGGCACCGAGTTTCCGGTTGATGATGACGCGGCGGCCCCACGCGTCGGGTGAGGCGTCGCGAATGCAGTTCGGCATTTGCAGCCCGTTCAAGAGCGGCAGGATGCCGGCGCGCAGCGGCAGTTCCGGTTCGTAGAGCGGGATTGCGTTTTTGCGCGCGAGATAGCTGCGGCCGTAGTTGAAGACAATGCCGTCGCGCTCCGGCGCCAGCCGTCCGGCGACAACAGGTGTGGCCGCGCCGGGCAGCCAAACCCATACGAACGCTTCGGTGGGTCCGGTTTCAGAAGTCATCTTTGACCTTGGCCCCGGAGCGCCGGACCGCCTTCGGCAACAGAGTGAGCGTGGATGCGCTGGCTTCGAGCATGCCGGTCAGGTTGGCGCGCTCGGCGTCGAACAGACGCACGCCGACGATCGTCGCGGCTTCGAAGACGGCGCCGATCGCGCAGCCGGTATCGCCGCGCTCGATGCGCTGGATGAGCCCGCGCGACACACCGGCCCGTTCCGCCAGCCCGCCGACGGTGAGCTTCTTCTCGATCCGGGCGCGGCGGATGAGTTGCCCCAACAGCTTCGCGGCATCGCGGGCGTAGGGCGAGGTGGCGCGTTCGGCGGGCCTGGCCATCAGCTTTGCTTCATAAATAGATCACATAATAACGTCGCGATCTATTTATAGATCATGATGGCTATCAGCAATAGCATCCGCGCGATTTGGTTTATAAATAGGTCAAATTTAGCCAATATGATCCATTAATGGCTCAAATTGAGCTCTGATTTCCTCACTCCGCCGCCTGCGTCCCCGGCAACCGGTAATCCTCGAACTGCTTCCTGAGCGTCAGCTTCTGGATCTTGCCCGTTGCGGTGTGCGGGATTTCGTCGACGAACGCGACGTCGTCCGGCAGCCACCATTTGGCGATTTTGCCTTCCATGTAGGCGAGGATGTCCTCCTTGGTCGCGCTCTCGCCCTTCTTCAGCACGATCACCAGCAGCGGCCGCTCGTCCCATTTCGGATGCGCCACGCCGATGACGGCGGCTTCCGCCACCTTCGGGTGCCCTACCGCCAGGTTCTCCAAATCGATCGACGAGATCCATTCGCCGCCGGACTTGATCACGTCCTTGGCGCGGTCGGTGATCTGCATGTAGCCGTACTGGTCCATGGTGGCGACGTCGCCGGTGTCGAACCAACCTTCTTGATCGAAGGCCTCGCCGCCATCGCCCTTGAAATAGGCCTTGGCCACCGCCGGCCCGCGCACCTTCAGCCGGCCGAAGGTCTTGCCGTCCCACGGCAGCTCCTTGTTGTTGTCGTCGGTGATCTTCATCTCGACGCCGAACGGCGGGTGGCCCTGCTTCTGCTGGATGTCGAGGC
>JARRQH010000155.1:0-10176 GCA_037381985.1 Pseudolabrys sp.
CCGCTCGCTTCGTTCGCGACCTCTCCCCGCAGGGGAGAGGTGAAGAAAATCACAGATCCAGCACCAACCTTGCCGGATCCTCCAGACACTCCTTAACGCGCACCAGGAAGGTGACGGCCTCGCGGCCGTCGACGATGCGATGGTCGTAGGAGAGCGCCAAGTACATCATCGGCCGCGCCTCGATCTTGCCGCCGACCACCATCGGCCGCTCCTGGATCTTGTGCATGCCGAGGATGCCGGACTGCGGCGCGTTCAGGATCGGCGTCGACATCAGCGAGCCGTAGACCCCGCCGTTGGTGATGGTGAAGGTGCCGCCCTGCATCTCGTCGATCTTGAGCTGGCCGTCGCGGGCGCGGCGGCCGAAATCGCCGATCGTCTTCTCGATCTGCGCTAGCGATTTATCCTGCGCGTCGCGCACCACCGGCACGACCAAGCCTTTCTCGGTGCCGACGGCAATGCCGATGTGATAATAGTTCTTGTAGACGAGATCGGTGCCGTCGATCTCGGCGTTGACCGCCGGAATCTCTTTCAGGGCCTGGATACAGGCCCGGGTGAAGAAGCCCATGAAGCCGAGCTTCTGGCCGTGTTTCTTCTCGAACAGGTCCTTGTATTGATTGCGTAAGCCCATGACCTCGGTCATGTCGACCTCGTTGAAGGTCGTCAGCATGGCGGCGGTGTTCTGGGCGTCCTTGAGGCGGCGCGCGATGGTCTGGCGCAGCCGCGTCATCGGCACGCGCTCCTCGCGCGAGGCGTCATCGGCGGGCGACGGCGCGCGCATCTGCGCGGTCGGCACCGGCGTGGGGGCCGATGCCGCGCGCTCAATGGCGGCCAGCATGTCGCCCTTCGTGACGCGGCCGTCCTTGCCACTACCGGGCACGGTCGACGGCTCGATGCCGCTTTCGGCCGCTATCTTGCGCACGGAAGGCGCGACCGGCATGTCGCCCGACGCCTTGACGGCGGACGCTGCAGCCGCAGGCTTCGGCGCCTCGGCCGGCTTGGCGGCGGCCGCCGGCTTGGCGCCCGCAGCGCCATCGGTGATCTGGCCGAGCAGCGCGCCGACCTCGACGGTCTCGCCGTCCTTCACCGCGATTTCGCCGAGCACGCCGGCGGCGGGCGCCGGCACTTCCAGCGTGACCTTGTCGGTTTCGAGTTCCACCAGCGGCTCGTCGACGGCGACGGCCTCGCCCGGCTGCTTGAACCATTTGCCGACGGTCGCTTCGGTCACCGATTCGCCGAGGGTGGGGACGCGGATGTCAGTCATGAGTGTCTATCCATATAGATTCAAATTCGGTGGCCATCGTCCGCGAAGGCGGACGATCCAGTAACCACCGCATTCGCGATTTCGCGCCGACAGTGATTACTGGGTGCCCCGCCTTCGCGGGGCACGACAGTCAATGATCATCCCAGCGCCTCTTCCAGGAACTGCTTGAGCTGGGCGAGGTGCTTGGACATCTGGCCGACCGCGGGCGAGGCCGCGGCAGGCCGGCCGGCATAGCGCGCGCGCTTGTGCTTGGCGCCGATCTGCTCGAGCACCCAGGTCAGGAACACGTCGACGAAGAACCAAGCGCCCATGTTGCGCGGCTCTTCCTGGCACCAGACAATCTCGGCCTGCTTGAAGCGCGACAACTCGGTGACCAGCGCCTTGGTCGGGAACGGATAGAGCTGCTCGACGCGCAGGATGTAGATGTCGTCGATGCCGCGCTGCTCGCGCTCCTCGTAGAGGTCGTAATAGACCTTGCCGGTGCACAAAACGACGCGACGGATATTGTCGTCGGGAACGAGTTTGATCTTCTCGTTCGGCCGCATCTGGGCGTCGTCCCACAAGAGCCGGTGGAAGGTCGTGCCGGTCGCCATCTCGTCGAGCCGCGACACCGCGCGCTTGTGGCGCAAGAGCGACTTCGGCGTCATCAGGATGAGGGGCTTGCGGATCTCGCGGTTGAGCTGGCGGCGCAGGATGTGGAAGTAGTTCGCCGGCGTCGAGCAGTTGGCGACCTGCATGTTGTCCTCGGCGCAAAGCTGCAGATAGCGCTCGAGCCGCGCCGAGGAGTGCTCGGGGCCCTGACCTTCGTAGCCATGCGGCAAGAGGCAGACCAGGCCCGACATGCGCAGCCACTTGCGCTCGCCGGACGAAATGAACTGGTCGAACACCACCTGGGCGCCGTTGGCGAAATCGCCGAACTGCGCTTCCCAAAGCGTCAGCGCGTCGGGCTCGGCGGTGGAATAGCCGTATTCGAAACCGAGCACGGCCTCTTCCGACAGCATGGAGTTGAGCACCTCGTAGCGCGCCTGCTCGCCGCCCAGTTCGTTGAGCGGCGTGTAGCGCTCTTCGGTTTCCTGATCGAACAGCACCGAATGGCGCTGCGAGAAGGTGCCGCGCTCGCTGTCCTGGCCGGACAGCCGCACCGGGTGGCCTTCCTTCACCAGCGTGCCGAAAGCCAGCGCCTCAGCCGTCGCCCAGTCGATGCCCTTGCCGGTTGCGATCGCCTTGTCGCGATTGTCGAGGAAGCGCTGAATGGTGCGGTGGACCTTGAAACCATCCGGCACCGTGGTGATCTTCTTGCCGATGTCGCGCAAGATCGCCGCGTCGACGCCAGTGATGCCGCGGCGCGGATCGTCGATCTCGACCGCCGCCTTCAGCCCCGACCAGCGCCCGTCGAGCCAGTCGGCCTTGTTGGGCTTGTAACCGCCCGCGCCTTCGAATTCGGCCTCCAGGCGCGCGCGCCAGTCGGCCCGCATCTTATCGACCTCGCCCTCGGTGACGACGCCTTCGGCAATCAGCTTCTTGGCGTAGATCTCCTGCGTCGACGGGTGCGCGCGGATCTTCTTGTACATCAACGGTTGGGTGAACGACGGTTCGTCGCCCTCGTTGTGGCCGAAGCGGCGATAGCACCACATGTCGATGACGACCGGCCGCTGGAACTGCTGGCGGTACTCGGTCGCGATCTTGGCGGCGTAGGTCACCGCCTCCGGGTCGTCGCCGTTGACGTGCAGAATCAGCGCCTCGATCATCTTGGCGACGTCGGACGGATAGGGCGACGAGCGCGAGTAGCGCGGATAGGTCGTGAAGCCGATCTGGTTGTTGACGATGAAGTGAATCGAGCCGCCGGTGCGGTAGCCCTTCAAATCCGACAGGCCGAAGCATTCCGCCACCACGCCCTGGCCGGCGAAAGCGGCGTCGCCGTGCAGCAGCACCGGCAGCACCATGGTGCGCTCTTCCGGCGTCGCGCCATGCTGGTCCTGCTTGGCGCGCACCTTGCCGAGCGTGACCGGATCGACGATCTCGAGATGCGAAGGGTTGGCGGTGAGCGACAGGTGCACCTTGTTGCCGTCGAACTCGCGGTTCGACGAAGCGCCGAGGTGGTACTTCACATCGCCGGAGCCTTCGATTTCGTCCGGGGTCGACGAGCCGCCCTTGAACTCATGAAACAGCGCGCGGTGCGGCTTGGCCATCACCTGCGTGAGCACGTTCAGGCGGCCACGGTGCGGCATGCCGATGCAGATCTCCTGCACGCCGAGATTACCGCCGCGCTTGATGATCTGCTCCATGGCGGGGATGAGCGCCTCGGCGCCGTCGAGGCCAAAACGCTTGGTGCCGGTGTACTTGACGTCGAGAAACTTCTCGAAGCCTTCCGCCTCGATGAGCTTGTTGAGGATCGCGCGCTTACCCTCGCGGGTGAAGGTGATCTCCTTGTCGTGACCTTCGATGCGCTCCTGGATCCAGGCCTTCTGCGCCGGATTGGAGATGTGCATGAACTCCACGCCGAGCGTCTGGCAGTAGGTGCGGCGCAGAATGGCGACGATTTCGCGTAAAGTTCCGAATTCGAGGCCAAGGACCATGTCGAGGAAGATAGGCCGCTCCATGTCGGCTTCGGTGAAGCCGTAGGAAGCCGGCTCCAGCTCTTCCTCGTTCGGCAACTCCTGGATCCCAAGCGGATCGAGGTTGGCGTGGAAGTGGCCGCGGATGCGGTAGGCGCGGATCAGCATCAGCGCGCGGATGGAATCGCGTGTCGCCTGGGTGACATCGGTCGGGGACAACTCGACGCCCTTGGCCTGCGCCTTGGCGGAAATCTTGTCGCCGATCGCCTTCTCGGTCTCGGCCCACTGGCCGTCGAGCGCGGCGACCAGGTCGCCGTTGGGCCGGATCGGCCAGTTCGGCTTCTGCCAGGAGGGCCCGCGCGCCTCACGGGCGACGGCAGCGCTATCGTCTTTCAGGCTCTGGAAGAACTCGCGCCACTCGGCGTCGACGGCCGCCGGGTCTTTCTCGTAGCGGGCGTAGAGCTCTTCGATGAAGCCGGCGTTGGTGCCGTAGAGGAAGGAGGTGCGGGCGAAGGCAGCGTTGGCGTCCTGGCGGGACATGGCGATCCAATTCCCTTGAAGCGCGGTCTAAAAGGCGCGGGTTCTCATGCGCGGCGTTCCTTGCACGGTCCGGGCCGACAACGGTGCGTTTGGCGCCGCTAGCGGCTGGCCGATGCCGGTGGGGCTGCCGGCATCGAGCCCGAACGGCCGCCCCCAGCCGCAAGGCCCACTACGAAACCAATTTATGACACCTGTAAGGCTACGAAAGGCCTAACAATGAATCCGGATTCAGGATCCTCGGCCTCTCTTGTGGCGGTTCTAGTGGCACTAACGCGTGCGCGGCGCAACCGGGTTCATGTCCGGGCCGGGGGCCTATGCTGAAGTTTTTCGAGGCAGGAGGGCGCAGGCAGCGCCATCCAATGGCTGGTAAAGCGGGGGGCCGCAGCGCAACCGGGCACCCGCAGGCCAGCCGCATGTCACTGGATTGTGTCACTGAATTGTGATGCACGCCTCGCCATGGCGGCCGGCGGGCGGAGCAGCAAGCGGCGCAGCGCGCTCGAAAAGCGCAAAAGAAAAAAGGAGGGCCGTGAGGCCCTCCTTCAAGTCGGGAAGCACAGCCTGGGTGATCGGCTTCCACACGGGAGGAGCACGCGGCCCCTCGTCAGCCTTTGAGCACTTCGACCAAGGTCTTGCCGAGGCGCGCCGGCGACGGTGACACCCGGATGCCGGCCGCCTCCATGGCAGCCGTCTTCGACTTCGCGTCGCCCTTGCCGCCGGAGATGATGGCGCCGGCATGGCCCATGCGGCGGCCCGGAGGCGCGGTGACGCCGGCGATGAAGCCGACCATCGGTTTCTTACGGCCGCGCTTGGCCTCGTCCTTGATGAACTGGGCGGCGTCTTCTTCCGCCGAGCCGCCGATCTCGCCGATCATGATGATCGACTCGGTCTTGTCGTCGGCTAGGAACATCTCAAGCATATCGATGAACTCGGTGCCCTTGACCGGGTCGCCGCCGATGCCGACGGCGCTGGTCTGGCCGAGGCCTTCCTGGGTGGTCTGGAATACGGCCTCGTAGGTGAGCGTGCCGGAGCGCGAGACGATGCCGACAGTGCCCGACTTGAAGATGTTGCCCGGCATGATGCCGATCTTGCACTCGCCGGCCGTCATCACGCCCGGGCAGTTCGGCCCGATGAGCCGCGACTTGGAGCCGGACAGCGCGCGCTTGACCTTGACCATGTCCATCACCGGAATGCCTTCGGTGATGCAGACGATGAGCGGGACCTCTGCCTGGATCGCCTCGCAGATGGCGTCGGCGGCGCCCGGCGGCGGCACGTAGATGACGGATGCGTCGCAGCCGGTCTTCTCGCATGCTTCGGCAACGGTGTCGAACACCGGCAGGTCGAAATGGGTCTGACCGCCTTTGCCCGGCGAGGTGCCGCCGACCATCTTGGTGCCGTACTTGATGGCCTGCTCGGAGTGGAAGGTGCCGTTCTTGCCGGTGAAGCCCTGGCAAATGACCTTGGTGTTCTTGTCGATGAGAATGGACATTAGGCGGCTTCCTTCACGGCCTTGACGATCTTCTGCGCGGCGTCGTCGAGATCGTCGGCGGAGGTGACGTTAAGCTTGGAGTCGGCGATGATCTTCTTGCCGAGGTCGACGTTGGTGCCTTCCAGCCGCACCACCAGCGGCACCTTCAAGCCTACTTCCTTCACCGCGGCCACCACGCCCTCGGCGATGACGTCGCACTTCATGATGCCGCCGAAGATGTTGACCAGGATGCCCTTCACGTTCGGATCGGAGGTGATGATCTTGAACGCAGCCGCCACCTTGTCCTTGGTGGCGCTGCCGCCGACGTCGAGGAAGTTCGCCGGCTCCATACCGTAGAGCTTGATGATGTCCATCGACGCCATGGCGAGGCCGGCGCCGTTGACCATGCAGCCGATGGAGCCGTCGAGGGCGATGTAGTTAAGGTCGTATTTCGACGCCTCGACTTCCTTCTGGTCCTCTTCGGTGAGATCGCGCAGCTCCATGATGTCCGGATGACGATAGAGCGCGTTGTCGTCGAAGCCGACCTTGGCGTCGAGGCAGATGATCTTCTCGTCCTTGGTGACGACCAGCGGATTGATCTCGAGCAGGCTCATGTCCTTCTCGGTGAAGGCGGCGTAGAGCTTCGGCATGAGAGCGCTGATCTGCTTGGCGAGGTCACCGGAAAGCTTGAGCGCCTGCGCCACGCGGCGGGCGTGGTGCGGCATGATGCCGGTCGCCGGATCGACTGAGAAGGTGAGGATCTTCTCGGGCGTCGTGCTCGCCACTTCCTCGATGTCCATGCCGCCCTCGGTGGAGACCACGAAGGCGACGCGCGAGGTTTCACGGTCGATCAGCGCCGAGAGATAGAACTCGCGGTCGATGGCCGAGCCTTCCTCGATGTAGAGGCGGTTGACCTTCTTGCCGTGCGGGCCGGTCTGATGGGTGACGAGCGTGGAGCCGAGGATGCGGGTCGCTTCCGTCTTCACGTCGTCGACCGACTTCACGACCTTGACGCCGCCGGCCTTGCCGCGGCCGCCGGCGTGGATCTGCGCCTTCACGACCCAGACCGGGCCGCCGAGCTCGTTGGCACCCTTGATCGCCTCGTCGACGCTCAGCGCGGGCACGCCGCGCGGCACCGGCACACCAAATTCGCGCAGGACCGCCTTGGCCTGATATTCATGGATATTCATGCAATCGTTCCATCCCTTGGCTGTCATGCCCCACGACGGCGGGGCATCCAGTAGTCACAAACCTCGCGTTGCTTGCCCGCACCCGGCGTCGGCGGCGACTGCGTCGCCCGCTCGCGCGGGCGACGACAGCGGACGCTAAGCCAAGTTCGGCGCAATCTTCTTGCAGGCCTCGATCAACGTTTGCACGGCCTGGGTCGACTTCTCGAACCGAGACGGCGGACGCCGCGGGCGCGTAGAAGGCCGAGCCGGTCTTGAGCAGATTGACGATCTCGCCGCCGCCCTTGCGCGTGCGCTCGACGATGGTGTCGAGGCGGGCCTGCGTGGTCCAACCCATCTTGACCAGGTCGGGCAGCGGAATGCCGGCGACGGTCGAATACCGGATGAGCGGCACCATGTCGTCGCCGTGGCCACCGAGCGTCATCGCGCTGACGTCCTGCACCGAAACGTTGAACTCGTCGGCGAGGAAATAGCGGAAGCGCGCCGAGTCGAGCACGCCGGCCATGCCGATGACCTTTTGCTGTGGCATGCCGCTGTACTTCTGCAGCGCCCACACCATGGCGTCGAGCGGGTTGGTGATGCAGATGACGAGAGCGTCGGGGGCGTATTTCTTGATGCCGGAGCCGACCTGCTCCATCACCTTGAGATTGATGCCGAGCAGATCGTCGCGGCTCATGCCGGGCTTGCGCGGCACGCCGGCGGTAACGATGCAAACGTCCGCGCCGGCGATCGCCTCATAGCTGTTGGTGCCACTGAAGCCGGCGTCGAAGCCGTTGACCGGCGAAGATTCGGCCAAGTCGAGCGACTTGCCCTGCGGGATGCCTTCCGCGACGTCGAACATGACGACATCGCCGAGCTGTTTGAGGCCGATGAGGTGGGCCAGCGTGCCGCCGATCTGGCCGGCGCCAATCAACGCAATTTTCTTACGCGCCATGGTGGGAAATCTCTCGCTTTGGGGGTCCGGCGCCGCAGGATGCGGGCCGACGGTGGGTTAACCCCTCTGGTGCGTTGCGGCAAGGCGTCGCTGGCTGGAGCCTCCGCTTTCGGCTTCTGGTATACATAATACCACACCAGACGGGTGGACTTGTCCAGCCCCTCGAGCGGGATTTTTCATGGAGATGTCTTAGAGATATCTTGGAGATCTCTTGGGGGATGTCTTCAGAGATGTCTTGGAGGTGTGCGCGACAGTCATGAGAGGCATGACCTGCCCTCGCAGCGCCACCGGCGCCCCACGCGATTCAGTCCGCAGCAACGACGCGCTAGAACCAGTACCGCTGCGCCAGCCAGACCGACAGCGCCCCGCCGACCAGCACGACCGCCACCCGGATCACCGGACGCGGCACGATACGTGCGAGGTAAGCACCGGCGACGCCGCCCAGAATGGTGCCGGCCGCCAGCGGTATCGTCTGCGCCCACGGCACCGCGCCCTCACTGGTGAAGATCAGCGTCGCCACCAGGCAATTGAGGCCGGAAACGAAATTCTTCGCCACGTTGGCCGAACGGTAGTCGCCGCCGGTCGCCAGCGAGAAAACGCCGAGCATCAGGATGCCAACGCCGGCGCCGAAATAACCGCCGTAGAACGACACCGGCACAAGGACCTTCAGGCTGCCGACATTGAAACTGATGGCATGGCCGCGGTCGGCGGCGCGCGCGTGCATCCACTTGCTAACGCGTTCGGAAAACGCGAACAGCAGCGTGGCGAAGCCGAGCAGCACCGGCACCAGGCCGATGAAGACGCGCTCCGGCGTCAGCAGCAGGCAGGCGGCGCCGAGGCTCGCGCCGATCAACGAGAACACGACCAGCCCGGCGAAGGCGCGACTGAACGGCGGCAGTTGGCTGCGGTCGGAAAGCGCGCCCACCATGGCCGCCGGCATGATGGCGGCGAGGTTGCCGATGACCGCCACCTGCGGCGTGAGGCCGGCGGCGATCAGCGCCGGATAGGTCACCACCGCCGCACCGCCGACCATTGTCGCGATGGCACCGGCGACGAGCCCGCTGCCGAACAGCATCAGGAGAATGTGAACGGACAACACGAAATGCAGGTCCCCGGCGGCAGGGCAACCGAAATCGTCATGGCCGGCGTTGCGCCGGCCACTGCAGCTTGTCGTCAGAAGAATGCCTGAATCCCGGTCTGCGCGCGCCCCAGGATCAGCGCATGGATGTCATGCGTGCCCTCGTAGGTGTTCACGGTCTCGAGGTTCGAGACCACGCGCATCACGTGATATTCCTCGGAAATGCCGTTGCCGCCGTGCATGTCGCGGGCGGTGCGCGCGATGTCGAGTGCCTTGCCGCAGTTGTTGCGCTTCATCAGCGAGATCGACGGCGGCGCGGCGCGGCTGTCTTCCAGCATGCGGCCGAGCCGCAGCGCGCCCGAAATCCCGAGCGCGATTTCGGTCTGCATGTCGGCAAGCTTCTTCTGCACGAGCTGGTTCGCGGCGAGCGGCCGGTTGAACTGCTTGCGGTCGAGCGTGTACTGGCGCGCCGCGTGCCAGCAGAATTCGGCGGCGCCCATGGCGCCCCAGGCGATGCCGTAGCGCGCGTTGTTGAGACAACCGAACGGGCCACTCAACCCCTTGGCATTGGGCAGCAGGTTATCTTCGGGAACGACACAGTCTTCCAGCACGATCTCGCCGGTGACGGAGGCGCGCAGGGAAAGCTTGCCCTCGATCTTGGGCGTGGAGAAACCATTCATGCCGCGCTCGACGACGAAGCCGCGGATGACGCCGTCGAGCTTGGCCCACACCACCGCGACGTCGGCGACCGGCGACTTGGAGATCCAGGTCTTGGCGCCGTTGAGCTTGTAACCGCCGTCGACCTTGTCGGCGCGAGTCACCTCGCGGGCGATCAAACCGTAGGAGACGTAGCCGAGGCCGGCGCCGCCGTACTGCTCGGGGATCGTCGGGCCGAGCAGACCGAGCTTGCCCATCTCGCGCATCATGTCGGGGTCGTATTTCTCATCCCGATAGGCCTCCATCACCCGCGGCATCAGGTAATCCTGGGCGAAGCCGCGCGCGGTGTCGCGCACCATGCGCTCCTCTTCCGTAAGGTCGTGCTCGATATCGAGCGGATCTTCCCAGACGAAGGCGGAGTCCTTCAGCATGGTGGGCTTGTGCGCGCGCGATGCGGCTGCCTGTGACATTTGAGGACACTCCCGAGCATTGGTTCCGG
>JARRQH010000156.1:0-7119 GCA_037381985.1 Pseudolabrys sp.
CCAGGCTGCCGCCGCGCCGCCCGCCGCGCCCGCGCCACAAGGACCCGAAGTTCAACGCCGACAAGATCGCCGCGCTGCTCAACAAGCGCACGCCCCAACGGCTCGCCCGGGCGGGCGAGACGCTGAGCGTCGATCCCACGCTCGGCTCGCCGCAGCACAACGACAAGATCCTGTCGGCCAACGAGATCGCCCTGCTGATCGACAAGATCCGCGGCTGCTGGGATCTGCCCTACGGCAACCAGCAGCTCGGCAAGGTCATCATCCCGATCACGATCCATTTGCGGCGGGACGGCATGCTGGAGTCCAACCCCACCGTCGATGTCTCGGTTCCGCCCGGCCCCATGCAGGCGCTGGCGCGCAGCGCCGTCAGCGCCATCATCCGCTGCCAGCCCTACACGATGTTCTCGGCATCGAAATACGCGGCTTGGAAGGACCTGCCCTTGGGCTTCGATCCAAGCTACATGTATGCACAATGATATTGTCGGGCATCGGCCGCGAGTACGGAGAGGTCACGGTTTGCACTATTCACGTCGAAACGTTCTGGCGGGCGCGAGCTGCCTGACCGGCCTCGGCCTCGCGGCCTCCACTTTCGGCACCGCCATTGCCGCGCCGCGCATCGTGATTTCCGGCGGCGTGGTGCGGCCGATGCCGATCGCGCTGCCCGATTTCCTCGCCGGCAGCCCGGACGAGGCCGACGTCGCCCGCAACGTCACGCAGATCATCACCGCGGACCTCAAGCGCAGCGGCCTGTTCGCGCCCATCGATCCGGCCGCCTTCACCGAGAAGATCACCAACACCGACGCGGTGCCGCACTTCGCCGACTGGCGCGTCATCAACGCCCAGGCGCTGGTCACCGGCCGCCTCACGCGCCAGCGCGACGGCCGTCTCAAGGCCGAATTCCGTCTCTGGGACGTCGACGCCGGCAAGCAGCTCGACGGCAAGCAGTACTTCACCACGCCCGACAACTGGCGGCGCCTCGCCCACATCATCGCCGACGCGGTCTACGAGACGCTCAGCGGCGAGAAGGGCTATTTCGACACCCGCATCGTGTTCGTCGACGAGACCGGCCCCAAGCGGCAGCGCGTCAAGCGCCTCGCGCTCATGGACCAGGACGGCTACGGCGTGCGCTATCTCACGCGCGGCAGCGATCTGGTGCTGACACCGCGCTTCAATCCGACCTCGCAGGAAATCACCTACATGTCCTACGGGATCGGGCAGCCCAAGGTCTATCTGCTCAACATCGAGACCGGCCAGCGCGAGGTCGTCGGCAATTTTCCTGGCATGTCGTTCGCGCCGCGCTTCTCGCCCGACGGGCAGAAGGTGATCTTCAGCTTGCAGCAGGGCTCGAACGCCAACCTGTTCGTCATGGACCTGCGCTCGAAGAAGACCACGCGCCTCACCGCCACGCCGGCGATCGATACCGCACCGTGCTATTCGCCGGACGGCCAGTGGATCTGCTTCGAAAGCGACCGCGGCGGCTCGCAGCAGGTCTACGTGATGCCGGCGGCCGGCGGGCCGGCCAAGCGCATCAGCTTCGGCCAGGGCCGCCACGCCGGCCCGGTGGGGTCGCCGCGCGGCGACTACATCGCCTTCACCGGCATTACCGGCAGCCAGTTCTCCATCGGCGTCTTGAAGCCGGACGGCTCGGGCGAGCGCATCCTGACCGAAGGCTTCCACAACGAGGGACCGACCTGGGCGCCGAACGGGCGTGTCATCATGTTCTTCAGCGACAACCCCGGCGACCAGGGCCCGCATCTCTACACAATCGACATCTCTGGCCGGAACAAGCTCTTGGAGCCGACGCCGAGCTTTGCCTCCGATCCCGCCTGGTCGCCGCTGCTGTCCTGACGGCAGTCGTGGCGCACTACCGGCGCACCGCCTTTGAAGGGGCGGGCCGCGCCTTGAAATGACCCTGATTCACCGGCTGTTAACCATCACAATGGGTTTTCGGCGTTGGCGCAACTTTAGCGGTATCCGGCAAAGGGCCATCAAGGTTGACGGAACGTTCGTTTAACGACCGTGCTGATAGACCACCGGCTGGGGTAGTCTGTATGAGTTGCGAGTAATGGAGGCGTCCGAATGATCAACCTGAGGCAGATGATGCGCGGCGCGCGGTTCGTGGCCCTGCTGGGAGCCGCGCTGGCGATTTCCGCCTGCGCGAACCAGGCCAACAACGGACCGCAGGCCGGTGCCGCGGCCACGCCGGGCAGCAAGCAGGACTTCGTGGTCAATGTCGGCGACCGCGTGTTCTTCTCGACGGACTCCTCGGATCTGTCGCCGGAGGCCCGCACCACTCTCGACAAGCAGGCCCAGTGGCTCAATCACTATCCGCAGTACACGTTCGTCATCGAAGGCAACGCCGACGAACGCGGCACCCGCGAATACAACCTCGCGCTCGGCGCCCGCCGCGCCCAGGTGGTGCGCGACTATCTGATCTCGCGCGGCGTCGCGGCGAGCCGCATGAGCACCATTTCCTACGGCAAGGAGCGCCCGGTCGCGACCTGCGATAACATCACCTGCTGGTCGCAGAACCGCCGCGCGGTCACCGACCTGCACCCCAACGGCAGTTCGTAACGCGCAGCGGCTGCCGGTACCCGGCGCCCATTACCGACAAGCTCGCCCGCCCGCCTGGCGTTTTCCCCGGCGGGCGGCCCGTCGGGGTTGCAAATTCCTCTAATTTACTGATGCTGGTCCTCACGGACGGCGGCTATCCAGGGTTGTCCCGGGCAATCGCCGTTATCTGCCTTGCGGTGGCGGATAAGGGGGACTTGAGGTGCTTCTTGCGCTGAAGCGGCGGGAGGCCGTGGTTCTGTCGTTGGCGCTTGGCTCGTTGCTGGCGCTAGCGGGTTGCGGTGAAAAAAACACCTACGTGGCGCCGCCGCCGCCCAAGGTCACCGTCGCCAAGCCGACGCAGCGGGCCGTCACCCATTACCTGCACGCCACCGGCACCACCGCGGCGGTCAACAGCGCCGACCTGGTCGCGCGCGTCTCCGGCTTCATCCAGGGCATCGACTACAAGGACGGCGACGCGGTGAAGAAGGGCAAGGTGCTCTTCGTCATCGAGCAGCAACCCTATGCGCTGAAAGTGGAGCAGTCCAAGGCCTCGGTGGCGAGCGCGGAGGCTTCACTGAAGCGGGCCAAGACCGACTATCGGCGCCAGGTCGATCTGATGAAGAGCGGCAGCACCACGCAGGCCAGGCTCGACAGCGCCATCGCCACCCGCGACAGCGACCAGGCCAGCTACGACCAGGCGGTCGCCGGCCTCAAAGAGAACCAGATCTACTACGGCTACACGAGCGTGGCCGCGCCCTTCGACGGCATCGTCACCGCGCGCCAGGTCTCGCTCGGCGCCTACGTCGCCTCGAGCCCGCCGACGACGCTCGCCAGCATCGTGCAGGTGAGCCCGATCAACGTGAACTTCACCGTCAACGAGCGCGACGTGCTGCGCATCCGCGCCGAGATCCGCAAGCGCGGGCTGACGCCGCAGGATCTCAAGAAGGTTCCGGTCGAGGTCGGGCTGCAGAACGACCAGGGCTATCCGATCAAGGGCCACCTCGATTACGCTTCGCCCACGGTCGACGCCTCGACCGGCACGCTCACCGCCCGCGGCGTCTTCGACAACGCCAGCCACGTCATGCTGGCCGGCATGTTCGTGCGCGTGCGCATTCCGACGAGCAGGGACGAAAACGCGCTGCTGGTGTCCGACGCCGCGCTCGGCAACGACCAGAGCGGGCGCTACGTGCTCGTGGTCAACAAGGACAACGTGGTCGAGCAGCGTAACGTCACGATCGGTGACCGTGATGGCAGCCTGCGGGTGATTGAGAAGGGCCTCAAGCCCGACGATCGGGTCATCGTCGCCGGCCTCATGCGCGCGGTGCCGGGTCAAAAGGTCGAGCCGCACACGGCCGGAAAGTGACGGCCGCGCCATGATCTCGAAATTCTTCATCGAGCGGCCGATCCTCGCCAACGTCATTGCCATTCTGATCGTCATCATCGGCGGCGTGGCGGTGTTCGGCCTGCCGGTCGCGCAATATCCCAACGTGGTACCGCCGACCGTGTCGGTGACCACGCGCTATCCCGGCGCCAGCGCCAAGACCGTCATCGACACGGTGGCGCTGCCGATCGAGCAGGAGGTCAACGGCGTCGACGGCATGATCTACATGCAGTCCTACGCCGCCTCCGACGGCTCCTATACGCTGACCGTCACCTTCAAGATCGGCACCGACCTGAACTTCGCGCAGATCCTGGTGCAGAACCGCGTGTCGACGGCGCTCGCCTCGCTGCCCAACGCCGTGCAGTCGCAGGGCGTGACGGTGCAGAAGAAGTCCATCTCCATCCTGCAGACCGTCGCGCTGACCTCGCCGGACAAGCGCTACAACAGCCTCTACATGTCGAACTACGCGACCATCAATCTCAAGGACGAGATTTCACGGTTGCCCGGCGTCGGCAACGTCACTGTGTTCGGCGCCGGCCAGTACGCCATGCGCGTTTGGCTCGATCCGCAGAAGATGAAGGCGCGCGGCCTGGCGGTGTCGGACGTCGTCAACGCGCTCCAGCAGCAGAACGTGCAGGTCACCGCCGGGCAGGTCGGCACGCCGCCGTCGCCCGCCGACGTCGCCTTCCAGTACACGCTCAACGTCGCCGGCCGGCTCGACGATCCCGCCCAGTTCGGCAACGTCGTGGTCAAGACCGGTTCCGACGACCAGTTGACGCGCGTGGACGACATCGGCCGCGTCGAACTCGGGGCGCAGACTTACAGCCAGGACTTCAAGCTCGACGACAAGGCCGCCGCCGGCATGGCCATCTTCCTGGCGCCCGGCGCCAACGCGCTCAACGTCGCCACCGAGGTGACCGAGCGCATGACCGAGCTCAAGAGGAACTTCCCGCCGGGCCTGACCTATTCGATCCCCTTCGACACCACGGTGTTTGTCAGGGCTTCGATCGACGAGGTCTACAAGACGCTGTTCGAAGCCACCATCCTGGTGCTCATCGTCATCCTGGTGTTCCTGCAGGACTGGCGCGCCATGCTGGTGCCGGCGACCACGGTGCCGGTGACCATTATCGGCGCCTTCGCCGCCATGTGGGCGCTCGGCTTCACGGTCAATTTGGCCACCCTGTTCGCTATCGTGCTGGCGATCGGCATCGTGGTCGACGACGCCATTATCGTGGTAGAGGGCGCCGCCCACAACATCGACAAGGGCATGAACGGGCCGCAGGCCTCGATTGAGGCCATACGGCTGCTGCTCGGGCCGATCGTCGGCATCACGCTGGTGCTGCTGGCGGTGTTCCTGCCGGCGTCGTTCATGCCGGGCCTGACCGGGCAGATGTACGCCCAGTTCGCGCTGGTGATCGCCGCGACCGCGCTGATTTCCGCCGTCAACGCGGTGACGCTGAAGCCCACCCAATGCGCGCTCTGGCTCAGGCCGACGGTGCCGGTGGCCGAGCGCAACATCGTCTACCGTGGCTTCGACGCGGCCTACGCCTGGCTCGAGCGCGTCTACGCCGCCTTCATGAAGCGGCTGGTGCGCCATGCCCGCCTGATGGCGCTGCTGGGATTGGCGATCATCGTCGCCACCGTCTACGGCTTCTCGCGCATCCCGACCGGCTTCCTGCCCTACGAGGACCAGGGCTACATGCTGGCGGTCGTGCAGTTGCCGGACGGCGCATCGCTGACGCGCACGCAGAAGGCGCTTGCCCACGTCAGCGACATCACGCGCAAGAACGAGGGCGTCAAGGAAGTCGTCACCATCGCCGGCGTCTCGCCGCTCGACAACAACGCCTCGCTGTCCTCGAGCGGCGTCGCCTACATCATCCTCAAGGACTGGGCGGTGCGCGGCAAGAAGTACGGCCTGCGCAACATGCTCACCGGCCTCAACGCCGCCATGTCGAGCGTCGAGGAGGCGGAAGTGCACGTGGTGCCGCCGCCGCCGATCCAAGGCGTGGGCTTCGCCGCCGGCTTCACCATGCAGGTGAACCTGCAGGACGGCAGCTTCGACTACAGCAAGCTCGCGCGCATCGTGCGCGCCACCGTGAGTGACGCCGCCTCGCAGTCGTCGATCCAGATGGCCCTGACGTCGTTCCGCGCCGAGACGCCGCAGTACACGGTCGATCTCGACCGCGTGAAGGCGCAATCGATGAACGTCAACGTCAACGACGTGTTCAACGTGCTCGCCGGTTATCTCGGCTCGACCTACGTCAACCAGTTCAACAAGTTCGGGCGCACCTTCCAGGTCTTCGTGCAGGCGGGGCCGGACTATCGCCAGCGCCTCGACGACATCAACCATCTCACGGTGCGCAACAGCAAGGGCGAGATGGTGCCGCTCGGTACGCTGGTCAGCATCAGGCCGGCGATGGGGCCCTCGCTTATCAGTCTCTATAACCTCTATCCGTCGGCCACGATCATCGGCCTGCCGCGTCAGGGCTATTCCAGCGGCCAGGCCATGGGTCTGATGAGCCAGATCGCCAAGAAGACCTTCCCGCCGCACGTCGGCTCGCTGTGGTCGGCGATGTCGTATCAGGAGAACCTGGTCGGCAACCAGATGTACACGGTGTTTGGCATGGCACTGCTGCTGGTCTACCTGGTGCTCGCCGGCCAGTACGAGAGCTGGTACCGGCCGATGGCCGTGCTGTGCGCGGTACCGATCGCGCTCATCGGTCCGGTGGCCGCGCTCACGGCGCTCGGCATCGACAACAACCTCTATACCCAGATCGGCATCGTGCTCCTGATCGCGCTGTCGGCGAAGAACGCCATCCTAATCGTCGAGTTCGCGCGCGAGCTGCGCGAAGGCGGCATGCCGATCGCGGAGGCCGCGGTCGAGGCCGCGCGCGCCCGCTTCCGGCCGATCCTGATGACCTCGTTCGCCTTCATCATGGGCGTGCTGCCGCTGGTGTTCGCCACCGGCGCCGGCGCCAGCGCGCGCGCCTCCATCGGCATCGCGGTGTTCACCGGCATGCTGGCCTCGACCTGCATCGCGATCCTGTTCGTGCCGTCGTTCTTCGCGGTCATCCAGGGCTTCGAGGAATGGCGCCTGGCGCGCAAAGGCAAGAACAAGGACAAGCCGTTGCCGGCGGCCGCCACCGAGTAGGCGCCCGTTGCCGGCGGCTTCGCCGGCAACATAG
>JARRQH010000157.1:0-10273 GCA_037381985.1 Pseudolabrys sp.
ATCAGCCACAGCTCGGGCGCCTTGCCTGGCACCGCCGCAAACGACGCCGGCATCATGGCGATGGTGCCGTGTTGCGCATCGACGGTGAGGATGAAGTGATGAACGCCCTCGCTGTCGATAGACGCGATCAGCGGCGGAGGCGGTTTCTTGACGCCGACATAGGCGAGGGCGGAGAGACTGGCGGCGGCCAAAACGCCGCTCACCAGCGTCAGCCCGCGCCAGAACGTGAGATCGCGCCATAAGTCCGGGTGTCGGGCCGCGGGCGCAGGCAGGGCGGCGACGATGTCCCGCCAAAGGTACGGCGGGGGCGCGGCCTCCTCGAATTCCCCGGCTCCGAGCGCCAGCCGCTCGTCCCAGGCGGCGGCCATTGCCGTGAAAGCCGGCTCCCGCGCGACGCGGCTGCGCGCGATGGCAATCAACCACGTCATGGGGCTTGCCCGCGCGGCGTCGAAATCGGCGGCCTTGCGCCACACCGTCACGTAGACATCCTGCAACACGTCCTCGGCCTCGCTGCTTTCGCCCAATATACGCAAGACGACGCCAAAAAGCTTCGCCGAGGTCAGCCGATAGACGGTCTGCAGGGCGGTGCGGTCGCCGGCCGGGATGCGCGCGAGCGCGGCAACGATCAGGCTGCGGTTGGCGTCGAGGTCCATGACCGGTGCGGGCCGCGCCCCTTGTCGATTGCCGTTTACAAGTTTCGGCGCCGATTTCGGGCCGCTTCGGCAATGCTACCAAGATCGGGGCGTTGCCGTCATTTACCCGGCCAGCGGCGGGAAGAGGTGGCGGCCGTTGGGCCCAAGCGGCAGCGGCTCGACCCGCGTGACGGCGGTCAGCGGCAGATCGCCATAGAGGTGGGGAAACAGCGCCCCGCCGCGCGCGGGCTCCCATTTCAACGATTCGCCGAGCCGTTCGGCGTCGACGCTCACCAGGACGAGATCGGTCTGGCCGGCGAAGTGCTTGGCGGCGGTTTCCTCGACTTGCGCGCCATCGGAAAAATGAATGAAGCCATCGACGATGTCGATTGTCGCGCCTTTGAAGACGCCGGCCCGCTCGGCGTCCTGCCAGAGCGCGTGGGGACATATCTTGTAGATGGTCATGGGAGCAGCCGTACCTATACGAATGGATGAGCGATACAATTTAGGGGAAACGAATCCAAGGATACCGGAGCGTTTCCAGGCGAAGTGGAAACCGGTTCGCCGTCCGGGAACGCGACCAGAAGACACTAAGAAAGCCCGGCCTGTGCGCCGGGCTTTTTGCTTTTCGATCCCCGGTCGATCGGCAGTCGGGGTGGGGGCGCCTCACGCCGCTCCGCGCATCTCCGCGCCGCCGTTCGCCGGCGGGATCGGCGCGCCGTCGGCGGCGTATTCGTTGATTTTGTTGCGCAGCGTGCGGATCGAGATGCCGAGGATGTTGGCGGCGTGCGTGCGGTTGCCGAGGCAATGCTTGAGCGTCTCGAGGATCAGATCGCGCTCGACCTCGGCCACCGTGCGCCCGACGAGACCGCGGGTGACCTGCTCGGCCGCCATGGCGGCCTGCGTCGCGACGTCGCCACCGCGTACGGAATCGAGCCGGCTGCCGTCGGGCGTCAGGATGCCGTCGATGCCGATCTCCGGCCCGGTCGACAGCAGCACCGCGCGGTGCAGCGTGTTCTCCAGCTCGCGCACGTTGCCGGGCCAGCGATGCACGTCGAGCGCGCGGCGCGCTTCCGCCGACAGCGGCCGCAGTGGCAGGCCGTTCGCCTCGGCGTATTTCTTGACGAAGTAATCGGCGAGCTCGGCGATGTCGGCCGGGCGCCGGCGCAGCGGCGGGATCTTCAGGTTCACGACGTTGAGGCGGAACAGCAGGTCCTCGCGGAAATGGCCCTCGCGCACGGCTTCCGTCAGGTTGCGGTTCGAGGTGGCAACGATGCGGATATCGACCACCACCGGGCGGGTGCCGCCGACGCGGTCGATGACGCGCTCTTGGATCGCGCGCAGCAGCTTGGCCTGTAGCCGCACGTCCATCTCGGAAATCTCGTCGAGCAGCAGCGTGCCGCCGTTGGCCTCCTCGAACTTGCCGATGCGGCGGGCGAGCGCGCCGGTGAAGGCGCCCTTCTCGTGGCCGAACAGCTCGGATTCCAGCAGGCTCTCCGGAATGGCGGCGCAGTTGACGCTGATGAACGGCTTCTTCGCTCGCTGCGAGCGTGCATGCACGTAGCGCGCCAGCACTTCCTTGCCGGTGCCGCTCTCGCCGGTGATCAGCACCGAGGCGTCGGAGCCGGCGACCTGCTGGGCGAGCTTGACCACCTGCGCCATGGCGTCGTCGCGGAAGATCATGTCGCGTGAGTCGTCGGCGACGGCGGCGAGCACGGCCGCGATCAGGTCGGGGTCCGGCGGCAGCGGGATGTACTCCTTGGCGCCGGCGTGGATGGCGGCGACCGCGGCGCGGGCGTCGTTGGAAACGCCGCAGGCGACGATCGGCACGTGGATGCGCTCGGCCTCGATCCGCGCGATCAGGTCGCGGATGTCGAGGGCGACGTCGACCATCAACAGGTCGGCGCCGCGGCCGGAGCGCAGCACGCCGTGCGCCTGCGCGGCGTCCTCGGCATGGGTGACGGTCGCGCCTTTTTCCATCGCGAGCTTGGTGGCGGCGGTGAGCTGGCCCTGCAGTGTGCCGACGATGAGGAGTCGCATGGGTTCAGTCCTTATTCTCCGCGGAACGATGGCGAGAGCGCTTCGTCATCAGCTCTTTTCCGCTTTGATGATTTCCGTCATGGTCACGCCGAGTTTGTCCTCGACCAGCACGACTTCGCCGCGCGCGACCAGGCGGTTGTTGACGTAGATGTCGATGGCCTCGCCGACCTTGCGGTCGAGCTCGATGATGGCGCCGGGGCCGAGATTGAGCAGGTCGCCGACCTCCATGCGCGAGCGACCGAGCACGGCCGACACCTGCACCGGCACGTCGAACACGGCCTCCAGGTCGGCGGCGCCGTGGGTCAACTGATCGTCGCTGTCGGCGTCGCTCGGCGCGATTGAGCCGCCGGCCTCGACGTTCGGGACCTCGCTGTTGTCCAGGTCGGGCAGCGGCACTTCTTTGTTGTCGTTGTCGTCGTCGCTCATGGCCTGGTTCTCCGCAGTTCACTGTCCTCGGTCGCGTGGCGCGATTTTTCTCGTTGTCTCATTCGGCTTCGGGCCCTCAGCCCATTCGATGCGGCAGTCGCCCAGCGCCAGCTGCGCGTCGGACTGCACCAGCACCCGGCCCGCGAAGCCGCGCGCCGCCGCGATCTCGTCGAGCTTGTCCTGGGTCGCCTCGTAGATGCCGGCGTTGACCTGCACCAGCACGTGCGGCGCGCTGACGAGGTGCCGGAAGCAATCGGTGACCAGCGCGGTCACCTCGGTCATGGGTTCGCGTGCGATCAACTCCGGTGCCAGCTTGGACGCGACAGCCACCGCCACCTCGACCGCCTCGATCTCCAGCCGCGCCTCGATGGCCTTCAGCGCCTGCTCGATGCGCGCCAGGCCGTCGGCGACCACCTGCAACGTGGTGGCGATATGTTGGGTGGCCTCGTTGATAGCTTTCTCGTGGCCGGCGGAAAAGCCGTCGCGGTAGGCGACCGACTCCGCGTCGGCGCGCCGGCGCTCGGCCTCGACCAGCGTGATGGTCGGCTTCTCGCGCGCACCGAAGTCTTCGTCGAACAGAAATTTTGCGGTCGCCTGTTTCATCGTCGTTCCAAAACTCGGATCAGTAGATCAACTCTTCGTCGCCGCGGCTCTTGGTGATCAGGATCTCGCCCTTGGCCGCCATGTCCTTGGCCATGTTGACCAGCAGCGACTGCGCCTCGTCGACGTCGCGCAGGCGCACCGGCCCCAGGGCCTGCATATCGTCGGCCAGCATCTTGCCCGCGCGCGACGACATGTTGGTGAAGAAGAACTGGCGCACGGTGTCATTGGCGCCCTTGAGCGCCACCGCCAGCTTGTCCTTGTCGATATTGCGCATCAGCGTCTGCGCCGAGCCGGCGTCGAGCTTGATGAGGTCGTCGAAGGTGAACATCAGCGCCTTGATGCGCTCCGCCGAGTCGCGGTTCTCAGACTCCAGCGACGACAGGAAGCGGGTTTCCGTCTGGCGGTCGAAATTGTTGAAGATCTCGGCCATCACCTCGTGGGCGTCGCGCCGGCGGGTCTGCGACAGGTTGGACATGAATTCGGTGCGCAGCGTCTGCTCGACGCGCTCGATCACCTCCTTCTGTACCGCCTCCATGCGCAGCATGCGGTTGACTACGTCGAGGGCGAGGTCCTCCGGCAGGATGGCGAGCACGCGCGCGGCGTGCTCGGGATTGAGTTTGGACAGCACCACTGCCACGGTCTGCGGGTATTCGTTCTTGAGATAGGTCGCCAGCACCTCTTCCTGCACGTTGGCGAGCTTCTCCCACATGTTGCGGCCGGCGGGTCCGCGGATGTCGTCCATGATGGCGTGGACGCGGTCGGGCGGCAGGTACTGCAGCAACAGGCGCTCGGTAGCCTCGCTGTTGCCCATCAGCGCGCCGGTGGCCGACAGCCGCGACACGAACTCGAGCAGCAGGTTCTCGACCGAGCTCGCCTCGATGACGCCGAGCGAGGACATCACGCCCGAGATGGTGCGCAGTTCGTCGTCGTCGAGCAGGTTGAAGATCTTGCCGCCGTACTCGTTGCCGAGCGCCAGCATCAGGATGGCCGCGCGCTCGGGACCGCTGAGCTTGCGTCCCTGCTCGCCGCCGGGCTGACGGCTGGCGAGATCGGCCATCAGGTCGCTGATGTCCTGTGGCGTCTCTTGGTCGGCTCGTGGGGCGAGTGGTGGCATGGCTTAGGCGGCGTTCTCGTGGAGCCAACTGCGGATGATGGAGACGGTTTCGTGCGGGTTCTGGTCGGCGAGCTCGGCCACTTTCTGCACCGATTTGGCGTGCACCTGGCCGTGCACCTGGGCGATGTCGATCATCTCCGACGTGCGGTTGGAGATCGCGACCTTCTCCTCGGCGCTGACGACCTGGACCTTGGGCGCGCTGTTGTTCTCGTCGTTGACGCCGAGCGCGCCGGCGACGCCGGCGACGCCGGCCTTGGCGGCTTGGTCGGGGGTGATAATGCGGCGCACCAGCGGCCGCACCACCATCATCAGCACCAGGAGGCCGAGCAATCCCATCACCCCGAGGTCGGCGGCGCGCATGATGTCGTTCTTGGTGAAGTGCAGCTTGGCGAGCCAACTGGTGGGCTGGTCGAGCGGGATCGGCGCCGGCTGGGCGAACTTCAGGTTGACCACCTCGACCTGGTCGCCGCGCTTTTGGTCGAAGCCGATGGCCGAACGCACCAGCGCAGTGATGCGGTTGATCTCTTGCCTGGAGCGCGGCTTGTAGACCATCTTGCCGTTGGCGTTTTTGGTGTAGCCGCCGTCGACCAGCACCGCGGCCGAACCGCGCTTGAGGCGGCCGGGTTAGATGATCTCGGTCTTGGTGGTGTGCGAGATCTCGTAGTTGACCACTTCCTCGGTCTTGTGGGTGGCGTTGCCGGGGTTGGTGCCTTGGCCGCCGCCGCCGCTGCCCGGCAGTTGCGCGCTGACCGAGACGGCGCCACCGGTTTTGGTGCTGCGGCCGCTGGTGTCGGTTTCCTCGCGGCTCTGGCTGGAGCGGATCACCCGCCCGTCCGGATTGTAGTTGCTGCTGGTCTCGGTGATGCGGTTGAGGTCGAAATCGGCGGAAATCTGCACGCGGGCGTGGCCGGGGCCAACCACCGAGTCGACGATGCTCTTGACCTGTTTGCGCAGGCGATTCTCGAACGCGATCTTGCGGTCCTCGGCCCCTTGCGCGGACATCGCGCTGTCGTCGCCGGAGCCGTCGGCGAGTAGCTTGCCGCTCTCGTCGACCACGGAGATGCGGTCGGGCTTGAGCCCGTTGACGGCGCTGGCCACCAAGTGGCGGATGGCGCGCACCTGGCCGGGGCGCAGCGTCCCGCGCACCCGCAGCACGATGGACGCGGTCGGCACCGCCTTGTCGCGCGAGAACAACTGGCGCTGCGGCAGCACCAGGTGCACGCGCGCGGCCTCGACCTGGTTGATGCTGCGGATGGTGCGGCTGAGCTCGCCTTCGAGCGCGCGCAGGCGGTTGATGTGCTGGACGAAGTTGGTGGCGCCGAGGGTGTCGGACTTGTCGAAGATCTCGTAGCCGACGCCGCCGCCCTTGGGCAGGCCGTCTTCGGCGAGCGTCATGCGCAGGCGGGCGACCTTGGCGTGCGGCACCATGATGACGGAGCCGCCGTTCCTCAGCTCGTACTTGATGCCCTTGCTGTCGAGTTCCTTCAGGATCGAGCCGGAATCGTCGAGGCTTAGATTGGTGAACAGCGGCACCATCTCGGGTGTCGTCATGCGCACCATGAGGAAGGCGAAGAAGCCGACCAGGGCCAGCGTGACCGCGACCATGGCGCCGAGACGCGCAGCACCGAGCGACTTCACAAAATCGAAGAAACCTTGCACCGGTTATTGGCCTCACCGCGAGCGGACGCCAAAGAGCGGCGCCGACCCGGCAAGATTTGCCCACCTTATGGTTAGCGTCCGGTTAACACTCGGCCGGATAACGGGAAAACGGCTAAGACGCGGTGAGGAAATTCCTGCATGCCGCGTATGTGGCGGCAGTCTTAACCTGCGGTAGTCGATTATGGCCGGGCCGATGCGGAAGGCTCGGGCATCCCGCATCGGTGGGGTTGAGACTTCTTCAGGCCCGCCGCTTCCGCCCGGTGATCATCGCCTTCACCAGGTTCTCGCGGTGCTCGAAGCTCGCCACCAGCACGCCGATGACGTGCACGACGACGAGACCGACGGTGAGGTTGGCGAATACCTCGTGCACTTCCTCGAATGCCTCCGAGCCCCAATAGGCGTTGGTGGTCATCATGTAGCCGGTGATGCCGGTGCCGATCAGCGTGACGATCAGCGCCACCACCATCGCGCCGCCGGCCGGGTTATGGCCGAGATAGCGCGGCGCCCGGAGCAGCGCCACGTCGCGCAGATAGGCGAGCACCGCCCGCGGCGACCGCACGAAGTCGCTGAAGCGCGCGTGGCGCGGGCCGACGAAGCCCCACACGACGCGCAGGGCCAGCAGGCCGGCGATGGTATAGCCGGCCACGATATGCACCTGCTGGATCTCGTCGCCCGTCACATAGGCCAGGAGAAACAGCGCGGCGACCGACCAGTGGAATGCCCGCACGAACGGGTCCCAGACCTTGACCGTCGCCGGCGGCATCGCGCCGCCGGCTTCGATCGCGTGGTTGACGGTTGTCATCGTGCCGGGCCGTCAGAGCTGGCCGACGATCTTGCCGCTGGTCGGATCGACGAACAGCTCGACGCGCTGGCCCTTCTTGTCGAGCGCGTAGAGCTCGCCGCAGGCCTTCTTCAGCTTGGCCTTCTTCACGGTGAACCCTTGCGCTTCGACCTTGGCCCGCAACTGCTCGATCGGCAGCCACTGGCTCTGGGGCGCCGCGGTGCAGGCGCGGCCGAAGCCGCCCGCCTGCGCGGCGCTCGTCAGGCCGAGCATCATGACGGCGAGCGCGAACACCGAAAGCTTGATCAGGGTCGCGGCGCCGAACACGCCGGCGGCGATCTTGAAGGACGAAGGCTTGTTGGCGGAAGAAATGTCGGACATCTGTGGTCTCCAGTCTGGTGGTCCGGCCGCACCACGCGGCGGGCGATGACGCGACCTTGCCTGAAGCGCGCTGACGCCAGCCTGTTGGGCGATGTCAGCGAATTGTCAGGCAACGGCCAAGCGCGTTGCCCAAAGCAAAGGAGCCGGCGGCAGGCGGGGCCACCGGCTCCTCCGATGCGGGCAATCGACGACCGACGTTTTAGTCGCGGTCCTCGTACGCGCCCGATCCGTGTCCGCGCTCGCGCGCTTCCTTGGCGTGCTCACGCGAGCCGGTGCGCTCGCGCGCGCTCATCTCGACGCGCTCGTGCTCGCCGCGCTCCTGCTTCTTGACCTCGGCCTTCTCGCCGCGGCCGTCGGTGTCCGCCTTCTGGGTGATCTGGCCGGCGTCCTTGGCGAACGGCTTGGCCCGATCGTTGCTGGCCTGGGCCGCGGCCACGAGGCCGAACAGGGCGGCGATGGTGCCGAAAATGATGGTCTTGCGCATGGGTCTTGGTCCTTTCGGGGTTTCTGTCTCGAATTCGCGCGGCCGAAGCGCCGGCCGCCACGGTGCGGACCTTGGCCCAACCCCGCTGACCGGCCCCTGTTGATCCATGTCAGCGATTTGTCAGGTCGGTTCGGGCATGTTCCGGCCATGCTTTCACTCATGCGTCTTGGTGTATTTCCGGCGATCCTGGCGGCGCTGCTCACCGCGGCGGCGCCCGCGCTCGCGCGCGACCACGACGAGCATCGCCGCGACGAAGTCCGCCGCGCGGTGCAGGCCGGCGAGATCAAATCGCTCGCCGACATCCTCGCGGCGGTACGCGGCAAGCTGCCGGGCGAGGTCGCCGGCGTCGATATCGAGCACGAGGACGGCCGCTGGCGTTACGAATTCCGCGTCGTCGACGACAAGGGCCGGCTGTACGAAGTTTATGTCGACGCGCGCAGCGGCAAGATCGAACGGGTCAAGGAGAAGTAATGCGCCTGCTGCTCGTCGAGGATGACCGGCGGATCGCGGCCGACGTCGCGGGCGCGCTGCAGGCCGCCGGCTACGTGGTCGAGACCGCGCGCGACGGCGAGGAAGCGTGGTTCCTGGGCGACACCGAAGACTACGGCGCCGTCGTCCTCGATCTCGGCCTGCCGGGCATGGACGGCCTCGCGGTGCTCAAGCGCTGGCGCGCCAACGGCCGCACCATGCCGGTGCTGATCTTGACCGCGCGCGGCAGTTGGGCCGAACGCGTCGATGGCATCGACGCCGGTGCCGACGACTACCTGCCGAAGCCCTTCCGCATGGAGGAGCTGCTGGCGCGCCTGCGCGCCATCGTGCGCCGCAACGCCGGCCACGCCTCGTCGGTGGTGGTCGCCGGCGACATCGAACTCGACGAACGGCAGATGAGAGTGAGCGTGCGCGGCGTGCCGATAACGCTGTCGCCGCTCGAATACCGGCTGGTCTCGTATCTGTTGCGTCATCGTGGCCGCGTGGTGTCGCAGCACGAGCTCGACGAGAACGTCTACGGCCACGGCGAAGACCACGACTCCAACGCGCTCGAGGTGTTGGTCGGCCGCGTGCGCAAGAAGCTCGGGCCGGAGGTGATCGAGACGCGCCGCGGCTTCGGCTACATGGTGCCGGAGGCGCCGCCGTGAGCTGGGGCTCGCTGCGGCTGCGGCTGATCCTCGGTGGCGTCGTCGCCATCTTGGTGGCGCTGACGATCGCCGGCGCCGGATTGACCCTGCTGTTCGAGCGCCATGTCACCCGCACCATCGGCGACGATCTCGACGTTTATCTGAAGCAACTCGTCGCCGGCATCGACGTCGACGCACAAGGGCAACTGGTGGTGAGCAAGCCGCCGGCCGACCCGCGTTTTTCCGAACCGCTGTCGGGGCTGTACTGGCAGGTCGGCGACGGCCGCGGCACGTTGCTGCGCTCGCGCTCGCTGTGGGACAGCGCGCTCAACCTCCCCGCCGACCAGCCGATGCCGGGCGACGTGCATCATCACATCATTCCGGGGCCGGCCAAGGCGCGGCTGCTGGTGAGCGAGCGCCAGGTGCTGCTGACCATCAAGGGCCAACGCGTGCCGGTGCGGGTGGCTGTCGCCACCGATCTCGCGCGCGTGTCGGTGGCGGCTTCGAAATTCGCCCGCGATCTGGCGATGGCGCTGGCGCTCTTGGGTCTGGTGCTGGCCATCGCCACCTCGATCCAGGTGGTCTTGGGACTGCGTCCGCTCGACGCCTTGCGGCGGGGGATCGCGGACATCCGCTCCGGGCAGCGCCGGCATCTGCCGGCGGCGGTGCCGGCGGAAGTCAAGCCGTTGGTCGAGGAGGTGAACGGCCTCATCGACGCTCAGGAGCGCGAGATCGCGCTCGCCGCCGACGCCGCGCGCCTGCGCGAACGCGGACAGGAAGACATCGCCAAGGAAATCGAGGCGGTGGGCGACGCCATGAGCCGCCACGTCGACCGCGAACTGGCGCTGGCGCGGGCGCGCGGCACCGCCCGTCAGCGCGGCAATGTCGCGACGCTGCTCAAGCCGCTGGTCGAGTCGCTGATCGCCACGCTGGCGCGCACGCCGGCGGGGCAGCAGCTCTCGTTCGAAACCTCTATTGCCGATGACGAGAACGTGCCGCTCGATCGCACCGATCTCGCCGAGGTGCTGGGCAATCTCT
>JARRQH010000158.1:0-6952 GCA_037381985.1 Pseudolabrys sp.
CGGTGGGCGGCTCGCCGGCGGAGAGGCCGATCTCGCGCTGGGCCATGGCGAAGCGGGTGACCGAGTCCATCAGCACCAGCACGTTCTTGGACAGGTCGCGGAAGAACTCGGCGATGGAGAGCGTCAGATAGGCCGCCTGGCGGCGCATCAGCGCCGGCTCGTCGGAGGTGGATACCACCACCACCGAGCGGGCCAAGCCCTCGGGGCCGAGGTCATCCTGCAGAAACTCCTGCACCTCGCGGCCGCGCTCGCCGACCAGGCCAATGACCGAGACGTCGGCGGCGACGTTGCGCGCCATCATCGACAACAACACCGACTTGCCGACGCCGGAACCGGCGAAAATACCCATGCGCTGGCCGCGGCAGGTGGTGAGGAAGGTGTTGAGCGCGCGTACGCCGAGGTCGAGCGGTTCGCCCACTCGCTGGCGGGCGTGCGCCGGCGGCGGCGACGCCCGGAAGGGATAAGGCGCCGGCCCCGCCGGCAAGGGGCCCTTGCCGTCGATCGGCTGCCCAAGCGCGTTGACCACCCGGCCGAGCCAGGCTTCCGACGGTCGCACGCTGCCGGCCGTGCTCTGCACCACCGCCCGGCAACCGCGCCGCACCCCTTCCAGGGTGGCAAACGGCATGGCCAGTGCCCGGCCGCCGGCAAATCCCACCACCTCGCAGGGCACGCCGCGGCCGGCTCCCGTCTCGATGGTAAGCCGCGCCCCCACCGACATGGCGTAAATGGGCCCCGCCACCTCCACCATCAGCCCGCGCACGGCCTCCACCCGGCCGTAGGTTTCCACGGCATCGAGGTCGGCGATCTGTTCGGCAAGCGCCTTGATCATAGAGTACCGACCGCGCGGCTGGCGCCGACCTGTTCCCTCCCCCCTTGCGGGGGAGGTGAAGAAAGGAGGTGGTACGCATAAACACGGACTGGACGGAGACGCCGCCCAGCCCCCAAAACTTCCACAAACGCGCGTAAACTCGTCCTTAGGCTTACCGCCCGAAGACCCGGTTTAACCCGATGTTTACCCGCGTCATTAATCATTGGGTCATCGTCCGAGGGACAAAGGCCGCCAGAATCGCCGGCCGGACGAGGACAGCGGTTTGCGAGACATGAGCCGGGGAACCGGCCCAAGAACTGGAGCACGAACGCGACTTGGTCGAAAAACCTCTCTGAAGCAATAACTTACGCCGATTCGGGGGCTTCTGCCTACGGCTTGCTTGCTTGAGGAAATTAGGTTTTGTTAACCATAGCTCGCTAATGTCGAATCACATTGTCCCAGAAGTGTTTTTAACTTTCGCCGCCGTCGCGGCACTGACCTGAGGGGCCGTTAGCGGCGATAAGGGGACTGGCATGCGCGTTCTACTCATCGAAGACGACAGCGCCACGGCTCAGTCGATCGAGCTCATGCTCAAATCGGAGAGCTTCAACGTCTACACCACCGACCTCGGCGAAGAGGGCGTG
The DNA here is from genome assembly GCA_037381985.1 of Pseudolabrys sp. Lineage (GTDB taxonomy): Bacteria > Pseudomonadota > Alphaproteobacteria > Rhizobiales > Xanthobacteraceae > Pseudolabrys. The sequence goes on from JARRQH010000158.1 coordinate 1,453, forward strand.
GATCTCGGCAAGCTCTACGACTACGACATCATCCTGCTCGACCTGAACCTGCCCGACATGTCGGGGTACGAGGTGCTGCGGTCCTTGCGGGTCTCCAAGATCAAGACCCCGATCCTGATCCTGTCCGGTCTTGCCGGCATCGAGGACAAGGTCCGCGGGCTTGGTTTCGGCGCCGACGACTACATGACCAAGCCGTTCCACAAGGACGAGCTGATCGCCCGCATCCACGCCATCGTGCGCCGCTCCAAGGGCCACGCCCAGTCGGTCATCAACACCGGCGACCTGGTGGTCAACCTCGACACCAAGACGGTGGAGGTCGGCGGCCAGCGCGTGCACCTGACCGGCAAGGAATACCAGATGCTCGAGCTGCTCTCCCTGCGCAAGGGGACCACGCTCACCAAGGAGATGTTCCTCAACCATCTCTACGGCGGCATGGACGAGCCGGAGCTCAAGATCATCGACGTCTTCATCTGCAAGCTGCGCAAGAAGCTCGCGAACGCCTCAAGCGGCAAGAACTACATCGAAACCGTCTGGGGCCGCGGCTACGTCTTGCGAGAGCCGGCGGAGAGCGAAGAACGGATCCCCGCTTAAGCGGCGTTTCACAGAGATTTCTCGACGGGGCGCTACGGCGCCCCGTTTTGTTTTTGGAAGCCTCTCATTTTCCCGCCGCGCAGGCGACACAGAACGGCACCGACGGGTCGGCCTCCAGCCGGGCCTCGGGGATTTCGTTGTCGCAGGCGACGCAATAGCCGAAGTCGCCGCGCGCCATGCGGTCGAGCGCGTTGCGGATGCGGGTGATGCGGACATCGCGCTGACGGTCGGCGGCCAGCGCCATCTGCTGCATCTGCATCGCGTCCATGCGCGACAGGCGGCCGACGCTTTGCTGGTCGAGTTGCACCGGCGCCCGGCCGTCGGCCGTGGCGTCACGCGCCGCCGTCAGTTCGGCCAGTTCCGCTTCCAGGCACGGGCGGAACTTGGCTGCCAATTCTGCACTGCGGGGATCGTCGTCGAGTCCGGCCATGGCCCCGACCGTGCCACAGGGCGATCGCGGACGGCAAACGGCACGCCCCGCACCCGTGGCCCTGGGGATGAATGCCGGGTGCCTGGCCACGTCGTCGACCAGCCAAATCGTCGAAACGAGCACCTGCCCCTCACGCCCTCTTCTTGTGAGCCGCCGTAGCGCGGTCGCGCTCGGTGTCGAGCTCGACCGCCTTGGCCATGAATTCGTTGGCCATCGTCTCCAGCGCCGCCGACAACTCTCTGTTGCCGACGGCCATCTCCTTCATGCGGAAGCAACGCTCCGCGTGTTCGAGGAAATAGTTGGCATCTTCGATTGCAGCCATCATGGGACCACCCTCTCGAGAAATGGGGTGTCTCTGCTTCAACGGGGCGGCGCCGGCGAAGCCCAGGCGGCTTCGCCGGCGCCTAAGGCATTACGCCGCCGCATCCTTGAGCAGCGACACGGCGCGTGGCTTGAGCCGCAGCCGGATCCGGGGCGGCAGCAGGGTGACGGCGGGCGTCGGCGCGGGTGCCGGCACCTCCGACAGGATTTCGACATCGCAGGCCGACGCCATTTCCAAGGCCAGCATCTGCAGCTCGAGCAAGCCGAGCCCGATGCCGACGCAGGCACGCGGACCGAGACCGAACGGCAGGAACGCCGGCGTGTTGTAGCTGCGGTCGATGCGGAATTCTTCCGGCTCCGGCCAGTTGCGCGGGTCGTGCTGGATCTGCCAGGGGCTGATGATAAGCGAAGTGCCCTTGCGCAGACGGCAGCCGCCGAGTTCGACCGGCGCCTGCACCTCGCGCGAGAACCAGTAGAACGGCGGGTAGAGCCGCAGCACCTCGCGCGCCAGCCGCAGGCTGACCTCGGCGCGCGGCAGCCGCAGCGGATCGACTTCGCCGGACTCCGTCACCAGCGTGCCGGCTTCGCGCCTGATCGTTTCCGGCAGGCCGGGCTGGGTCGCCAGGAAGTACAACACCCAGGCCGCCGCGTTGCCGCTGGTGTGGTGCCCCGCAAGCAGCAGCAGCAGCACCTCGTCGCGCAATTCCGACGGGCTCAGATCGAGCTGCTCCAGCGCGCGCAGCAGGCTGGTCGACGTCGCCCGCGCCCGCACCCGGTCGACAACCGCCGCCATGATCTCGCGGCTCTCGCGCAGTTCCCGGTTGTCGCGCATCAGCTTCCACGGCGAACGCGGGAACAACCGGAACAGGCTGTCCGCCATCTGCGCCTCCGCCACGTAGACGGCTTGCACCAGCGCGGCTTCGTCGGCCGCGGACAGGACGTCCCGCCCGAACAGGAGCGACGCGATGATGCGCAGCGCAAGCGGCGCCGTCACCTCGTGCGCCGAGAACTCTTCCTCGCGAATGAGCATGGCCGCGTGCCGGCGGATCAGACTGCCGATCTGCGGAATGAACTCGTTCATGATGCCGCGCGCGAGATGCTGATGGATCACCGCACGCCGCTGCTGGTGCTCGGCGCCGCTCATCGTGATCGAACTCGTACCGATCACCTTGCGCAGCTTATGAACGAGAAAGCCCTTGTCGATCTGGGATTCGTCGGCCTTCAGGACATCGCGCGCCATCTTGGCGTCGGTAACGAGGAAGACCGGCCACGGCCCCAGGTCGAGCTTGACCAGCGGTTCGGCGGCGCCGAAGCCCTTGCGAGCGAAGAGCCCGAGAGGATCATGCCGAAAGGCGTTCACATCCGAGAACATGTGCTTCATCGATAATGTCCATATGTTGTGTCAGTTGCAGAAAGCGCCGAATGCGCGACGACTGTTTGTGCGGCAGCGGAATTTCGCCGGCGACCGCAAGAATCCACGTGCCATCGTCCTTGAAGCCGACGATGCTGACCTTGCCGTAACGGACCGTCTCCAGCCCGATCTTGTTGAGCAGACGTTCGTGCGAAAGTTCGGCGATCGCCACGAGGCGGCTCGCGTTCTGGCTGAAGGCGAAGCGAACCATCAGGCTGTAGAGACGCGCGCTCGCGGCGTGGTGGCCCGGAAGGACGCCGAGCCGGCTGATCTCGATCGCGTCGGGCGACGTCGGATAGGCTCTTACCGTCGCAAGATGCGGAAACACCGTGCTAGCGAGGTAGGGCACGTCGCATCGGATGGCGCGGAAACACCCGACCACCTCGTCACCGTGCATGAGCGCGCAATAGACCGCCTTGTCGGTATCGAACTGATCGCGCTCCAGGCCTTTTTCGGTCGGCAATGACCAGCCCAGTTCGTCGATGAACAAGCGGGTGCGAAACCGGAAGACTTTATCCGCAAGAGGGCGGTTCGAATTCAGTGTGAAGAACGCAGCACGGTACAATTTCTCGGGCAATTCTCGCCCTCCGGTTGTATTTGCAGGTTGCGTGGGAACATGATGGTATTGATGCTACCGACCCGACAATTGGGAAATTTCCTAAGGGCTGATGGATGGCTGACCTCCAGCAAAGCTTAAATGCGCTAGAGGCCTGCCAAGCTGTTGACGAAGTTCGATCGGTTTTTCAGGGAATAATCGAAAATTATGGGTTCAGCAGCTTCGGCTTTGTCGACGCATCGAAGCCGTGGGAGAACGACCCGCTTCTGGTCACAACGCACAACCAAGAGTGGATAGACACATACCGATCGGAGAACTTCCTCGCCACCGACCCCTGCCTCGATGTCGCCAAACGGACGAACCTCCCGTTCAATTGGGGCAGCATCAAACTTCCGCCGGTCAACGGTAAACGCAAACCCGGCGCGGTGCGTACCATGGAGGCGGTCCACGACTTCGGCATCTTGGAAGGGCTGACGGTGCCGGTCCACTATTGCGACCAATTGGGTCGCCGCTACTCGAGCGTGTGCGCGCTGTTCTGGAAGGACAAGCTGACCGCTTTCTTCGCCAACTTGAAATTCAACCGCGTGCAGATGCACATGATCATTCTCTACATGATGCAGAGACTGGTCGAACTCCATGCCTTGGAAAAAAGCGTGAGCCCGCGATTCAACCGCAACGACGAGGCGGACCCGATCTGGAATTTGACCGACCGCGAAAAGGAAGTCCTCAAGTGGGCCGCGCTCGGAAAGACCGCGGACGAGACGGCCGACATTCTGGTTTGCAGCCGCAAGACCGTCGAAGCGCACATCCAGAACGCCATGAGCAAGCTCGGTGCCATGAACAAGACGCAGGCGACGGTCCAGGCCATCTATCAGGGATTGATCAGTCTCTGACCGTCGACCGGTGCCACCGCGGCTCGACCACTCACGCCTTTGCTACAAGACGCGGCATCACGGCGGGAGACCGCGCCTGCCGCCAGACCGCATTCGGCACGTAGAGCCCGCGGTGCTGTTGCATCGGTTTGAAGGCCTCGGTGAGGCCGACCACCGTCTCCGCGGCGCCGAGAACCAGGAAGCCGTCGTCGGACATCTGTCGCGCCACGCGCTCCAGCACCTGGATCTTGCAGGCCTGGTCGAAATAGATCAGCACGTTGCGGCAGAACACCAGATCGAAACGGCCGAGCGGCGAGAAGTCGTTGAGCAGGTTGAGCGTGCGGAACTGCACCATGGCGCGCAGCTCGGGCGCGATCTGCCAGGTTTCGCCTTTCTGCGTGAAATACTTCACCAGCATCTGGATCGGCAGGCCGCGCTGCACCTCGAACTGGCTGTAGCTGCCCGCCTTGGCGCGGTCCAGGACGTCGCCGACCAGATCGGTGGCGACGATCTCGACGCGGCAGCCGGCGAGCGCCGCGCCCATCTCCTTGACGGTCATCGCGATCGAGTAAGGCTCCTGGCCGCTGGCGGCAGCCGCGCACCAGATGCGAATGCGCTTCTCGCGCGCGCGCGCGGCGGTCAGCGCCGGCAGCATCACGTCACGCAGGTGCTCGAACGGCAGCTTGTCGCGGAAGAACAGGGTCTCGTTGGTGGTCATGGCGTCGACCACCTCGCTCACCAGCGCGGGCGCGCGGTACGTCCTCAAAGCGGCGACGAGATTGTCGAGCGTCTCCAAGCCGTGCCGGCGCGCGAGCGGTAGCAATCGGCTTTCAGCCAGGTACTGCTTCTCCAGCGCCAGCACCAAACCCGAGCGCTCCTTCAGGAGCGCCCGCAGATAATCGAAACCCTCGGGGGTCACCGGCCTTCTCCCCCGAACAGACGCACGAGCCTCGGCGCGATATCGTCGAGCGGCAGCACGGCGGAGGCGAGCCCCGCGTGCGCGACCTGGCCGGGCATGCCCCAAACCACGCTCGACGCCTCGTCCTGCGCGAACACGTGGCCGCCGGCCTCGACGATGGTGCGCGCGCCGCGCAGGCCGTCCTGCCCCATGCCGGTCAGCACCAGAGCGAGCGCCTTGTTGCCCCACACCTCGGCGGCGGAGGTGAACATCGGGTCGACCGCGGGCTTGCAGAAATTGACCAAGGGACCGTCGTCGAGCGCAATCGTCGCCGCGCCGTCCTTGCCGGCGACGCGCCTGTGCTTGCCGCCGGGCGCGATGTAGACGGTGCCGGCCACAATGGGCTCGCCGTCGACCGCTT
>JARRQH010000159.1:0-17356 GCA_037381985.1 Pseudolabrys sp.
GCCGCGGCGCTGGCGCCGGTGGCGGCGTTCGGGCTCGTTGTGACGGTGGCGCTGATCGCGGTGGTCTATCGCCGCGAATTCTTCACCCGCGAGGCGCTGCCGCCGGTCGAGATCGAAGGGCATTATCACAAAGCGCTGGTGATCAAGACCGTGCTGGTGGTGGCGGTCATGATGGCGCTGTTTTTCGTCGGTCAGCCGGTGGCGAAGGTGGCGATCGTCGGCGGTGCCTTCCTGCTGCTGACGCGCCGCGTCAGCCCAGCGAAGATCTACCGCGAGATCGACTGGTCGTTGCTGGTCATGTTCGTCGGCCTGTTCATCGTGGTGGCGGGCCTGGAAAAGACCGTCATCGATCCGCACCTGCCGGCGCTGATGGCAGGCTTGCATTTCAACGACACGACCGTGCTCGGCGCGGTCACCGCGGTCTTGTCCAACATTGTCAGCAATGTGCCGGCGGTCTTAGTGCTGAAGCCGTTCGTAAGTGAATTGCACGACCCGCAGCGCGCCTGGCTGGTCGTAGCGATGACCGCGACGCTCGCCGGCAACTTCACGCTGGTCGGTTCGGTCGCTAACCTGATCGTGGCGCAGCGCGCCAAGGCGCGCGGGGTGGAGGTGCGGTTCTGGCCCTATTTCGTCATCGGCGCGCCGCTGACGGCGATCACCATCGCGGCGGGATTGTTGTGGCTGGGCGCCGGGCCATTGCCGTGAAAGCATCTCGCCCCGGCGGCGAACCGGGTTCGACGTCGCTCGGAAGCGCGCTAGTTGTGCCGGCGCTCTCGACGCCGCTCGTCGGGCCAAGCCGCAAGGCTTCCGAGGGCGATGAAGACGAGGCCGAGCAGCAGGGCGATGCCGAACAGGCTGCCCTCATGGCCGACGACGCCCTCGACGACATCGGCGCGCGCGACGCCGACCGACATGACGGTGGCGAGCACGACGATGGAAAGCGCCAGGGCGATGCCGGCGACAAGCTCGGCGAAAGCGATCGTGCGGCGCTCGCGGCCGAGTGCCCGTTGGGTGGGGGCGCGGAAACCGGTGTCCTGAATGTGCTTGCGCATGGCTGAACCCTGCGAATCACTGTTCGCGATTGAGCCAGATTGGGTGGGGAACCGGGCGCCGATCCGGCCCCTTTGAGGCAGCGGAGGTAAGGTTTGGCGGCGATTTCGTGACAAAGGTAAACGAACGTGAACGAAAGCCGTGCGGCCGTGCCGGCGCGGCCTTCGTCCTCAAAACGGATGCCGACACCGGGGACCGGTGCCGGCATTTCCTTGGGGTCTATGGCGAATGCGCCTCTTTCACCACCCGCTCGAGCAGCGAATCGTAGATCGGCGTCGTCCGGGTCAGGTGGGCGACGAGCATCGCCGCGAAGCAGGCCGCCAGCATCGGCAGCAGCGTGGTGAAGGCGGCGGTCATCTCGGTTACCAGCACGATTCCCGTCACCGGTGCCTGCACGATACCGGTGAAGAACGCCGCCATGCCGACCACCGCGAACGCCCCCGGCTGAATGCCAAGCTGCGGAAACAGGTGGGCGAAGGTTGCACCGCAGAGCAGACCGAGCTGCGCGCCCAGCACCAGCAGCGGCGCGAACAGGCCGCCCGGCGTGCGCGCCGCGTAGGACAACGGCCCGAGAGCGAAGCGGATAGCGAAACCGAGCGGGATGGCGCTGAGCGCTACGCCCCCGGCCAGCAGGTTTTGCGTGATGTTGTCGCCGCCGCCGATCAGATCCGGGAAGAACCAACCGGTGATGCCGACGCCGGCACCGATCACGCCCGCCTTGACCTCGACCGGGATGCGGTCGAACCGTCCGGCCAGGTTCATCGCCCCGAGAATGCTGCGGTTGTAAACGCTCGCCGCCAGCCCGGCGACGATGCCCAGCACGATATAGAGCAGCCAGGTGGCGTCGGCGGCGTAGGGCAGTGGCCCTGTTGCCGCCACCGTGTGGGAGACGATCGCGACGTGGAAGTCCGGTTGATTGCCGAGGAACAGGCGCGAGACCAGAATGGCGGTCGAGGAGGTGCCGAGCGCGACGATGGTCATGCGTGGCTCGAAGCGGCGCACCAGTTCCTCGAGCACGAATACCGCGCCGGCGATCGGCGCATTGAACGCCACCGCGAGGCCGGCGCCCGCGCCGGAGGCCAGCAGCATCCGCAGCTCTTCCTGGGAATGGCGGAACAGGTCGCCGATGAGGTGGGCGACGACGGCGCCCATCTGCACGCTCGGTCCTTCGCGTCCGAGCGCCATGCCGGAGCCGATCGCGGAAAGCCCGCCGAGAAACTTGACCGGCAGCAGTTTAGGTGGCGCCGGCGGCAGCTCGCCATTGAGCGCCGCCTCGACCTGCGGGATGCCGCTCCCGGACGCGTGCGGGGAAAACCGCCGCACTAGCCAGGCACCGAACGCCGCGGCGGCGGTGCATCCGGTAACGATCAGCACAAAGCCGAGAACATGCGCCTCGTGGCCGCGGGCGAACACCACGTCGCGCAGCCGGTCGGCCTCTTCCAGAGTCATGCGAAAAATCGCGTCGACCAAACCCGCCCCGGCGCCGACGACCGGCGCCAACAGGGAAACCAGCCACAGGCGACGGAGCTTTCGGTCGCTCTCGGGCTTGATCGGGATATGGAGCTCTTCGCCTTGCGCGGTCTCCGGTAGCTCATTCTGCGATTTCGCGCCGTTTTCCGGCACGGAATGCGAGATTTCATCCATCAAAACGACTCCAGAGCAGCTCCGGCTGCTCCGCTTCTACGCGCCCGCCGGGGGCTCGATAGCGTGTTCCGGCGTCCAGTAACAGGGGCAAAGTGCGACGACTTGCGCAGATCTGCCGTGAATCGGCGCCGTAGCGGGTTCGGGCGGGCGCCGATTCGGCGATTCCGGGGCAGGGCTGGGCTACTGGGCCGCTTCCAGTGCGTCGGGCTGCCAGTTCATGGGTACGTGGCCGGGCTCGGCGGCCACGCGCGCGAGCCAGGCGCGCACCGCCGGATAGCGCGCGAGGTCGAAATCGCAGGCTTCCGCGACATGCGTATAGGCGTAAAGCGCGATGTCGGCGATGGTGTAGCGGCCGTCGACGAAGAACGGCTGGCGCGCGAGGTGGGCCTCCATCACGCCGAGGGCGTGATAGCCGTTCTCCATCCAGTCATCGAGCGCGTGGCGCTGCAGGTCACGGCCGCCCTTGACCAAGTTGAGCCAGAACCAGGCCGCGCCGATGTTCGGCTCCAGGCTGCGTTGCTCGAAGAACATCCATTGCAGGATTTCCGCGCGCGCGATGCGGTCTTCCGGCGCGAGCGGCGTGCCGCCGGCGACGTACCAAAGGATGGCGTTCGACTCGGCGATGAAACGGTCGGCCGCCACCTCGAGCAGTGGGATCTGTCCGTTGGGATTCTTGGCGAGGAATTCCGGTGTGCGGCTTTCACCTTGCAGGATGTCGACCTCGACCAAGCGATAATTCAAGCCGAGATGCGCCAGCGCAAGGCGGGCCTTGTAGCTGTTGCCGGAGCGCTGCATCGAGTACAGCGTGTACATCTTCAAGTCCCCCGAGCACGGTCGCGATTCCATAAGACATTATATAGGGGCCAAGTCCGGCAGGAGAATGGCTCATGCGTGACAATGTTCGATGTTGTCGTTCCGCATTTGAAATGTCTTGCGGAACAAACGTGCTGAGAAAGCGAATTGAAATAGATAAAATTTATTCCGTGGCTACGCGCTTGAAAGGCCACGGTGTCGCGACGCCTGTTTCCATCATAGCGCGGTGCAACACGAAGACGAACGCGATCAATAGTGTCGGCACGCCGAGCGGTATCGACGTCGCGCCGGCGACGGAGCGGGTGATCAAGGGCACGAACTAGAGCGCGGCAAGCAGCGTCTTCGTCCAGGGTTCGAAGCCGCGTTCAAGGCCGTCGCGTGCCAGGAAGGCGATCGCCGGCGCCACCACCATCAGGTCGTAGTCGAGGCAATAGGGTGTGGCGAGAATGGTGCCGATGGCGAGTGCCGCGGCCTTGAACGCGAAGGGCGCGCGGCTGCGCCACAGCCAAGCAAGCGCACCGGCGACCGCGACGCTCACCGCCGCCTGGATCGCATAGGCGAGCGGAACCGAGCCGCCCCACATGCGCACCACCGAGAACACGCTTTGAATCTTCTGCCAGCCGGTGCCGCCCTGCTCCAGCACCACGGTGCGGGTGAACTTGGTGAAGGCGAGGAAGGCGGTCCAGACGTCCGGGCCGAAGGCGAGCGTGACGATCAACGTCAACACGACCACCGTGAGCGCGGCGGCGGCGAATGAGGCCGATCAGCACGCCGGCGAGCCATGGCCGGCGGTCGAGCTGCCACAATGCGGTTCCGAGCAGGGCCGCAGTGAGGAAGCCGTTCTGGCCATGGCCGAGATTGATGACGACGGCGGGATAGGCGAGCGCGAGCAGGAGCCAGAGTTTCCCGCCCGGGATGCCGGGTGCTCCGCCGTCATGCCGGGGGGCAAGCCCGGCCATAATGCGGTTGCGAGGATCTCCCGAATGACAAACAGATAAAGCACCAGCGTCACGCCCTGCCACAGCGCCAGGGCCAGCGGGTAGGGCATGGTGGCGAACAGGGCGGCGGGGCCGAGGAAATAGGGCGGATAGTGCCAGCCGTAGAACGGGTCTTCTGCCCGAAGATCGCGCGCTCGCGAGTGATCTGGCGGCGCGGGTTGAAGGGGGCTGTGGCCTCGCCGTCCAGGACATAGGTTCCGGCGGCGTAGACGTCGGAGAAATCGGTGCCGAGCGGCCGGTCGAAGCGGTCGCTGAGCCCGTTGGCGGTGGCGATCAGGAAGCCGGCGCCGAGCACCGAGGCGACCAGCACCGCCAGCGCCACCAGCCGGATGCGCTCCCGGGTGAGCCAGTCGCCGGAGCGCAGCATCTCGCGCCGTTTTGCCATCGGGGCGGTCTAGCAGGCGGGCCTTAAAGGAGGCTTAGGCGGTCCGATCAGCCCGCTTGATCAAATCATCAGGTTTTCCGACTTGCTGTTGGGCGGGCAGGCTATTAGGACACCGCCATATAGCCTTTTTGACCCCTGAACCCGGAGCCTTTCGCGATGGCCTTCCTTGCGGACCACCTGAAGCGCATCAAGCCGTCGCCGACGATCGCCGTCACCGACAAGGCGCGCGCGCTCAAAGCGGCCGGCCGCAACGTCATCGGGCTGGGGGCCGGGGAGCCCGACTTCGACACGCCCGAGAACATCAAGGAAGCCGCCATCAAGGCGATCCGAGAGGGACGCGCCTCCAAGTACACCCAGGTCGACGGCATGGCCGAGCTGAAGGAGGCGGTGGCCGCCAAATTCAAGCGCGACAACGGCCTCGACTATCAGCCCGGACAGATCACGGTCGGCGCCGGCGGCAAGCAGGTGCTCTACAACGCCTTCATGGCCACGCTGGACCCGGGCGACGAAGTCATCATCCCGGCGCCGTTCTGGGTGAGCTATCCGGACATGGTGCTGCTCGCCGGCGGCACGCCGATCACCGTCGCCTGCACCATGGAAAACGGCTTCAAGCTCACGCCGGCGCAGTTGGAAAAGGCGATCACGCCGAAGACCAAGTGGTTCCTCTTGAACTCGCCGTCGAACCCGACCGGCTCCGCCTATACGCGCGACGAGCTGAAGGCGCTGACCGACGTCCTGATGAAGCATCCGCATGTGCACGTCATGACCGACGACATGTACGAGAAGCTGACCTACGACGATTTCAAGTTCTTTACGCCGGCGCAGGTCGAGCCGGCGCTCTACGAGCGCACGCTGACCATCAACGGCACCTCCAAGGCCTATTGCATGACCGGCTGGCGCATCGGCTTCGCCGGCGGGCCGGAGCCGTTGATCAAGGCGATGGCGAAGATCCAGTCGCAGTCGACCACCAACCCGGCGGCGGTGTCGCAATGGGCGGCGGTGGAAGCGCTCAACGGGCCGCAGGACTTCATCGCCGCGCACAACAAGATTTTCAAGGAGCGGCGCGATCTCGTGGTGTCGATGCTCAACCAGGCGAGCGGCATCAAGTGTCCGACGCCGGAAGGTGCCTTCTACGTCTATCCCTCGTGCGAAGGCACCATGGGCAAGACCACGCCGTCGGGCAAGAAGCTCGCGACCGACGAGGACTTCGTCACCGAGCTCTTGGAAGCCGAAGGCGTGGCGGTGGTGCACGGCTCGGCCTTCGGTCTTGGCCCGGCGTTCCGCATCTCCTACGCCACCAAGCAGGAAGACCTCGAGGAAGCCTGCAACCGCATCCAGCGCTTCTGCGGCAGCCTGACATAACAGCCGGGTGGCTTGGCTTCAGGTTTGGGTCGGTCTCGGGCCGACCCGATCCGGCGGCGACCGTCTTAACGTCATACAACTTGTGGCTCAAATCTCTTTGCATAAAGCGTCCGCCGTGAGTTAAGCGCGAATCGATTTTTGATTGGTTATCGTCGGTTTCATGATTCGCCGGCTTCTTACGGCCCTTTTCTTTCTCGCTGCGGCCGTCGTTCCGGCTGCGGCGAACGAAAGGATCACGGTCGCCACCACCCGCGATGTCCAGAACGGCGCGCTGTTCCTGGCGGCGCTGCGCGGGTATTTCACGGCCGCGGGCATCGATCTCGCCATGCAGGCCTATCCCTCGCCCAAGGTGGTGGTGGAGGCGCTCGTCGACGGCAGCGCCGACCTCGCCGTGACCAGCTTCACCGCAACCGCCTTCAATCTTGTCGGCGCCGGCAAGATCAAGATCATCGGCGCCCAGGTGCGCGAAAAGACCGACCACGAGGGCGACGTGGTGGTGGCGGCGAACGGCGCCTTCCGCGCCGGCCTGCGCAGGTTCGAGGACCTCGCCAACCGGTCGATCGCGATCACCTCGCTCGGTTCCGTCTACAACTATCAGCTCGGCCGCATCGCCGAGCTCAAGAAGCTCAAGTTCTACAGCATGATCGTGAAGCCCATGGGCACGCCGGCGGCGGTGGCGGCCGCGGTGAACGACAACCAGGTCGACGCCGCCATCCTGCCGTCGCGCTACGGCCGCTCGTTGCTGGCTTCGGGTCAGGCTCAGATCGTCGGCTGGTATTCGGAACTGGACGAACAGCAACTGGGCGCGCTGTTCGCGTCGCCCAAGATGCTGACGAGCCGGGCCAAGGCGCTCGCCAAGTTCATGGTTGCCTACCGCCGCGGCGCCGCCGACTATTCCGCGGTGATGTCGCACTACGGCCTGGGCGGCAAGCTCGTCTCCAACGTCAAGTCGCGCAAGGCGGCCGCCGAGATCGCACGCTACGTCTATCCCGGCACGCCGCAGGGGGCCGCCATTACGGCGGCCGAGGGTGGCGCCTACTACATGGACCCGAAGGCCCGGCTCGACCCCGCCGACCTTGCGCGCCAGTTCAACTGGTTCAAGGCGCAGGGCCTGGTGAACGCCGGTGCCGATCTGAAAAAGGGTCTCGACTTGAGCTACGTCGGTGAGTTCCGCCCGAAGCGGCGGTGAACGCGCCAGCCGTATAATACATTCTCCCGACTACTGCCCTACCGTCATGAATCTGGCCCTTGCCAGTCCCGCCCTCTCCTGAGACGATATCGCCGAAGGGCCGGGATAGTGGTCCGACCTCCCGGCCGGGTGAGGGAGGTTATCCATGGGACAAGACGGCTCGGGATCCAACGGCACCAGAAATGGGGCCCCCCGGTGCATTGCGCTGGTGGGCCCGTTCCAGAGCGGCAAAACCACGCTTCTCGAGGCGCTACTGGCGCGCACCGGCGCCGTGCAGCGCCAGGGCACAGTCGATGCCGGCTCCAGCGTCGGCGACGCCAGCAAGGAAGCCCGCCATCACAAGATGAGCGTGGAGGCCTCCGTTGCCACCGCCACCTTCATGGGCGACAGCTACACTTTCATCGACTGCCCCGGCTCTATCGAATTCATCCAGGACATGCGCAGCGTGCTGCCGGCGGTCGACGCCGCGGTGGTGGTGTGCGAGGCCGACGAAAAGAAGGTGCCGCAGCTCCAGTTGATCCTGCGCGAGCTGGAAGACCAGAACATCCCGCGCTTCCTGTTCCTCAACAAGATCGACAAGGCCGACAAGCGTATCCGTGAGACGCTGACGCTGCTGCAGCCGGCGTCGCGCACGCCGCTGCTGTTGCGCCAGATTCCGATCTGGAAGAACGAGATCATCTCCGGCTTCGTCGACCTCGCGCTCGAGCGCGCCTTTGTCTACAAGGAATACGCGCCCTCCGAAGTGATCGACCTGACCGGCGACGACGCCAGCCGCGAGAAGGATGCGCGCTTCACCATGCTGGAGACGTTGGCCGACCACGACGACGCGCTGATGGAGCAGTTGCTCGAGGACATCGAGCCGCCGCGCGACAAGGTGTTCGACGACTTGGCGGTCGAGCTGCGCGAGCGCCAGGTGGTGCCGATGCTGCTCGGCGTCGCCACGCGCTCTAATGGCGTGCTGCGCCTCTTGAAGGCGTTGCGCCACGAGGCGCCCAGCGTGGCCGAGACCGCCACGCGGCTCGGTGTCGGGGCCTCCGACGACGCGGTGGCGCTGGTGATGAAGACCTTCCACACGCCCCACGGCGGCAAGATGTCGATGGCGCGCCTGCTCACTGGCACCGCCGGCGACGGTACCTCATTCCTGATACCGGAGGGCGAAGCCGGCCGCGTCTCGGGTGTGTTCAAGCAGATGGGCCAGCATTTCGAGAAGCGAGGGGCTGCGGTTGCCGGCGACACGGTCGCTTTCGGCAAGCTCGACAATGCCAAGACTGGCGATACGCTGTCGGCCGGCAAGACCGCGCATGCGGCGCTTGCGACGGCGACGCCCCATCCGCCGGTGCTGGCCGTCGCGGTGCAGGCCAAGGAGCGCAAGGACGACGTCAAGCTTGGCCAGGCCTTCACGCGGCTGACCGAAGAAGACCCCTCGCTCGTCGTCGAGCACAATCCGGAAAGCCACGAGGTGGTGATCTGGGGCCAGGGCGAAATGCACCTGCGCGTCGCCACCGAGCGGCTCGCCGACCGCTACGGCGTACCGGTGGTGACCCATCCGCCCAAGGTCGGCTATCGCGAGACCATCCGCAAACCGATCACCGTGCGCGGGCGCCACAAGAAGCAATCCGGCGGCCACGGCCAGTTCGGCGACGTGGTGCTGGAAATCAAGCCGCAGCCGCGCTCGACCGGGTTCCAGTTCGAGGAGCGCGTCACCGGCGGCGTGGTGCCGCGCAACTACATCCCGGCGGTGGAGGAGGGCGTGATCGACGCGCTCAAGGAAGGCCCGCTCGGCTTTCCGGTGGTCGACCTCTCGGTGGCGCTGATCGACGGCTCCTACCACACGGTCGATTCCTCCGACATGGCGTTCCGCACCGCCGGCCGCATCGGCATCGCGGAAGGTCTGCCGCAATGCCAGCCGGTGCTGCTGGAGCCAATCCACCTGGTCGAGATCGTGTGTCCGAGCGACGCCACCGCCAAGATGAACGCCATTCTCTCCAGCCGGCGCGGGCAGATCCTCGGCTTCGACGCGCGCGAGGGCTGGCCGGGCTGGGACGTGGTGCGCGCGCAGATGCCGGAAGCCGAGATCGGCGACCTGATCATCGAGGTGCGCTCGGCGACCGCCGGCGTCGGCAGCTTCACCTACACCTTCGACCACATGGCTGAACTGAGCGGCCGCACCGCCGACCAGATCGTGGCGGCGAGAAGGGCGGCGGAATAATCCTGCGCAATGAATATCGCGGGGCCGTCCATCGGCGGCCCCGCGATGCTTTTTCGAAGGTGGTCAAAATGCCGCTACGGCCCTGACGCGGGCGAAATAGCGCGGAATGCCAGGCTCCCGTAACCGTGATTTGCCAGTGACCGAGGCTGTGCCTTAGCTCTCGAAGCAGGGACGAAGTGTGAATCGGGAGATCACGGCCATGAACATCATCCGCCGCCGAGGCTGGGAAATCCCCGAGCGCCAGGTCACCCCCGAGCACTTGGTGTTCAGTCGTCGCCGGCTACTCGCGGCCGGCGTCGGGGCGGGCGCGCTGGCGCTTGCCCCAGGCCTCGCGGCCGCCGACGCGGCGCCCTCGAAGTGGAAGGGTTATCCGACGCCCGATCTCTATCCGGCCAAGCGCAACCCAAAATATAAGCTCGACCGGCCGATCACCAACGAGGCGATCAACGACAACTACAACAACTTCTACGAATTCGGCACCTCCAAGCACATCGCCAAAGCGGCGCAGGCGCTGCCGGTCGAGCCGTGGAAGGTGACCATCGACGGGATGGTGGAGAACAAGCAGGAGATCGCCATCGACGATCTCATCCGCAAGATGACGCTGGAGGAACGGCTCTATCGTCACCGTTGCGTCGAGGCCTGGAGCATGGCGATCGCCTGGACCGGCTTTCCCTTCGCCAAGCTGGTGAAGTTCGCCAAGCCCTTGGGGTCGGCCAAGTTCGTCAAGATGACGACCTTCATGAACCCGAGCATCGCGCAGGGCCAGCACATGGCCTGGTTCCCGTGGCCCTACGTGGAAGGCCTGACGATGGCCGAAGCCACCAACGATCTCGCCTTCCTCGCCACCGGCTGTTACGGGCACCCCATGGACAAGCAGCACGGCGCGCCGCTCAGGCTGGCGGTACCGTGGAAATACGGCTTCAAGTCGATCAAGTCGATCGTGCGCTTCACCTTCACCGACAAGCAGCCGGTTGGCATGTGGCAGCAGTTGCAGGCGAGCGAGTACGGCTTCTGGGCCAACGTCAATCCGAAGGACGTGGCCGATATCTACAAGGGCATGAGCGGCCACCAGTTGTGGATGTGAGTGCGCCGCGAGGCGCGTCCGTCATTCCAGTGCCGCTTCCGGCATGCTAGCGTCCAGCTCGAAATGACCCGAGCCGGAGGCGCCCCATGCCGACCAATTTGTCAAGCAACGGACCCGATATCGCGAAAATCCAGCAGGCGGTCGAGAAGTCGCTGCACGAGCACTGGGGCCTGTTCCTGGCCGAAGGTATCGTGCTGCTGATCCTCGGTGCCGCGGCCATCCTCATTCCGCCGCTCGCCTCCATCGCCGTGACCATCATTCTCGGCTGGGTGTTCCTGGTCAGCGGCGTGGTCGGCCTGTTCACGACCTTCCGGATGCGGGCGGCGCCCGGCTTCTGGTGGGCGCTGATCTCGGGCGTGCTCGGTATCGTGGTCGGCATCATGCTGCTGGCGTCGCCCTTGCGCGCGCTGGTCCCGCTCACCATCCTGCTGGTCGCCTTCTTCATCATCGAAGGTGTCGCCTCGATCATGTACGCGCTTGAGCACAAGCGCGAGCTGAGCGGCCGCTGGGGCTGGATGCTGGTGAGCGGCGTCGTCGACCTGATCCTGGCCGCGGTCATCTTCGCCGGCTTGCCGGGCACGGCGGCCTGGGCGATCGGCCTGCTGGTCGGCATCAACATGATCTTCGGAGGCGCGGCGTTGATCGCCATGGCGCTGCATGCGCGCGGCAAGGCGTCGTAACACGCACTCCGCTCGTTCCCGCGCAGGCGCGAATCCAAACTCAGTTTGAATGAACACCCCTGCGTCCCCGCTCTCGCGGGGACGAACGGGGAAGTGATCTTCGATCTATTCGTCGACCGTCATGGTGCAGCCAAGTGCTTCTGCGCTCTGCTTGAACCAGTCGCGCACCTGGGTGTCGCGGTCGGTGAGGGTGAGCCGGCAGATGCCGCCCTTGGGCGTGCCGTCGATTGTGGCGGTTTCCATCAGGTCGTCCCACAATCGTTTGGGGGCGATGCTGAGGTTGCTCGTTATCGCCATGGTTCAAACGTTCACGTCGGGTGGCGTAGGCTTTTCGCGATCGCGCATCCCGCCAGGCGAGCCGGCATTCGTCCAGTTCCTGTTGTTTGCACGCGGGCGCGACGGGTTCAATCCTTCGAGCGCGGCGCGGCGTGTTTCACGTCGCCGGAATACGACCGCGCCGCGGCATTCCGGTGCGGTGGGGCAGGCGAGGTCGAAACCATCATGCTGGACGGGATACAGTCCACTCTCGCGCCCTAACGGTCTTCGCCGCCTTCGGCGTCCCTCTAGCGCGGCGGGCAAAACCGCGTAAGATGCATACAAAATAAAACGGCATTGGGAGGCCGATCCATGTTGCGAAAGCTTAGAAGCGCCACCCTTGGCTGGGCTGCGGGCGTCGGCCTGACGGTGGCGGCGACCGCGTTGTTCGCGGGGCAACCGGCCGTGGCGCAGGACAAGAAGCCGATCAAGATCGGCTTCGCCATGTCGCTGACCGGCTTCCTGTCGGCGAACGGGCAGCAGGCGCTGCTCGCCTCGCAGATCTGGGCCGACCAGGTCAACAAGGCCGGCGGCCTGCTCGGCCGTCCGGTCAAGCTCGTTTACTATGACGACAAGAGCTCGGGCGCGGAAATCCCCGGCATCTACACCAAGCTGCTCGACGTCGACCACGCCGACATCGTGATGTCGTCCTATGCGACCAACGAGATTGCGCCCGCCATGCCGGTTGTCATCCGCAAGGGCAAGATGTTCATGGGCCTGTTCGGGCTCGACGTGAACGCCAAGTTCCACTATCCGAAGTACTTCTCGATCATACCGACTGGCCCGAAGACGAAGTCATCGTTTACCAAGGGCTTCTTCGACGTCGCGGCGGCGCAGAATCCGAAGCCGAAGACCGTGGCGTTGTCCTACGCCGACGCCGACTTCTCGCAGAACGCCTGCGACGGCGCCCGCGAGAATGCCAAGAAGAACGGCCTCAAGATCGTCTATGACAAGAGCTATCCGCCGCCGCCGAAGACCACCGACTTCACGCCGATCGCGCGCGCCCTCAAGGCGGTCAATGCCGATCTGGTGGTGGTGTGCGCCTATCCCGCCGATTCCGTCGGCATGGTGCAGGCGGCCCACGAGGTCGGGCTGAAGCCGAAAATGTTCGGCGGCGCCATGGTCGGCCTGCAGGCGACGTTCTTCAAGAACAAGCTGAAGTCGCTGCTCAACGGCATCGTCAACTACGAGACCTGGGTGCCGGACAAGAAGCAGATGTACAAAGGCACCGAGGCCTTCTTCAAGGAGTATCAGGCGAAGGCCAAGGCCGCTGGCGTCGACCGGCTCGGTTACTATCTGGGCGGCTGGGGCTATGCCCGCATGCAGGTGCTCGAGCAGGCGATAAAGGGCGCCAAGAGCTTCAACGTCGTCAAGCTCGCCGCCTATATGAAGAAGGCGTCGTTTCACACCATCATGGGCCCGATCAAGTTCGGCACGACGGGTGAGTGGGCGGAAAGCCGCATGCTGACCGTCCAGTATCACGGCATCACCGACAAGGCCAATCTGGAGACTTGGCGCGGCATGAGCTACCAGACCGTGCTGACGCCGAAGAGCCTGGCTACCGGCAAGGCGATCTACCCCTATTCGAAAGCGCAATAAGCTTTCACGGGAATAGGTCGGGGCGGATTAAGCCCCGGCCTGAGGAAATGAGAGCGGCGTCGCGGGCAACCGCGGCGCCGTTTGGCTTTTATTTCTGCGGTGATTTCGGCGCGTTGTGGTGTCGACCCGTCATCCTGAGGTGCGACCCCCGCGAAGGCGGGGGGAGCCTCTATGGATGGCGGCCGTGCATCCTTCGAGGCGCGCCTGCCGGCGCGCACCTCAGGATGACGGAGAAAGCTTAGCGCGCGCGGCTAGCCTTGCCGGTCGCGTCGGGGCTTTCGGCGCTTACCCCTCCAGCCCCATGTAGAACTGCCGGATCAGGTCGTTGTTGTTGAGCTCGTCGGCGGAGCCGCCCTCGAAGGCGATCTTGCCGTGCACGATGACGTAGCCGCTGTCGGCGATGCGCACGGCCTGCATGAAGTTCTGCTCGGCCATCAGCACCGTGAGCTGATAGGCCTCCTTGAGCTGCGCGATGGCGTCGATGGTGCGGCTGACGAGCACCGGCGCCAGCCCCACCGACGGCTCGTCGACGAGCAGGATGCGCGGGTCGAGCATGAGCGCGCGGCCGAGCGCCAGCATCTGCTGTTCGCCGCCGCTCATGGAGCCGGCGAGTTGCCCGCGGCGCTCGGCCAGCCGCGGGAATATCTCGAAGCAGAAATCCAGGTTTTCGCGGATACGCGCGCGCGCCTTCTTGCGGCTGGCGCCGAGCAGAAGGTTTTCCTCCACAGTCTGGCGCGGGAACAGGCGGCGGCCTTCCGGCACCAGCGCGATGCCCAGGTCGACGATCTGCTCGGTGGTCATGCCGACCAGATTGTGGCTCTCGCCGTCGATCTCGGCGGTGATCTTGCCAGTACTCGGGCGCACCATGCCCATGATGCATTTCATGAGCGTGCTCTTGCCGTTGCCGTTGGTGCCGAGCAGCACCACCGTTTGGCCGCCGCCGACGGTGAGCGACACGTCCTCCAGGACCCGCACCGCCCCGTAGGCGGCGTCGATATGGTCGACCGTGATGCTATTGGCCAAGATACGCCCTCTCGACTTCCGCGTTCTTGATCACGTCCTCCGGCTTACCGTCGGCGATCTTCTTGCCCGAGACCAGTACCAGCAGGCGCTGCGAGAAGCTCATCACCGCGCGCATAATGTGCTCGATCATGATGATGGTGATGCCGCGCTCGTTGAGACGGATCAGCAGCGCCACGATGTCTTCGACCTCGGAGTGCGACAGCCCCGCCATGGCCTCGTCGGCGATCAGCAGCTTGGGCTCGGTCGCCATGGCGCGGGCGAGCTCCAGCTTGCGCATCTCGACCTGCGTCAGGTCGCGTGGGTTCTTCGCCGCCTTCTCGTCGAGTGCGACCAGCTTGAGCATCTCCATGCAGCGGTCGTCGAGTTCGGCGAGCGAACGGTGCGGGCCGCCGCGCGCGTCGACGGTGTAGAGCAGCGGCACGCGGATATTGTCGGCGACGCTCATGCTGGCGAACGGCCGCGGCAGCTGGAAGCTGCGCGCGAGGCCGGCGCGGGTGCGCTGGTGCGCATTCAGTCCGTTCATAGCCTGGCCGTCGAAGGTGACCGTGCCCGCCTCGTTGACCAGCGTGCCGCAGATGCAGTTGACCAGCGTGCTCTTGCCCGAGCCGTTCGGCCCGATCAGACCGACGCGCTCGCCCGCGGCGATATCGATATTGACGTCGTCGAGCGCGACGAAACCGCCGAAGCGCTTGCTCACCTGGTCGATGCGCAGGAGCGGTCCAGTCATGACTCCGGCCATGATTTGGCCCTCCGCCACGGCCAGTTCTCGAACCAGCCGACGATGCCCTTGGGGGCGATGACCACGAACCCGACCAGCAGCAGGCCGACGATCAGCAGGTTGACCGCCGACGAGATGGTGACCGTCGCGAGCTGCTGCAGGGTGCCGAGCAGCAGCGCACCGACCAGCGGCCCGACCCAGGAGGTGGTGCCCCCGATCATCGGCATGGCGATGGAGTTGACCGCATAGGACAGGCTGAACGCCGAACCCGGTTCGACGTAGCCGATGAAGAAGGGAAACGTCGAGCCCGCCATGCCCATCAGCGCGCCCGACAGCGCGGTCGCGGTCAATTTGAGCTTCAGCGTCGGCACGCCGCAGGCTTCCGCCGTCAGTTCGTCGTCGCGAATGGCGGCGAAGCCGTAGCCGAGGCGCGAACGTTCGATCAACCGCGCGGTGGTGAGCGCCACGATGACCATCACGACCATCAGCGCGAACAGATAATGGATGTAAGCGCCGAAGACCGGGATATTCGCCGGCGGGATGACATAGGCGCCGCGCGAGCCGCCGACGAAGTCCCAATTCACCACCAGGGTTTCCAGCACCACCGCCAGCGCCAGCGTGGCGATGGCGAAAAACACGCCGCGCAGCCGCAGCGTCAGATAGCCGGTGCCGAGGCCGACCAGCCCGGCGACCACGCCGCCGAAGAGAATGAGGATGGGCACTGGGATCGGGAAGATGTACGCGAGCAGGCCAGCCGCCCGTTCCGAGAACAGGTCGTCGAGCCCTTGGCCCATGGTGTAGAAGAATACGCTGGAATAGGCGCCGAGGGCGAAGAAGCCGGCGCTGCCGAAATTCACGTAGCCGCAGTAACCGCCGAGGATGTTCCAGGCGGTCGCCAACACGACGTATTGCATCACGGTGTAGCCGGCATAGAACCAGTAGTCGTTGCCGAAGGTGATGAACAGCAGATAAAGGACCAGGCCGGCCAGAATCTGGATGAGAAAGAAGATGGGCGTTCGCACGGTCTAGCGCCCCATTAAGCCGGAGGGCCGCACCGCGAGCGTCAAGAGCAGGATGCCGAACGACACCGCCGGCGCCCAGGACGGCCCGTAATAGGTGGCGGTCAAGCTCTCGAGCACGCCGAGCAGCAGCGCGGCGATGAGGGTGCCGGGCAGGCTGCCGAGGCCCCCGAGCACGCAGATGGCGAACACGCGGCCGATATAGTCGCGCCCGACCGAGGGAATGACCGGCTGGATGATGATCAGAAAGGCGCCCGCCATCGAGGCGGTGGCGATCGAGATGCCGAAGGCGATGCGCTTGATGCGGGTCGGGTCGATGGCCATCAGCCGCAGCGCCTGCGGGTCCTGCGACACCGCCATCACGGCGCGGCCGATGAAGGTGCGCCCGAGGAAGATTTGGAGACCCAGGAACATCGCGATGGCCGTCAGCGCCGGCACCAGCAGCCGGTAGGGGAATTCCAGGGCGCCGAGATGCAGGCTGGGGCCGATATAGGCGACGTTGACAGAGCGGTAGTCGACGCCGAACACCAGCACCAGCACGACTTCGGTGATGAACAGAATGCCGAAGAAGAAGGCGAGGCCGCGCAGACTTTCCTGGCCGCGATTCTCGAAGGCGACGTAATAGACCTGATAGACCAGGGCGCCGAGGGCGTAGAACAGCGGCAGCGCCACGATGCTGACGATGATCGGGTCGACGCCGAGCTGTGTGTTGGCGATATAGGCGACGTAGGAGCCGACGATGATGAAGCCTGGATGCGCGATGTTGACGATACCGAGCATGCCGAACGAGATCGAGATGCCGGCGGTAACGGCGGCATAGAAGGCGCCGAGGAGAAGCCCGGCGATGACGGCGTTGGCGAAGAGCGAGAAGTCCATGCGCGCCTCAACCCGCGTGGCGGCGGGACGCGGGCCGCGTGACGGTCGAGGGGGCAGGGTGACGGACGTAAGCATGCGCGCGTGGGGCGCGGGCACACGTCGAGTGTGTGTCAAAAACGACCAGCATTCCTTCCCCGAAGACTTCTGTATTGAAGACTTCTTTGTTTCGGCATTCTTGCCGTGCTCGCCGCAGCTGTCTTGCGACGACCGAACGGGTGTCTTTCGTGCCGGCCCGGTGAGGCCTGCCGTCAGAGCGTTGTCACACAGTTTGCAGGAAGGTTGCGCGCTTGGCTAGTGCCCCGCTTCCGAAGCTCGTGGATCGTTGCTGCGCCCACTGACACGAACTTCGGAAGCAAAAGGGGCACTGGCAAGAATATGTTTCCGGTGCCGCT
>JARRQH010000160.1:0-6903 GCA_037381985.1 Pseudolabrys sp.
TGCGGGGCTTGGTGCTTCTCCGGCGCCGCGGGTTGGGCCAAGGACCAACCAAGGACCAACCAAGGGCCGATAACCGACCCATCACCGCTCCATGACCGGCCAGGTTGAGCCGATATCCGCCCAGGTCCCGGGTCTGCTGGCGCCATGCGGGGTTTGTCTTCCGCTGTCGGGGCGCTTCACGCCCTCGCCGGATTGCGGATCCCGCCTGAGAAGACGGACCGCTTTCAGCCCCGCTGCCGGTGGGTCGTTTCAAGCGGCCCGCCAGCCTCCAATCGTCGCCTCCTTGTCCCCCGCCTGCCGCGTCGCCGGCCGGCCCTTCGCGTTCCTCGGCTCCGCCCGTTGCGGGCGGAGCGATTTGTTCGTCGCACGCCGCCCTAGAACGGCAGCAGCACGTCCATCACCTGCGAGCCGTAGCGCTGCTGCTGCACGTTGGTGAGCTGGCCCTTGCCGCCGTAGGAGATGCGCGCCTCCGCGATCTTGCTGGAGTCGATGGTGTTGTCGCTGGCGATGTCCTCCGGCCGCACGATGCCGCCGACCACCAGCTCGCGCATCTCGAAGTTGACGCGGATGTCCTGCTTGCCCTCGATCACCAGGTTGCCGTTGGGCAGCACCTGCGTCACCACAGCGGCGACGTTGGTGGTCAAGGCTTCCGAGCGGTCGACCGAGCCCTTGCCGTCGAGCACGGTGCTCGAGTCGGTGTTGGCGACGCTGCCCGGTATCGTCGTATTGAATATCGGCAGCTTGTTCAGGCCCAGCAGCGAGGTGATGTTGGAGTCCTCGGTGCTGGTGCGCTTGCGCTTGGTCTCGTTGGCGATGTTGGCCTTGTCGGTGATGTTGACCTTCACCGTCAGGATGTCGCCGACCTGGTGCGCGCGCTGGTCCTTGAAGAAGGCGCGCGAGCCGTTGCGCCACAGCGAGTTCGGATTGTAGGAGGCCGGCTGCGCCGCCGGCATCGGCATCTGCACCGGCTTGTAGCCCGGCTGCGCCACCGGGTTCTTGATCGCCGACAGTTGCGGCGGCTCGCCGATATTCTTCAGGCGGTCGATGGCGGAGCACCCGCTCAAGAGCGATGCCGCGGTCGTCGCCAGCAGCACGGCACGCATCACAGAAAGACGTTTCATCGGCTTGGCTTTCACGTTTGGGGTACGAGCGCGAAGTCGTACGCGTTTGATCGGGTGTTCGGGCGCCGCGTCCGGTGTGCCGGTATCGCGGCCGGGATGACGGGGTCGCGGCCTCGCGCCGGCGGGCGCAGCATCGGTTCGAGCCATCTCATGTCGTCGGCCCCCGCCGTTGCGCGCTGGCGCATGTCGCCGGCGTTTGCGTGAGCGCATTCGTGGTTCGGTTCTTGGTTCGGTTCACGGTTCTGTTCTTGGCGCGATTCATGGCTCACCGCGCCGCGCCGAGGGCGCCGGTCGTTTGCAAGTTGCCGCCGGTGTCGGCGACTTGCGTTTCGCCGTCGCCGAGCATCACCCGGCTGGGTCCGACAACGACGCCGTGCACGACGCGTTTGGTTTGTTCGTTGAACACGCTGATCATGTCGCCACGGGCGCCGTCCTCGGCGGCGCGTCCGCGCACGGTCAGCCGAATGCCCGGCACGTTGTAGATAAGCGTCACCACTTCGCGGCGGTGCACCAGCTTGGGCTTCATCAGGTCGGTGTTGCGCAGCGGCTGGCCGGGCTGCAGGCCGCGGCGGGCCGCCAGCCCGATCACGCTGGCGCTGTCGGTGATGGCGTCGGTCGGCGTCCGGCGCTGCGGGCGCCGGGTCATCACCACGTCGTCCTGCTTGATGGTGTCGCCGCGCGCGACCGAGCGCGCCAGCGTGACGATCTCTTTCATGACGGTGACGTGGCCGGTCAGCCGCAGCGCGCGCGCGCCCGGGATCGCCACCACCGCGTCGAAGCGGGTGGTGTCCGGATTGTAGGTGAGGCGCTTGATGCGCGGCCCGGCCGTGACCGTCGGCTCCACCTGGACCGGCTGCACGTCGTAGTCGAATCTCAGCGTCAGGTCCTTCGGCTTGCCGAGTCCGTATTGCTTCGACAGGCCCTCGGCGACGGGCGCCTCGATCTCCTTTGGTGCGATGGCGCGGCTGGCCCGCGTCACCAGCACGTCCTGCACGCCGCCAGTGTCGAGCCCGATCAGCGCGTGGGCGCGCACGGCGGCAACCACCGCCGCGGCCGAGACGACGCCGGTGGTGCCGAGATCGGGCGAGCGGAAGATCGGCACGCTGGCGATGACCCCCGCGTGCGACACCAGGTCGCCGACGCGCACGATGTCGCCGGTGACGGTGGCGGCCGCCTTCAGCCGCGGCTTGGACTGGTCGCTGGCCGCGGCCGGCAGGACCGTCGAGGTCGCCAGGGTTGCGGCGGCGGCGAGCGCGATGGCAAGCGTGCGGATCATGATCGTGCCTCAGCGCGACAGGTTGGCGGTCGCCGACAGCATCTGGTCGGCGGCGGTGATGACCTTGGCGTTCATCTCATAGGCGCGCTGCGCCGAGATCAGGCTGGAGATCTCGCTCACCGCCTGCACATTGGCCTGCTCGAGATAGCCCTGTTGCAGGTCGCCGAAGCCGTCGGCGGCCGGCGTGCCGTCCTGCGCCGTGCCAGAGGCGGGCGTTTCCAGGTACATGTTGTCGCCGATGCTTTCGAGACCGGCCTTGTTGAGGAAGTTCGTCAGCGCGATCTGCCCGACTTGGCTCTGCGTGGTGGAGCCGGGCAGGGTGACGGAAACCTGGCCCTGCGAGTTGATCGACACCGACGTGGCGGTCGAGGGAATGGTGATGCCCGGCTGCACCACGTTGCCTTGGGCGGTGACCAGCCGGCCTTGCGCGTCGAGCTGGAACGAGCCGTCGCGCGTATAGGCGGTGCGCCCGTCCGGCAGCAGGATCTTGAAGAAGCCTTGGCCGCGGATGGCGAGGTCGTAGTTGTTGCCGGTCTGCGTCAGGTCGCCTTGCGTGAACAGGCGCGGGGTGCCGACGGTCTTGACGCCGGAGCCGAGCTCGATGCCGGCGGGCAGGATCGTGCCCTGCGACGACGTCTGGGTGCCGACACGGTTGACGTGCTCGTAAAGCAGGTCCTGGAACTCGGCACGCTGGCGCTTGTAACCGGTCGTGCGCATGTTGGCGATGTTGTTGGAGATGACCTGGACGTTGAGTTCCTGGGCCATCATGCCGGTGGCGGCGGTGTTGAGTGCGCGCATGGTTTATCTCCCGGTGCCCCCGGTTCAGGCCGGCACGGCGGCGAGCTTGTCGATCGCCGTCGATTGCAGGTCAGATTGCTTGGCGATCATCGCCGCCGTTTCGGTGTAGCTGCGAGTCACCTGGATCATGTGGGTCATTTCCAGAACCGCGCTGACGTTGGATTTCTCGAGCGCGCCCTGCGCGATGGTCGAGGTCTTGTCCGGGTCGGGCGTCACGTTCTTCGGGGCGGCGTAATAGCTGTTGCCGTCCTTCTGGAGCTGGTTGACGTTCTGGAAGCTGACGATGCGCAGATGGCCGCGCGCCGCCTCCTGATTGCTGCCGGCCGTGCGCACGCTGATGGTGCCGTCCTTGCTGATGGTGACGCCGCGGTCGGTCTTCTGGAAAACGATCGGGCCGTTTTCGCCGAGCACCGGATCGCCGGCGCTCGTCACCAACTGGCCCTGCGCGTTGATCTGCAAGGAGCCGTTGCGGGTGTAGCGCTCGCCATTGGCGGTCTGCACCGCGAAGAAGCCTTTGCCCTCGATCGCCACGTCGAGCGGGTTGCCGGTCTGCTGCAGCGGGCCCTGGTGCCAGTCCACCCAGGTGGCGCGGTCGCGCACGAAATCGAGCCTGTTGTTCTGCCCAGACGGGCCGTTGGCCTGCGCGGTCGGCGAGAGATAGGCCTCGAACAGCGCACTGTCCGACTTGAAGGCGCCGGTGTTCAGGTTGGCGATATTGTTCGCGATCACGTCGAGCTGCCGCCCGAGCGCGACTTGGCGCGATAGTCCGATCAGAACGGAATTCTGCATCGGTAACTCCCCATTGCTCCGACAAATCGCCAAGCCCTCCCACAGGCCGGCCTTGCCGCATCCAGTGCCGCCAGCTCTCCCAAGCCGATGGCTGCTGGATGCTTTGCAGCCGCCGTGCCAAACATTAAAATTGTTATTTTTCAGATAGTTAGATTGTTTTGGGGGCACTGGAGACGGGCAAAAACCGCCGGCCTGGCGCTGCTTGCCCGGCAAAACTTGCCGACCTGGGGCCCCGCAGCAAGGAACTGTTAACCATACCACCCTACCTTGCGGGGACGGGCGCGGGCCAATGCGTAACCGGCGGAAATTCCAGGTGGGACTGCCGTTTGCCGGGCCAACCGGTTGGGGCGCAGCGCGGGAAATTGTGTGATGGCGGCCAAGGCAAAGAAGCAGGCTGACGCGGACGAGGCGGACGACGACGCGACCGCCAAGGGCAAGGGAAAGAAGAAGCTCCCGCTCAAGCTCATCGGCATGGCGGCGGGCGGGGTTCTGCTGCTCGGCGGCCTCGGCTACGGCGGCTACGCGTTCCTGGCCAAGCCCGTCCACCACGCTCCGAAGAAGGAAGCCGCCAAGCCGGCGGTCTTCGTCGACCTGCCCGACGTGCTGGTCAACCTGTCGAACGCGGGCGCCGACCGCACCCAATATCTCAAGGTGAAGATCACCCTCGAATTGCCGAACCAAGCGCAGGTCGCCAAGATCAAGCCGCTGATGCCGCGGGTATTGGACACCTTCCAGACCTATTTGCGCGAGTTGCGCCCGACCGATCTCGACGGCTCCGCCGGCCTTTACCGGATGAAGGAAGCGCTGACCCGGCGGGTCAATGCCGTGGTCGCGCCGGGCCGTATCACCGCCGTCCTTTTCAAAGAAATCGTCGTCCAGTAACGGCCCGAACCCATGGCGCCCAACGATCCGATTGACAAAGACGCGCTGGCCGCCGAATGGGGCCAGGCGCTGCAGGCCGAGCAGGGCAATGCGTCCGCGCCGGCCAACATGGATCCCGACGAGGCCGCGGCGCAGTGGGCGGCGATGGTCGACGAGAACGGCGGCGCGCAGGGCAGCAAGGGCGGCGCCGAGCGCGTCCTCAACCAGGAAGAAATCGACAGCCTGCTCGGCTTTTCGCTCGCCGACGTCACGCTTAACGACAATTCGGGCATTCGCGCTATCATCGACTCGGCGATGGTGTCGTACGAGCGCCTGCCCATGCTCGAAATCGTCTTCGACCGCCTGGTGCGGCTGATGACGACCTCGTTGCGCAATTTCACCTCGGACAACGTCGAAGTCTCGCTCGATCGCATCACCTCGGTGCGCTTCGGCGACTATCTCAATTCGATTCCGCTGCCGGCCATCCTGTCCGTGTTCAAGGCCGAGGAGTGGGACAACTTCGGGCTCGCCACCGTCAATTCGAACCTGATCTATTCGATCATCGACGTCCTGCTCGGCGGCCGCCGCGGGGCGTCGGCGGTGCGCGTCGAGGGCCGGCCCTACACCACGATCGAGACCAACCTGGTCAAGCGCATGATCGAGGTGATCCTGGCCGACGCCGAGCTCGCCTTCAAGCCGCTGTCGCCGGTCAAGTTCAACATCGACCGACTGGAGACCAACCCGCGCTTCGCGGCCATTACGCGGCCGGCCAACGCGGCGATCCTGGTGCGGCTGCGCATCGACATGGAGGACCGCGGCGGCAACATCGAGCTGCTGCTGCCCTACGCCACCATCGAGCCGATCCGCGCCGTCCTGCTGCAGATGTTCATGGGCGAGAAGTTCGGCCGCGACCCGATCTGGGAAGGCCATCTCGCCACCGAAATCGCGCAGGCCGAGATCGGCGTGGAGGCCGTGCTCTATGAATCCATGCTGCCGCTGAAGCGGATCATGCAGCTCGAGGTCGGCGACACGCTCACCCTCGAAATGAAGCCGGACGCGATGGTGACGGTGCGCGCCGGCGACATCACGCTCACCGAGGGTCGTATGGGCCGCGTCGGCGACCGCGTCGCGGTGCGCGTGGCCAAGCACCTGCGCAAGCCGCGCACCACCTTCGCCATGTTCGAGAACGCGGACGGTGCCACCAGCCGGAGGGATGCGTGATGAATCTTGGCTACCTGGTCGAGAGCATGGTCTCGGTTCTTCTGCTGCTCACGATTCTTTATTGCGTGCGGCTCAACAACCAGCTTCGCCTGCTCAAGGCCGACGAGCAGTCGCTGCGCGCCACCATCTCCGAGCTTGTCACCGCCACCGAGATCGCCGAGCGCGCCATCGCCGGCCTCAAGGCGACCCTGCGCGAAGGCGAGCAGACGTTGGGCCCGCGCATGGAGCGCATGGAGACGCTGTCGGAAGACCTCAAGCGCCAGCTTGCGGCGGGCGAGGGGCTGCTCGTCAAGATCGCGCGCATCACCAGCGTCACCGCGCCGGAGGAAGCGCTGGCGCCGGAGCCGCCGGTCAATGACATCAAGGCGGTGAACGCCAAGGCCGTGGCCGCGGCGGCGCAGATGTTCGCCGAGCGGGTGCGCGCGCGTCAGAGCGGCCAGGCGGCATGATCCGTTTCCCGCGCACGACCCGTCTGCTGCCGGTCGTCATCGTCGCGGCGGTTTGCCTGCTGGCGCTCAAGGTGTCGGGGCTCGTGTTCGACGGCGGCTACACGCTGGGTGAGCGGCTGGCCGAACGCGGCAAGCCGCAACTGAAGGTCACCAGCGCGGCGAGCGTGCCGGCCCACCCCAAGATCGTCTACGCCAACGGCAAGGCGCCGCCGCAGCCCGGGGTCGCCGCGTCCGACTCGCGGCTCTCCTGGGCCCAGCAGATGTTCAACTACGGTGGCGCCAATCCGGATATCACCGGCTCGGTGTCGGAGTCGGACAAGAACAACAAGGATGCGGGGCCTCAAAACGGGCAAAGCAGTCATCTAAGGACTCTCCAGGCTTCTGAGAG
>JARRQH010000161.1:0-9961 GCA_037381985.1 Pseudolabrys sp.
TCCGGGCGGCCGAGTTTGAGCTTTTCCGTGCGCTCTTTTAGTGCGGCGACGAATGTATCGAACAGCGGGCGCTCGACATAGACGCGCTCGGTGCCCAGGCACACCTGGCCGCAATTGGCCAAGCACGAACGCATGGTGCCTTCGAGCGCGGCGTCGAGATCGCAATCGGCGAAGACGATGGCGGGATTCTTGCCGCCCGCGCCGTCGGGCGTCGCCATCTCGAAGAACTCGGTCGAGACGTTCTTGATGGTGTCGGCGAACACCTTGAAGTTAGCGGCGCCGCGTGGAATGTCGATGTGGCTTGCAAGCGACATCGGCTTGCCGGTGTCCGCGACTTCGGCTGCGAGGAAATCGTCAAAGCGCGCGTTGATGCCGTTCGCCAGCGCATAGAGCAACTCGCCGCGCTCGGCCGTCGTCAGCTTGCCCCACGGGCCGTCGAGCGCGGCGCGCGCAGCCTCGACTGCGGCGTTGACCTCCGCTTGGCCTGCTTCCGAGACGCGCGCGATCAGCGCGCCATCGACCGGTGAGTGCTTGTCGAAGGTCTTGCCGCTTTTGGCCGGGACGTATTCGCCGGCGATGAAATTGAGAACGTCTTTGACCGCAGGCGCCGATGCCGATTTGCCAGGTTTGCGCGCGACATCGAGCATCTGTTTCCTCTTGCGGCTTATGATGACGGATTGGACCGAAAGGGAAGGTGGTTGCCGGCGCAACCTTCTGCCTTGATCCAGATCAAGGATGAGCCGCGATCCGTCGTCCGGGCCCGAAAACCAGGCTCAAAACAGCGGCGGAATGAGGTCTTCGACCGTGACCCGCATGCGCTTCTTGACCCGCGCCACGATGCGGTTGCGGTGGCAGGTTTTCGGATCGCGGCAATAACACAAGAGCGCGATCCGCTGACCCGATTTAACGAGAGCGAGCAGCTCGTCGAGCGCTGCTTTCGCTTCCGGCTTTTTCATGTGGTCGTCGTAGACGCGCCAGAGCGTGTCGGTGTCGCCGGCGCGCGCCGCCTGGCGGCCTTCGGCCGGGGTGCCGAGCTTCTGCAGGTGGACGTAGGCGATGCCGGCTTCGTCCAGGCCGGCGGCGAGCTGGCGCTTGGAGAAGCCGGGGCGGCGCGAGGCCGCGACCGCGCGGGTATCGACCAGGAGATCGATCTTGGCGCGCTTCAATTCGCCCATGACCGCGGCCGGTGTCGCCTTCTCGTAGCCGATGGTGAAGAGCGTCGTCATGCCGGTTCGAGGGTTTGCGCGCTTGTCCCGTACTATAGCGTCGTTAACGGCTCTGTCACGGGCGTGTCATGCGGCGCGGCTAGAGATGATTCCGCGCGGCGATGCCTGCCCATTGCCGCAACGGCCACTGCGATCAGGTGACGGCGGATGTACCCGCGCCTTTTCGTTGGTGGTCGTTTCCGTTTTTGGCCCGGCGATCAGGCGGCGCGCGGCGCCGCAAGCGTCGCGAACGGGCAGGCGCTCTCGAAGGCGCGGGCGGCGCGCAGCACCAATTGATCCTGGCGCGGCGGGCCAACGATCTGCAGGGCAACCGGTAGGCCGTCCGCCGCAAACCCGCACGGCACCGAGGCCGCCGGCTGCTGCGTCAGGTTGAACGGATACGTATAAGGCGACCAGTTGATCCACTCGTCGCCGAAGCGGCCGTCGGCCGGCGTGACGCGGCCGGCCTCGATCGCCGGCACCGGCATCTGCGGCGTCAGCAACAGGTCGTAACGTTCGTGGAAGCGCAGCATGTGTAGCGCCAACTCGGTGCGCTGGCCGTGGGCTGCGAGATGGTCCTTCAGCGACACCCGCCGACCCTCGTCGGCCATGCGGCGCAGACCCTCGTCCATCTTGGATTGCTCGGCCGGCGGTACGGCGTCGACGATGGTCGAGGCGACCGCGTACCAGAGCTTCTTTTCCATCTCGAGCGGCTCGGCGAAGCCGGGATCGACCTCTTCGACATGGGCGCCGAGATCCGCGAACACTTGCGCGGCCTCGTAGGCGGCTGCTTCGACGTCGGCGTCGAGCTCCTTGACGTAGCCGAGGCGCGGGCTCCAGGCGACGCGCAAGCCCCGCACGCCGTCATTGAGGCCGATGCGGAAGTCGGGCGCCGGCGTGTTCCAGGCGGAGGTGTCGCGCATCGGTGCGCGTCAGCGGGCCCTGGTGCGCGAGTACGGTGAAGGCGGAAGCCGGATAGGCCGGCACGCGGCCGTAGCTCGGCTTGATGCCGAAGGTGCCCGTGAACGCCGATGGGATGCGCACCGAGCCGGCGCCGTCGGTACCGAGATGAAGCACGCCAAGATTAAGCAGGGCTGCAGCCGCCGCGCCGCCGGACGAGCCGCCGGTGGTGCGCGTCAAGTTCCAGGGATTGCGAGTGATGCCGGTGAGCGGCGAATGGCAGGCGCCGATCCAGCCGAATTCCGGCGTCGTGGTTTTGCCGAGAAGGACGGCGCCATGCTCCTTCAGCCGCGCCACTGCCGGCGCGTCGTCCGTTGCCGGCCTGTCGGGCGTGGTGAGCGAGCCTTTGCGCGTCGGCTTGCCCTTGACGTCAACGATGTCCTTGATGGTGGCCGGCAGGCCGTCCACGAGACTTATCGGCTCACCCTTGGCCCAGCGCGCCTCCGAGGCGCGCGCCGCTTCAAGCGCGCCGTCCTCGTCGGTGAGCACGAAGGCATTGATCTGCGGCTCGAAGCGAGCGATGCGCCCGAACGCGTCGCGGGCTACGTCGATCGGCGA
Organism: Pseudolabrys sp.; assembly: GCA_037381985.1. GTDB lineage: Bacteria > Pseudomonadota > Alphaproteobacteria > Rhizobiales > Xanthobacteraceae > Pseudolabrys. The sequence goes on from JARRQH010000161.1 coordinate 2,724, forward strand.
AAGCTCGCGCCGGCGATAGCGGCGGAGGAGGTCGGCGGCGCTGAGCTGGGAGATGTCGGTCACAGGATAAGGCCCATTCGAATTGAGACGCTTCAGGATCGCACGCTACCGGCGCGCGAACCGCGCCCGGTCCGTTAAGACTATATTAACCATCCGCGGGCTATAAAATCCATTCGAATGGCGACCACTGCGATCAGGTGACGGCGGATGTACCCGCGCCTTTTCGTTGGTGGTCGTTTTTGATTTTGGCGCTCGGCGCGGCACGATTATAGCCGCTCGATCAGCGCCATGGCGGCGGCCGGCGCACGCACCTTTGCTTCATGGATGAAATAGATGAAGACGTCGCGCGGCGCCTTCTTCGGCTTGCCCTTGTCGACGCGCGGCAGATCGGTGGGCTCGCCGCCCTTGGCCCAGGCCTTGGCGCGCGCGGCCCATGCGTCGAGCGCCTTGGGCGCGTAGCCGGCCTTCAGCTTCTCCTGGCCCTTCTGCAGCCGCGCATAGACGAAATCGCCGGTAATGTCGGCGATCGCGGGATAGGTCGCGTGTTCGGAGAAGACGACCGGATGCCCGAACCTGCGCAGCAGCGCGATGAACGCCGGTGTCATGAAGCTGTCGTGACGCACCTCGATGACGTGGCGCAGGCTGTGGCCGTCGAAGGTTTTGGGCAGCAATTCGAGGAAGGCGCCGACATCGGCTTCGTCGAATTTCTTGGTGGGCGCGAACTGCCAGAGCAGGGGGCCGAGATGGGATCCGAGCTCGGTGATGCCGGATTCGAGAAACCGCTTGATGGAGTCGCCCGCTTCGCCCAGCACCCGCCGGTTGACCGCATAGCGCGGACCCTTCAGCGAAAACACGAAGCCGTCGGGCACGCGGCTGGCCCAGTCGCGGAAGGTCTTGGGGGTTTGCGTGCGGTAGAAGGTGCCGTTGACTTCGATGGAGGTGAGGCGCTCGGCGGCGTAGTCGAGCTCGCGCGCGTGCGGCAGCCCTTTCGGGTAGAACACGCCGCGCCAGGGCTCAAAGGTCCAGCCGCCGATGCCTGAGTAGATTTTTCCGGATGTCATCGTCGCAACCTATACCGCCGCCGCACCGGCAGCGACCCGATTTGTGGGATCAGCGCGGCAGCCTGAAGGCCTCGAGCGAAACATGGCCGGTGTGCCCTTGCGTCGTCAATTCGGCGATGGCTTCGCCGATCGCCGGTGAATGCTTGAAGCCGTGGCCCGAGCAGGCGGAGACGACGGTCACGCGCGGGTCGTCCGGCAGTCGGTCGATGATGAAATGCGAATCCTCCGTGCAGGTATAAGGACAGGCGGCCGAGCGTACGCAATCGCCGCTGAGTCCGGGCAGGAACGCCGCCACATAATCGCGATACAGGGCCGCGATTTCGTCGCCGCCGACCGTGCGGTCGATCGTGTCGGCCGTGCTCGCGCTGTGATATTGCTCCGTCCCGACCTTGACCGACGGTGTACCATCACCCGTCCAGGGAAAGGCGTACATCGTCTTCTCGCGGGGCACCTGCCATACGAACACCGGAAAGCGCTCCGGCCGGTAGTGTTCGGGGCTGAGTTTTGTCTCATCGATGCGAAACCAGGCGAGGACCTGGCGGCGCACCGTCAGCCGCGGCGCCAGCGCCGGCACGAACTGCGGCACCCACGGGCCGGCGGCGATCACCAGCTTGTCGGCCGTATAGGTGCCACGGTCGGTCACGACCTCGACCGCGCCCGTGCGCGGGTCGAAGCGCTCGACCGTCTCGTCGGTGTGGATGGCCGCGCCGGCCTGGCGGGCGATCCGCAGTTGCACCTCGATGGCCGCCTCCGGAGAGACATAGCCCGCGCCAGGCTCGAAATAGGCGCGCTCGTCGGGGCCGATGTTGAGGGCGGGAAAACGCGCGCGTAAGGCGGCCTCATCGAGCGCCTCGTGGGCAATGCCGTTCTGCCGCGCGATCCCGAACGTTTCGTCGAGGAAATTTTCCTTGCCGTGGGCGAGCGCGCGCGGGCCAGGCCCGGAAATGACCAGGAGGCCGTTCTGCACGACCAGCGGCGCCGCGCTCTGTTCCTCATACTCGCGCCAAAGCGCGTGCGAGCGGCGGACAAATTGGGTGTAATCGGCGCCCTCGCCACAGGCAAAACGCGTGATGCGTGTCTCGCCGTGGGTCGAGCCGAACGTATGCGGCGGATTGTACCGGTCGATGCCGAGCACCTTGCCGCCGCGGCCGGCGAGATGGCAGAGCGTCGCTGCGCCGAAAGCGCCGAGGCCGACGACGATGACGTCATATTTTTCGGGCATTTGAAACTCGCGGCGGGGAACTGAAGAGCCGCAAGGCTATCGCATCGGCGCGCGGCAAGCAAAGAGCGGTTGCTAATCGGCAGCCCTTCGAGTGCAGATTGGCCGTGTGGATCGGAAATCCGCTTGCGCGATCCGCAAAGCAAAAGGCCCGGGGTCGCCCCCGGGCCTTCGCATTTTTTCGGGTCGATTGGATTTCTCTTAGAAGTCCATGCCGCCCATGCCGCCGGGCATGCCGGCCGCCGCTTCCTTCTTCTTCGGCAGCTCGGCGACCATGGCCTCTGTGGTGATCAAGAGGCCCGCGACCGAGGCCGCGTCCTGCAGGGCGCACCGCACGACCTTGGTCGGGTCGATGATGCCCTTGGAGACCATGTTGACGTACTCGCCCGACTGTGCGTCGAAGCCGAACGAATACTGATCCTTCTCCAGGATCTTGCCGGCGACCACCGAGCCGTCGGCGCCCGCGTTGAGCGCGATCTGGCGGGCCGGCGCCTGCAGCGCCTTGCGCACGATCTCGACGCCGTGCTTCTGGTCGTCGTTCTGGGTCTTGACGCGGGTGATCGCCGCGACCGAACGCAGCAGAGCGACGCCGCCGCCCGGGACGATGCCTTCCTCGACCGCGGCGCGGGTGGCGTGCATCGCGTCGTCGACACGATCCTTGCGCTCCTTCACCTCGACCTCGGTGGCGCCGCCGACGCGGATCACCGCCACGCCGCCGGCGAGCTTGGCCAGCCGCTCCTGCAGCTTCTCCTTGTCGTAGTCCGAGGTGGTCTCCTCGATCTGCGCCTTGATCTGCGCCACGCGCGCCTCAATGTCGGCCTTCTTGCCGGCACCGTTGACGATGGTGGTGTTCTCCTTGTCGATCGTCACCTTCTTGGCGCGGCCGAGCATGTCGAGCGTGACGTTGTCGAGCTTGATGCCGAGGTCCTCGCTGACGGCCTGGCCGCCGGTCAGGATGGCGATATCCTGCAGCATGGCCTTGCGGCGGTCACCGAAGCCCGGCGCCTTCACGGCCGCGATCTTGAGGCCGCCGCGCAGCTTGTTGACGACGAGGGTGGCGAGCGCTTCGCCTTCCACGTCCTCGGCCACGATCAGCAGCGGCTTGCCGGTCTGCACCACCGCCTCGAGCAGCGGCAGCATTTCCTGCAGGCCCGACAGCTTCTTCTCGTAGATCAGGATGTAGGGGTCGTCGAATTCGACCCGCATCTTGTCGGCGTTGGTGACGAAGTAGGGCGAGATGTAGCCGCGGTCGAACTGCATGCCCTCGACGATATCGAGCTCGGTCTCTAGCGACTTCGCCTCTTCGACGGTGATCACGCCCTCGTTGCCGACCTTCTTCATCGCCTCGGCGAGGAAGCGGCCGATCTCGGCGTCGCCGTTCGACGAAATGGTGCCGACCTGGGCGATCTCTTCGTTGGAGGTGACGTTTTTGGAGTTCTTCTGCAGGTCCGCGACCACGGCCTCAACGGCAAGGTCGATGCCGCGCTTGAGGTCCATCGGGTTCATGCCGGCGGCGACCGCCTTGGTGCCTTCCTTGACGATGGCCTGGGCCAGCACGGTGGCGGTGGTGGTACCGTCGCCCGCCAGATCGGCGGTCTTGGAGGCGACCTCACGCACCATCTGCGCGCCCATGTTCTCGAACTTGTCCTCGAGCTCGATTTCCTTGGCGACCGTCACACCGTCCTTGGTGATGCGCGGGGCGCCGAACGACTTGTCGAGCACGACATTGCGGCCCTTGGGGCCGAGCGTCACCTTCACCGCGTTGGCGAGGATGTCGACGCCGCGCAGCATGCGGTCGCGCGCGTCGGTGGAGAATTTGACGTCCTTGGCAGACATGTGGGTTTGCTCCTGGTTGCGCGCTGCTTAAGCGGCTTTCTTCTTGGCGGCGGTGACTTCCAGCACGCCCATGATGTCGGACTCCTTCATGATCAGGAGATCCTGGCCGTCGATCTTCACCTCGGTGCCCGACCACTTGCCGAACAGGACGGTGTCGCCGACCTTGACGTCGAGCGCGACCAGCTTGCCGGTTTCGTCGCGGCCGCCGGGACCCACGGCGACGATCTCGCCCTGGCTCGGCTTTTCCTGCGCGGTGTCGGGAATGATGATGCCGGACGCGGTTTTCTGCTCGGCATCGAGGCGCTTGACGACGACGCGGTCGTGAAGCGGACGGAACTTCATGGCAGTCCTCCTAAGAGATTGGTTTGACTAGTTTTTTGATATCCGGCTGGCCCCTCTGCCAGCTCCGCTGCCGAAATGGGAACGGAGTTTGGCAACTGCAAGAGGCTCGGCGGAATTTTTAGCACTCATCTGAGAGGAGTGCCAACAATCATTGAAATGGCAGCAAAAACAATGGTTAACGCCGGCGGCTGAGGCGGGCGCGCGCTCCGCTGGGGCAGGCCGGGCAGGGCTGTTAGCAGGGTCGGGGTACGGCTGCTAGCGCATTGATTTTAAACAACTTGTTTACCTTTTCGGCTTGCAATGAATCACACCGGAATCGGAAACTTAGCGTCCGACGTAAGACGGAGGACTGGAATGGTTTCGCACGATTTCAAGAAGCAGGTCGACGGCTACGGGCTGACCACCGCGCACATTCTTTACCGCCGCCCCGACCACACCTGGCTGCTGCAGTCCTACGTCTGGCAGGCCTACGATATGTTCCCGAAGTTTCCCGAGCTGCAGCGCTTCCTGCAGTTCTGGCAGGACACGCTGGAGGGGCCGCTGCACTCGGTGCAGGTGGCGCACTGCAAACTGATCAAGCCGGCCGAGCTCAAGACCGTCGACGGCGAGTTCAGGCTGCATTAGGGGCTCACGCTTTCGGCCCGTCGCGTGGGCATCGCACACGCGTCCTGTCCATTCTTCATTCGACTGTCCGGGTGGGCACGGCGCACGTACCGCGCGCCGAAATCGAGCGTGCGTCAGAATCCGGGTGGCGCGCGCGGCGGCAACACGTTTCTTCTGTAACATGTCGTACGGAGGGGCGAAATCCATTGCCGGCGCGCCGGCACCCGCAATCGATTCGTTCATGTCTTCATCAAATTCTGTCATGCGAAGCATTCCAAACTTTCGCGTTCGAAAGGCGTTGCCCGACATGGTGCGGGGATGGAGCACATCCTAATTACACGAAGCGTTTTCTTCGCTCGTTCGCCCCGTCCTTCCTACCAAGGCCCCCGCACCATGATCCGCTATCTTCCCCGTCTCGCGTTGATGCTCGGCAACGTCTTCATCGGCCTCGCGGTGCTCGGGCCCGCTGGCATGATGGCGCCGATGGCGCACGGGCTTCACGTTGGCATCCACGACATCGGGCTGCTGGTGACCTATGGCGCGGTGGTCCTATGCATCGGCTCGCCGTTGATCGCCTGGCTCACCACGCGCGTCGACCGCCGCGTGCTGCTGGTGGTGGCGCTGGCGCTGGTCGCCTTGTTTCAGGCTGCGTCGGCGCTGGCGCCGAACTACGCGACCATGGTGCTGTTGCGGCTGCTGCTGGTCGGCGTGGCCGCAGTCTATACCCCGCAGGCGGCCGCCACCATCGCGCTGATCGTGCCGGAGCGCGAACGCGCCAGCGCCATCGCCGTCGTCTTCCTCGGCTGGTCGCTGGCGATCGCCGGCGGCCTGCCGCTGGTGACCTTCATCGCCACCCATGCCGGCTGGCGCGCTGCCTTCGGCGTGCTGGGCGCGGCCTCGGTGCTCGGCGCGCTGCTCGTCGCCATCAGCGTGCCGAGGGGATTGCAGGGGTGGCCGCTGTCGCTTGGTAGCTTCGGCACCATCGCGCGCAGCGGGCGCATCATGGCCATTCTGATGATCACGCTGATCCAGACCTCCGGCCAGTTCACGGTGTTCGTCTATCTCGCGCCGCTGTTGAAGGGGCTGGCCGGCGCCGGGCCGGCGGTGGCCGGCGCCTTCTTCGCCATGTACGGCGCGGTCGGGCTGATCGGCTTCACCGGCCTGCTGGTCTGGGCCGTCGGCGCCGGTTGGCTGATGGCGATGGGCGTGGGTGTCGTGTTGTGGGCGCTCGGCTTCTCCGCCATCAATTCGATGCAGCAGGCGCGGCTCGCGGCCGCCGCGCCCGACCTCGCCAGCGCCTCGATCGCGCTCAACTCGTCAATGCTTTACGTGGGGCAGGCCATCGGTTCGGCTATCGGCGGCGTGCTTTATGCCACCGGCCACCTCGTCGCGGCGGGCTATGTCGCCACCGCGCTGGTGGCGGCCGGCGGCGCGCTGCTGGCGCTGAGCTGGGAGCGCGCGCAGCCGCGCGTCTCGGCCGCCGCATCGGTCAAGGGCGCGGCGTGCCCAGCATGCCCCGCCGGCGCCGAATGAGCGTCTCGACCTTCGGCAGCAGGCGCTTCACCAGCAGGGCGTAACCCCGCGCGTTGAAATGGGCGCCGTCGCGCGCGCGGTATTTGTGCGGCGGCAAGGTGAAGTCGAGCGACAGCGCGCCGTGCGCGGCGGCCAGCTTGTCGAAGCGCAAGCCGCCCAGGCCCAGCACCAGCACGGCGATGCGGCGCGCGCGCAACGACCGCACGATCTCGGCCACGCGTGCCTTGACGGTCTTGAGCGAGGCGCCGTTTCCGCGGTCGTTGATGCCGAACTCGACGATGCAGATGTCGGTATCGGGATCGATCGCCATGTCGAAGCGGTGCAGCGCGTGCCGGGCGGTGTCGCCGCCGATGCCGGCGTTCTTCACCGTGACGTCATAGCCCTTGGCACGCAAGGCGCGCCGCAACTGCGCGGGGTAAGCCCGGTCGCGCGGCACCAGCCAGCCGGAGGTGATGCTGTCGCCGAAGGCGACGATATGGATGGGGCGGGCGAGAGCGGGACTCGCGGTGAGAAAGAGTACGAGGACGGCCGCCAGCAACCGCATCAGCTCAACACCCCCACCAGCGCCCCGGTGAGGCACGTTGCCAGCGTGCCAAGGGCTATGACGTCACGGTGAAGAACGCCGGCATCGGCGGCGACACCGC
>JARRQH010000162.1:0-6886 GCA_037381985.1 Pseudolabrys sp.
CTCAAGGCGGGGATTCCCTGCCGCAATCGGGTCGCGCTTGCGGCTATGACCCATTATTCCTCCCCCGAAGATGGTTCGATCGGCAACGACGAACTTGACTACATTGAACGCCGCTCTGCCGGGCCGGGATTGGTGTTCACCGCCTGTGTCGCGGTTTCTCCAAACGGCAAGGCCTATGTCGGAGAACCCGCCGCGCATGATGATTCCCTGCTTCCCGGGCTGACTGCTTGGGCCGAAAGGATCAAAGGCGCGGGCGCAAAGGCGATCCTGCAACTCCATCATGGCGGCGGCGTTTGTCCTCCCGCCCTGGTGCCGGATGGCGATGTTGTTTCCCCCAGCAGCATCGCTACGCCGGACCGCAGCGTTGTGGTTCCACGCGCGCTTTCCGGTGCTGAAATCGACGACATTATCGAGAGCTTTCGATCAGCGACCGAACGGGCGATCAAAGCCGGATTCGACGGCATCGAAATTCACGGAGGCTATGGTTATCTGCCCCAACAGTTCCTGTCTCCGTACACGAACAGACGGACGGACCGTTGGGGCGGGAGCCGTGAAAAACGCCATGCGTTTCCGCTCGCACTTCTCAATACGGCCCGGGAGGCAGCAAGAAAAAAAGCCGTTCACCCCTTTGCCGTCGGCTATCGCTTCACGCCCGAGGAGGCCCTTGAACCTGGACTGACCATGGATGACGCGCTGGCGTTCGTCGAGGCGTTGATCGATCAGGGAACCGATTACATCGATGTTCTCGTCAATGACTACCGGAACCCGCCCCGGCGAGGCGCAATGCCAACGGATCGGTCCCGCCTGTGTTTCCTCGCCGAAGCGGTCGCCGGCCGCGTTCCCCTGCTTGCAGGAGGGGAAATTCACACCGAAGCAGATGCGCTAGACGCGCTTCAAACCGGGATAGATTTCGTCACTCTCGGACGGGAGATGATCATCGATCCGGAATGGGTCCAGAAAGTTACCGCAGGTGCGCCGGAGACCATCCGGACAAAGCTCGAAGCCGGCCAAAGGCAGGAGCTCACAATACCCGAGCCTTTCTGGGAGACCATCTGGAAAGCCCCTGGTTGGTTTCCGGGTGTCTCTTGACTGAAACAAGCGCATATAGCGAGCGAAGCTCGCATTGGGTAGATCGCGCCCCTGCCGGCGATAGAGGCTCACAGAGCACGAGCTCTTTTGCTGGATTTTTTTGATGATGAAGGCAGAGGCCACAGGTTCGAATCCTGTCGGGTGCGCCAGTTAGTTAACATTGCGCCCGGACCACTCAATGTGGGCTGATCAGCCGGTGTCGGGACTTGTTGATATGTGCGGACATGGATCGGTCAGTTCGGCAACGCTCGAGTAGTCATACGCTTTCCGGGTGATTAGCTCGGAATGCTTGGCTTGGGCCACCAATGGAAATTGGTGAGACTGGCGATGGTGCTGCGAACTTCGAGGAGATAGCAGCACCGGTCGGCGACGGCTGCATCGAGTTCGTCGATGGTCTGGAAGTGATTGTTGGCGAGCGGCTCGTCGACGAGCGTCCACAGATGCTCGGCCGGCTGCAGTTCCGGGGTGTAGGCGGGTTGGTAGACGAGCCTGACGCCGTCAGGAACGGGCAGGTTCGCCGGCGTGTGCCAGCCGGCATTGTCGAGCTGAAGAACGACGATGCGGTCGCGGCCGGCGCCGACCTCGCGCGCGAAGGCGGCGAGCAGTTCGGCGAAGAAGGGCTTGTCGATGCCAGTGGAGATGAACCAGACGGTTTCTCCGCTCGCCGGCCCCACGAAAGCGGTGACATAGAGCCATTCGTAACGATGATGCTCGAGCGCGAGCGGGCGTTCGCCGACCGGCGCCCAGTCGCGCCGGTGGATCGGCTTCAGGCCGATCCGGTGCTCGTCCGTCGCCCAGACTTCGACCGGCTTGTCGGGATGTTTTGCGGCTTCCTCGGCCGCGACCGCGGTGAGCTTTTTTTAAAAGCGGCTTGCTCCTCGGGGCTCGCCGATTTCGGGTTCTTGGGACGGTTCTTGGGACGCGACGATTGGATCGACCAGCCGATCGCGTTGAGCGCTTCCCAACCGCGTTGCGGCGCCAGGCGGGACAGCCCCAGCCGGTTCGCCATCCAATCCGCGACCTTGCGGCTGTTCCACAAGCCGCCATCCGGCGGCGGCTGCCGCAGCCGCTGCTTCAACGCCGCCAGCAATTCCGGCTTGAGGACCGACGGGCGCGTCCCGTTGTGGCGGCGAAGATCGCCCAGCGCCTTCTCCCCCACCAGATTGTAGCGGGCCAGGAGCTCCTCGACCCAGCGCTCCACGAAGCTCGTCAAGGACGACACTTCAGCGATCGTATGCCCCTGCGCCAACAGCCAAATCGTCTGATCGTGGCGCGCCGTCCGGGCGTCCGTACAGGAGCGGTAACGCTCCGCCAAAGTCTCGATGCTCAGGTGATCGGCAACATGCGCCATGGCTCGCCTCCCGCGATTCATGGCGCCCCACTTTATCTGCGTCGACCCACCCCGGGAATCCTCCGAGTCATTCACTCGGAAAGCGTATAACGTGTACCGGGATAGGCGGGCAGGATTAGGCCTGGATGTGCTCATGGGGAACTCCGCCTTCGCCATGGCGATGCGATTTCGACGATACCGTTACCGGGACAACGTGCAAACTGGCGTGACGCACACCGCGCTGGGTCGTGATCCTGTCGGAGAGCTCGCGGACGGCTCTTGATCGACCGCGCAGGGCAGATAATTCGAGGCAGCTTGCGTGGTCGAGTGGAACCCGCATATTCGCGGCGAACATGTCGTGGTGCTCGTGCTGAATGCGAGTAAGGCGCTGCGCAAGGTCGCGGGTTTCATAGTCAAAAACGTAACTCAAAACGGCTATGCATAATGCGCCCGACTCCTCGGCCCGTTGTCGGTTTGCCACATCGCGCACGATGTCGCGGAACGCTTCCGAGCGGCTGTCATAGCCGCGCTGCTGTTTCAGCGTGTCGACGACGTCGAGCAGGTCGTCGTCGATCGTGATGGTGATGCGTTGCATCGCTTTCTCTCCGGAACGTGGAATTGTGGTCGGACAGCCGGCCATCGCTGCTAATGCTAGAATGGCTGCACGCTTCAGGGTAGCCCGTTTCTCGGTGCAGTCCGGGGGCGCGTCGGCGCCCGTGCGGTTACGTTTGGCCGATATCGACGGCCATCAGTCGTGATGACCACCCGCGCTGGCGTGGTGGTCGTGGTGCAGGTGATGGTGGCTGTGAGCGGCTGTCGCACCATGGAGATGGAGATGTACGTGCGAAAGGCCGGCGCGTGTCAGAAGTGGCACGTCCATGAGGATTTCGTGCGGCGTTCCCGATGCGATGACGCGCCCCGCCTCCATCACGATGCAACGGTCGGCGATGTCTTCGACAATGTCGAGATCGTGGGTTGCGGTAATGACGGTGCGGCCCGAGCCGCGGCACGTGACCAGGAAATCTATGAGCGCGCTCGCGCTTTTCGGGTCGAGCGCCGCCGTCGGTTCGTCGAGCAACAGTACCTCGGGGTCGATCGCGAGGACGGAGGCGAGCGCGACGCGCTTCTTTTCCCCACCCGAGAGGCGGTGAGGGGGGCGGTCTTTCAGATGGTCGATCGAAAATTCGTCCAGGATGGCGGCGACGCGCGTGCGAATCTGACTCTTTGGCCAGCCGAGCTGCAATGGCCCGAAGGCGATCTCGTCAAAGACGGTCGGATTGAAGAGCTGCACGTCGGAATTCTGAAAGACAAAGCCGACGCGCCGGCGAAATGCGAACGCGGTCTCGTCGTGGTGGAAATGCTCCTCGTCGAGCGCTTGCGCGAATGCCTCGATCCGCCCGCGGCTGGGAAAATAGAGGCCGTCAAGAAGACGCAGCAGCGTCGATTTGCCGGACCCGTTGGCGCCGAGCAGGACGATCCGCTCGCCTCGTTCAATCCGTAGGCTCAGCCCAGTGAGCGCCGGCGTGTCGTGATAGGCGTAATGAACGTCGATGACGTCGAAGATCGTGGACGTGCCCGGCGGCCCGTGTTCGCTTGTCATGCCTGCCACCAGAGTGCCATCGCCGCGACCGCGATAGAACCCGCAACGGCAGCCCAGTCCAATGGCCGCATGCGGAATTCGTCGAGCAGGCGCGGCTCTCCACGGTAGCCGCGTGAAACCATGGCGAGGTGAACTTCCGTGCTCATGTCGAACGCGCGGGTCAGCAGCACGCCCGCTGTGGCTGTCGCGAGGCGGCGGCGGTCGCGGGGGGCGAGCGGCCCAACCAGCCGGCTCCGGCGAGCCTCTAACATCTGGGTGGCGACGCGGAGGAACACGAACACGTAGCGATGAGTCAGGCCAAATATGACGATGAGCACAGTTGGCACGCGGAATGCCCGCATGGCCTTCAGCAGATGCGGCCAGGAGGTGGTGAGCACCAGCAGGAGCGCGTAGGTGGCCGCCGTCTCCGACCGGCCTAGCAGGAAGGCCGCGCTCCTGACGCCTTGCAGCGTCACTGGCCAGGACAGGACGGGAAGATTGAAGAGAACGTCTCCCGGCACGAGAAAAACCGCCGGCAACGCGATCAGGCCGGTGAAGGCGAGGACGCCGATCCAGACCTGGCGCGCCAGCCGCCATGGCCCGACACGTGACACTGCGGCGAGACCGACGGCAAGCCAAAAGAGCGCGGCCAGAACCGCAAGGGATTTGACGAAGACGGCAACGAGAATAAGGCCGAAAACGCCGCCAAGCTTAACGCGCGGATCAAGCCTTTGCAGCAGGCCATCGCGCCGCGACAGGTCGTCGGCTTCGAGCGCGTGGTCGACGGCGTGAGCGAGACCGTCGGCGAGCCTGTCGAGAAAGTTACCGCGGTGCCGGCCGTGGCGGACGAATGATTGTTCTGCCATGGGGGCTCCGTGGGCACCCGCCGGGTCAGGCCTGGCCTGCGCCGGACGGCGGGCGCCGCCCGAGCAGCCACGACAGGCCGGACAAGACCAGCACGATCAAGCCCGTTCCGACCACCGCCGAGAGGATGTAGCCGAGATTCGCACTCTGCATGAAGGCGGGCACATAATTCGGCATTGGTGCGTGCCAGATAGTCGACAGGTGAGCGAGCCCTTGCGGCACGTGCGCCGGCGGCGCCACGTTGCTGGAGGCATGCGCGATCTGCGCGCGCACCGCTGGATCCTGGAAATCTTCCGCTCCCCACTCGCCCCAGGCAATTCCTGCGGCGATCAAACCGAGCGGGCTTAGCACCATGAGTGCGCCCACGCCGATCCAGAGTTGGCGTACGCCATACCAGCCGCGCGCCGCCGGGAGGTCGGGGCTCACATCCGACGTTATTGCGGTCGAGCGGAGTAGATCAGGATTGGCGCGTTGCAGGTAGGCGACCACGCCCCCTGTGATGATAGCTTCGGCCGCGCCAGCCATTGTCAGATGCGCGAGCATCATGGCGGGAACCGCCACGCTCAATGGGTAGGGCGCATAGAGCGGGGCCCCGCCGGCATCGTGGAAGAGCAGGGGCTGGATGCCGAATTCGAGGGCGGCCAGAAGCGCTGCAGCGTTGATCCCGACATAGCCGGCGATCGCTGCGCCAACTACCCGACGCGGCGCCTCGATCGGCGCGCGCGCCGCAATCAGCCGGTAGCAGACATAGGCGACGAGCGGGCCGACGATCGCCATGTTGAGGCAATTGGCGCCGTAGGTCGTGACTCCTCCGTCCCCGAAGAAGAGTGCCTGGATCATCAAGGCGATAGAGATCGCCAGGATCGCGGCCGACGGTCCGAGCACGACCACTGCGACGCCGATGCCGACGGCATGCGCCGTCGTGCCGCCGGGGATCGGCAGATTGAACATCATGATGACGAAGCAGAAGGCGGATACGACCGCGAGCACCGGCACGAGGCGGCTCTGCAAGAGGCGTTGCACGCGCTTGAGCGCCACATACCAGAACGGCACGGCTGCCGCGTAGGCCACGGCACAGGTCGAAGGACTGAGGTAGCCATCGGGTATGTGCATGAAGCGCCTGACTCCTCTCGCAGCCTGGTTGAACCCAGCCTCGTCGGCGTTCCCGTCGCGCCGTCGTGATGAATGTCGCCGGCACCACAAAGTATGATCTTTTATAAAATTTGTCACACCAGCGAGCGGCCGTCAACTGGCGGCGCGGTTCGCCTGCCATGAACTGACGGCGCCAACGGTGCTTTCCGAGCATAGGCCGGCGTTTCGATCCAATTGAAGTCGGCCGTCGTTGTTGCTAGCAAAGTAAGCAGGGTGGAAACTTGCTTCATGCGAGAAAAGAATACGATCGTCATTCTTTCCCGGCCCGGCACCGACTGGGCATCTGCGCTTGAGGTGCTGACCGAGCGCTATGCCTATCGCGTGGTGATTGCCAAGTCCGCCAGCGAAGCATTGACGACAATGGGAAGCATCCACGTCGATCTGGCGATTGCCGAGGATCACGCTGGCGAAAAGATTGGCCTCGAATTTCTGACGAAGTTGAGGGTCTCTCACCCCGAGATCATGCGGGTCTACGTGACACCCAACTCCAGCTCCATTTCCGGGCATACTTTGTCGCAGGCCGCCATCTTCCAGTTTCTTCTCACGCCGCTCGATGTCGCACAGCTTGGCCTTGTCGTGGAACGTGCGCTGGAAACACGAGAGCTCGCCCGCCGCCACCGTATTCTGTCGCGAGAGTTTAAGATTTCCGGTGATTTATCCATCTTCGATGAAAGAAGAGGACAGAATTTCAGGGCGGAAAGTCAGCGTTTCGAGAAGCTGGTCTACGTCAGTGAAAAAATGGCGGAGCTTTGCGAGCTGGCCCGACAGGCTGCTGTGACCGATTTGCCGGTCCTTATCCAAGGCGAAACCGGCACCGGCAAGGAACTACTTGCCCGGGCGCTTCACTATAACTCGAACCGGCGCGGAAGTCC
>JARRQH010000163.1:0-10353 GCA_037381985.1 Pseudolabrys sp.
AGCGAAGCTGCTCACGCGGACGTGGCGGAATGGTAGACGCAACGGACTTAAAATCCGTTTCTCGTAAGAGAGTGAGGGTTCGAGTCCCTCCGTCCGCACCAAAAACGTGAACCGATGATCGGTCGAGGAACTGAGCTGGGAAGGGTTGCGCGTGGCGGGCTTACTCGACCGGCTTGGCAACCTTGGTACGGGCCACGCTGGATTGTGCTATCCTAATGTTATCAAGAAACAGGGTCTCACCAAGGGAAGCGGCGGCAAGGCCGGCGCGTCGGCGAAGGTCACCACGACCAGTGGCCGCGACCGGTTTGGCAAGATCAGCAAGGGAGAGGGCATCGAGCTGACCCGCGAAATGAGGCAGCGCGCGGACGAATTTGATCGGTGGGGCAGTTCCGCCGAGGAACGTCGGACCGCGATTATCCGGGCTCACCGCAAAGGCTGACCTCGGCCATGTATCGACGCAACGCCACGCGCTCTACGCGCCGCGTGCGTCGTGCTTCCGCTCCCTTTTAATCAAACCACGCGCAATTCATTGAAAGGTTCCTCACACCCCGCATCTAACCATTGGCTCGCCTGTATGGGGAAATACTGAGTTCAGGAGCCGTCATGGATGTGAGCGACCACGGATCGCGCGGTGCCCACGTCTTGACCTTCCCGAAGATGTCGCAGCGCGGCGAGGGCCTGTTGCAGGCCGTCTTAAACAATCTGTTGCAGGGCGTGCTGATGTTCGACGCCGACGCCAGGCTGGCGTTTTGCAATCCGCGCTATGTTGAGATGTACGGCTTGTCGCCCGATGTCGCCAAGCCAGGCTGTCCCTTGAAGGATATTCTCGACCACCAGGCCGCGGCCGGCGCTTTTGCCGAGGATCCGGACGACTACATCGCGCTGCTCAGGGGAAAGGTGGCGGCCGTATCAGATCGACGGCCACCAGATCGCCACTGATATCAGCATCGGCATCTCGGTCGCGCCGGAAGACGGCACCGAGCCCGACGTGCTGCTGAAGAACGCGGACATGGCTCTCTATGGCGCCAAGGACGACGGCCGCGGCACCTACCGCTTCTTCGAGCCGGAAATGGACACGCGCATGCGGGCGCGGCGCGAGCTGGAAATGGATCTGCGCCAGGCGCTGACCCGCGACGAGTTCGAGCTTTACCATCAGCCACTGGTCAGCCTCGAGACCGACGAGATCACGGCGGTGGAGGCACTGCTGCGCTGGAAGCATCCGACGCGCGGCATGGTCTCTCCCGACGCTGCACGAGTTGCGTGAGCTGGGCGTGCAGATTGCGCTCTACGATTTCGGCACGGGCCATTCCTCGCTCAGCTACTTGCGCAGCTTCCCGTTCGACAAGATCAAGATCGACCGCTCGTTTATCCAGGACATGTCGAACGGCGCCGAGCCGCTTGCCATCGTCCACGCTGTCGCAGGTCTGGCGAAATGCCTTAACATGATCTCCACAGCTGAAGGCGTCGAAACGCAGCAGCAACTCGAAACGCTGCTGTCGATTGGCTGCACGGAAATGCAGGGCTATCTCTACAGCAAGGCCAAGCCGGCGCACGAGGTCGCGCTGCATTTCGCGTCGCCCCTGAAGGTCAGTGGCGCCGCGTGACGGCGGCTTGCGCGGGCTGCCGGCTCAGTGCTGGATCAGGCTCGGCAGCACCAGGGTGACCGCGGGGAAGGCGAGAATGATCGCCACCACGATCAGCGCCATGCCGATGAACGGCGTGACCGAAACGATGATCTGCCGCATCGTCGTGCCTTGCGGGACCGCACCCTTGGCGACGAACAGCAGGAGCCCGAAGGGCGGGGTGGCGAGGCTGATTTCAAGAGTCATCAGCATCAACACGCCGAACCACACGATCTGATAGCCGAGTTGTTGAACCATCGGCATGAAGATCGGCGCCGTGATCATCATCATGCTGACCTGATCCATGAAGCAGCCGAGGAACATCAGCACGGCCAGCATGCTGACGATGATCACCATCGGCGGCAGGCCGGATTGGGTGATCAGCGTCGACAGGCTAGCGGTCGCCTCCGAGAAGGAGAGGATCTGCGAGAACGTCGTCGAGCCGCAGATGATGAAGAGCGTCATCACCGTGAACCGCAAGGTCTGGGTGACCGAGACGCGAAAGCTCTCCCAGGTCAGCTTGCGGTAGAAGACGGCGGCGACCATCGAAGCGGCGGCGCCGAGCGGTGGGGCGATCGCGGGGTTGATCCAGCACCTTATGGTGACGTAGGCGAAGAACATGGTCGCCAGAATCAGCGCCGGAATGATCGAGGCGACTAGGAGATCGCTGATCGGGATCAGCGCGATGCTGCCGAGCAGCACGGCGAGCGCCGAGGGTGGGATCAGCATGGCCAGCCCGCCGGTGGCGACGATCGGCCCGATCGAGATCGACGGCTTGTAGCCGCGCTTGTACATTTCCGGCAGCAGCGTGCTGCTGAGCATGGCCGTGTTGGCGATGGTCGAGCCGGAGAGCGACGAGAAGATGGTGCCGCCGACGATGGCGACCAGCGACAGTCGCCCCGGGACACGGGCGATCAGGCGGTCGACGGCGTCGATGGCGCGCGCCGCGATCCCCGTATAGAACATGATCTCGCCCATGAAGATGAAGAGCGGGATCGGCAGCAACGCGAAGCTCTGCACCGACTGGACGGAGTTGCGCATCAACTGCAGGACGCCGTTGTCGCCGCCCATCACGAACCAGGCGCCGATCAGGTTGATGGCGAAGAACGCGAACACCACCGGCAGGCCGATCAACATGAACGCGACCAGTCCGCCGATGAGCAGCGTCAGCGTGTAGTACCATTCCATCGCGGCGGCGCCCGTTCAGATGCCGTCGGAGGCGGCGTCCGCGGGCAGTCCCGGCGGTGTTCGCAGCCAACGGATGAAGATGCAAGTCATGATCAGGAAGATCGGCGGCGGGCCGGCGAACAGCCACCATTCGGGGAAGGTGAAGGTCTGCTCGATGAGCGTGCCGGATGTGAACGAGTGCCACCAGGCGACCGCGGAGGCGAAAGTCAGGACGGCGCAGATCAGCGCGCCCAGTGCGTTCGCCACCGTGGTCATCCGTGCTCGCGCCGCCGGCCGCAACCGTTCGACCGCGATGTCGATCGAGATGTGGCCCTGGTTAAGCAGCACCCAGGGCGCGCCGAGGAAGGTGATGGCGTAGAGCGCGTACTCCGCCATCTCGAGGCTCCACGGCATGGC
Organism: Pseudolabrys sp.; assembly: GCA_037381985.1. Taxonomy (GTDB): domain Bacteria; phylum Pseudomonadota; class Alphaproteobacteria; order Rhizobiales; family Xanthobacteraceae; genus Pseudolabrys. The sequence continues at coordinate 3,207 of JARRQH010000163.1, forward strand.
GAACCAGCCGAAATAGCGGCTGGCGACGTCGGCGCAGACCAGCAAGGTCAGCAGGCACATCAATGCGCCCGCGATGAACGCGAGCGTATTGACGAGTGCTTCGAACCAGCCGCGCGGTCGGTCCGCGTCAGACGTCGGCATGTCCATGAGGTCCGCCCTGCGAAGATGTCTAATTGGTCAGCAGCGGCTTGATCTTGTCGATGAACTGCAGATCGGACTTCCGCAAGCTGGCCCAATAGATCTCATGCGCCTTCTCGGCGAATTTCTTGCCGAGGTCGACGTATTTGATGCCGGATTTATTCTGGGCGGCGAATTCCTTGGCGTTCTGGTCGTGGCGCCAGCGTGGCCACACCTTCTCGAACCACTTGCTGCGCTCGTTCAGGCAACCCTTCTGCGCCTGCGACAGCGATTTCCACTTGTCGAGGTTCACGAGGATGTTGACGCTAACGCTATAGAAGCCAGGGCCGTAGCGGTACTTCAAGAACTTGTCCCAGCTGAAGTCGTTCACGCCCCACAGTGGCCAGCCGACGCCGTCGACGACGTTGCGCTCGAGGCCGGTATAGACGGCAGGCGGCGCCATCCGCACCGGCTGGGCGCCGAGCGACTTGAAGAATGCGTCGTAGATCGGCACCGAGCGCAGCCGGAAGCCGTTGAACTTGCCGTCCTTGGCCGGCTTGGTGGTGTAGACGAAGAAGTGGAGTCCATTGCCGATTTGGGTGAGGTAGTGGGCGTTCAGCTTCTGCTCGTGGATCTTGTTGAGCATGGCCCAAGCGCCGTTCTTGCGCTGCTCGACCAGCGTGTTGGTGGCGAGATCGGTGACCGAGGCCTCGGGCAGGGTGCCGCGGTAGTAGTTGGGCGGGCCGTAATGCATGTCGATCACGCCGGTCTTGAGCGCGTTCCACTGCTCGAGCGACTTGATCGCCGACGGGCCGATGATGCTTATGTGCACCTTGCCCTTGCAGACCTTGTTGACGCTTGCCACCCAGTCACCGAAGAATTTGGCGAAGATGACGCGGGTGGGCAGGAAGCTCGCGGCCTTGAGCTGGACCTCGGCGGCCTGGCTGGCCGGCGCGAACGCCGTGGCCGCTGCGGCGACCGCCAACGCTGCGGTGATCTGTCTTGAAAATCGCACCATATGTCTCCCCATTTTTATGACGCCTGCGTTGTGTTCTTGACTCAGACACGCGCCGGTTCGGGAATCCCGAACCGGCGTGGCCCCCACGCTGGCGGCGCCCGTTCGGGCGCATGATGCGAAAGTCTATAGAGGGGAATCCGGGCGGGCAATGCCGTCAGGCGCGCCGAAGAACCGCGATCAACGATAAAGAAGAGGCGCAATGAAAAAAGGAGGCCGGAGCGATCGTCCGGCCTCCAGTCGAAGGCTTGGAGAGAGCCTTGTCGCTCGCCCCCATTCCGGGGTCGCCCCGGGGTCTTTAGGTGGCGCGTGATCTTATCCGAAAATCGGTTCCCACTTTTCGGGATCGCGCGCTTAACCCGGGGCGACCAGCATTCATATCGGCGCTTACTTCGACGCCACCGTGATGCCGAGGTTCTTCTTCCAGTAGGCTTTGATCGCCGCCACGGTGCTCGGCGGCAGCGGACCGAAGGCGATCTCCTTCGCCATCTTCTGACCCTTCTCGAAGCCCCAGGTGAAGAACTTGGTGACTTCCTCGTTGGTCGCCTTCGGCGCGGCCTTGCGCAGGATCTGCCAGGTGCAGCCGGAGATCGGCCAGGTCGGGGCGCCGGGCTGGTCGGTCAGGATGACGTAGAAGTCCTTCGCCTTGGTGAAGTCGACGTGACCGGCGGCGGCCTGGAAGCCCTTCAGGCTCGGGCTCACGGTCTTGCCGGCCTTGTTGAGCAGGCGGGCATAGTCGAGCTTGTTTTGCAGGATGTAGGCGTACTCGACGTAGCCGATCGAGCCCTTTTCCTTCTGCACGTAGGCCGAAACGCCTTCGTTGCCCTTGCCGCCGATGCCGGTCGGCCAATCGATCGAGGTATTGGCGCCGAGCTTCTTCTTCCACTCGGGGCTGACCTTCGAGAGATAGTTCGCGAAGGTGAAGGTCGTGCCCGAGCCGTCCGAACGATGCACCACGTTGATGGCCATGTCGGGCAGCTTCAGGCCGGGGTTAAGCTTCTTGATGGCCGGATCGTTCCACTTCTTGATCTCGGCCATGTAGATCTTCGCCACGACCGGGCCCGACAGGATGAGTTTGCCGGATTTGATGCCCGGCACGTTGTAGACTAGGTCCTCGCCGGCGATGGCGGTGGGGAACTGGATCAGCCCGTGCTTGGCGAGCGTCGCCGGCGTCAGCGGCATGTCGCTGGCGCCGAAGGCCACCACGCCGCCCTCGATCTGCTTGATGCCGCCACCGGAACCGATGGAGGCGTAGTTGATCTGCTTGCCGGTCTCTTTCTTGTAAGCGGCCGCCCATTTGGCGACCAGCGGATAGACCCAGGAGCTGCCGGCGCCATTGATGCTGGCGGCTTGTGCATTCGTGGCTGCAAAGGAAAGAGCTGCGGCGGCCACGGCCACCACGAGTTTAGAGCGCATACGGAATCTCCCCGCGCATCCGGGGGTCTTTCCGGTGTCGCCCTCACCCAAGACCCCGGTGCAGCGGGACCTAGGCTCGCTCTATTACAGTGACATGACAGGAATCGCGCCCAACATTACAAAGCGGAAAGGAAGCGGCCGGCGGCTTGCGCGCGCGGCGCTTTCCTCTCGATTTGTGGCGTGATATCAGTGTGTTGGTCGAAGCGAGGCGGCAGGGCGCTGCGCTCTCGAGCGGATATCCGGCGTCGCTATTCACATGATCCACAGCACGGCAAGGCCAGGAAACGTCATCGTCATGTCATCTCCGCAAGGACGTCTTGTTCCGAAACACCGACGTGGTCCGAAAGATCGTTCCGTCGCGCTCGTGCTGCTGGTCGCGCTCGTGCTGCCGCTCGCAGGGTGCGCGACGACCGGCGATACGGTTGCCACCGTGGTCACCGCGCCCGGGCAGTACGATCTCTACGATTGTCCGGCGATCAAGGTCGCGGCGACAGGCGTCGCGAAACGCCAGCGCGAGCTAGAGGAGTTGATGGCGCGTGCCGGCCGGGGAGGAGGACTCGGCGGCCTGGTCAGCGCCACGACCTACGAGCCGAAATATGCCATGCAGCGCGGCAGGATGAACGAGCTTCGCCGCGTGGCGGCCGAGAAGCATTGCAGCTTCGTGCCGGGCCCGACGATGGCGCCGACGCCGACGCGCGAACGGCTGCCGCCACCGCCGAAGACGCGCCCGCGGTAAGAAATTTACAGCCGCGCGCGGCGCAGCCGCAGCGCGTTGCTGACCACGCTCACCGACGACAGCGCCATCGCCGCCGCGGCGATGACCGGCGACAGCAGGATGCCGAACACCGGATAGAGAATGCCGGCGGCGATCGGCACGCCACCCGAATTGTAGATGAAGGCGAAGAACAGGTTCTGCCGGATGTTGTTCATGACGGCCGCCGACAGCGCGCGCGCCTTGACGATGCCATTGAGATCGCCCTTCAGCAGCGTGATGCCGGCGCTCTCGATGGCGACGTCCGAGCCCGAGCCCATGGCGATGCCGATCTCGGCGGCGGTGAGTGCCGGCGCGTCGTTGACGCCGTCGCCGGCCATGGCGACGACACGGCCTTCGTTGCGCAGCTTCTCAATGACCGCGCCTTTTTGATCGGGCAGCACCTCCGCCTCGATCTCCTTGATACCGAGCTTGGCGGCGACAGCCTCGGCCGTGGTGCGGTTGTCGCCGGTGAGCATGACCACGCGGATGCCATCGGCCGCCAGCGCCTTCAGCGCCTGCGGTGTGGTGGCCTTGACCGGATCGGCGATGGCGATGACGCCAGCCGACTTGCCGTTGACGGCCAGCATGACGGCGGTGGCACCTTGGCGGCGCTGGCTTTCCGCTTCGTCGGCGAGCGCGCTGGAGTCGATGCCGAGCTCCTGCAGGAACGCCGCGGTGCCGAGCGCGAGGCGCTTGCCCTCGACCATGCCGATGACGCCTTTGCCGGCGGGGGCGTCGAAGCCGCGCACGGGCGCCGTCTCGATATTGCGGTCCTGCGCCGCCGCGACGATGGCTGCGGCGAGGGGATGCTCGCTGCCGCGCTCGACGCTCGCCGCCAGGCGCAGCACTTGGTTTTCGTCGAAGCCGTCGAGCGGCTTGACCGCGGTGACCTTCGGCTTGCCCTCGGTGAGGGTGCCGGTCTTGTCGACCACCAGCGTGTCAATCTTTTCCATGCGCTCGAGTGCCTCGGCGTTCTTGATCAGCACGCCTTCGTGCGCGCCGCGACCGACGCCGACCATGATCGACATCGGCGTCGCGAGGCCCAGTGCGCAGGGGCAGGCGATGATCAAGACGCTGACGGCCGCGACCAGGCCGAAGGCGAAGCGCGGTTCCGGCCCGAACGTCGCCCACGAGGCGAACGCGACGATCGCCACCAGGACCACCGTCGGCACGAACCAGCCGGCGACCTGGTCGGCGAGGCGCTGGATCGGCGCGCGGCTGCGCTGTGCGGCGGCCACCATCTGCACGATCTGCGACAACAGCGTATCGCGGCCGACCTTGTCGGCGCGCATCACGAAAGAGCCGGAGGTGTTGAGGGTGCCGCCGATGACGAGCGCGTCTTTGTCCTTGCTCACCGGCATGGATTCGCCGGTGACCATGGATTCGTCGACCGCCGAATGGCCCTCCAGCACCACGCCGTCGAGCGGTACCTTGTCGCCGGGACGCACGCGCAATTTGTCGCCGACCGCGACCGCATCGAGCGCGATCTCTTCGTCGCTGCCGTCGTCCTCGACGCGGCGGGCGGTGGCCGGTGCCAGCTTCAGGAGCGCCTTGATGGCGCCGGAGGTGGCCTCGCGCGCGCGCAATTCCAGCACCTGGCCGATCGCCACCAGCACGGTGATCATGCTGGCGGCCTCGAAATAGACCGCGACGCTGCCGTCGGCCGCGCGGAAGGCGGGCGGGAAGATGCCGGGCGCGAAGGTCGCGACCAGGCTGTAGACGTAGGCCACGCCCGTGCCCATGGCGATGAGCGTGAACATGTTGAGGTTGCGCGTGACCAGCGACAGGTAGCCGCGCTCGAAGAACGGCCAGCCGGCCCACAGCACCACGGGCGTGGCGAAGGCGAACTGGATGTAGTTGGCGTTGGTCTGCGTCAGCCAATGGGCGGACGACATGAAATGGCCGCCCCATTCAATGGCCATCACGGGGATCGACAGCGCCAGGCCGATCCAGAAGCGGCGCGTCATGTCGACGAGTTCGGGATTGGGGCCGGTGTCGGCGGTCGGCATCTCCGGTTCCAGCGCCATGCCGCAGATCGGGCAGGTGCCGGGGCCGATCTGGCGGATCTCCGGGTCCATCGGGCAGGTGTAGATGGCGCCTTCGATCACCGGCTCCGGCTCGCGGGGCTTGAGGTACTTCTCGGGATCGCCGGCGAACTTGGTTTTGCACCCCTGGCAGCAGAAGTAATAGGTGGTGCCGTCGTGCTCGTGCTTGTGCTGGGCCGTCGCCGGGTCGACACTCATGCCGCAGACGGGATCGAGAGCGCCGGCCTTGGCGGTGTCAAGCGCATCGTGGGCGTTATGGTCGTGGTGATGATGATGGTCGGCGGCGCACATGACGGTCCCTGCAATGGCTTGTACTATATACCCGTAGGGGGTACATAACGGCCATGAAGCGGACCAGCAAGACGGCTTGCGCGCATGGTCGAGGACGACCGCTATTGCATTGATATCGTGACGCAAATCAGCGCGGTGCGGGCGGCGCTGCGGCGCGTGGAGGAGGAGATCCTACGCGAGCACGTGGCGCACTGCGTCGAGCACGCTATTCGCTCAGGCGACAAGGACGACCAGCGCCAGAAGGTCGCCGAGTTGATGGACGTGATGGGCCGCGCGGGGCGGTAAAGGCTTCGCATCCCGGGCGCAGTGCAGCACGTCGCTATCGTTCGTGCTGCGCCGCGTCCGGGGCACGAGGCCGAGCTATTTCGTCGACATGCCGACGATGCTGTAGAGCGGGCACATCCCGAAAATCGCCGTCAGGATCGGCACTATGCCGATCCAGCCGACCCAGGCCCAGCTCGTGCCCGGCGCGATGTAGCCGAGCGCGAAGGCGATGAGCGCGATACCGATGATGATGCGCGCGATGCGGTCGATCATTCCGACATTGAGAGTCATGGCGAGGTCCTTCCGGCGATGAATGCGCGGGCGACCTTAGGCGGCTTCCGTCGGCGGGCGTTGATCGAGATCAAGGGGCCAAGCGCTGTGGATTCTCCGCTGTCATTGCCGGGCTTGACCCGGCAATCCATGCGGACGCGCCGAAACACTTGCCTTACGTAAGGCCGTTACAAGCCGAACTGCGTCATGGATGCCACCCGAACCCGGGCTTGCCCGGGTTCGGGCGATCAAAATACTTGCTGCAAGTCGGCTAAACCCGACTTGCAGTGTCAAGCCCGGGCATGAGCCGAGCTTGTGGCGGGGTGTTACCCAAACCGCTCCCGCGCCAGCGCCGCGCCCTTACCGAGCGCGACGAGCTTGGCTTCCGACACCGCGCGCCGCATCGGCGCCATGCCGCAATTGGTGCTGGCGACGATGCGCTCCTTCGGCACGTGCTTCATCACCTCGCTGATGACGCCGGCGATTTCCTCCGGCGTCTCGACCAGGTCGGACGCCACGTCGATGACGCCGGCGAGCACGTCCTTGCCCTCGAGCAGCGACAGCAGTTGCAGCGGCACGTGGCTGTGGATGCACTCGATCGACACCTGGTCGATGTCGCTCTCGGCCAGCGCCGGAAAGATCTTCTCGTATTGCCGCCACTCGGCCCCGAGCGAGTTCTTCCAGTCGATATTGGCCTTGATGCCGTAGCCGTAGCAGATGTGCACGGCGGTGGTGCATTTGAGCCCATCGATCGCACGTTGCAGAGCGTCCATGCCCCATTCCTGAACCTCGGTCATGAACACGTTGAAAGCCGGCTCGTCGAACTGGATGACATCGAGGCCGTCGCGCTCCAAGGCGCGCGCTTCCGCGTTCAAGAGGTCGGCAAAGGCCATCGCCATCTTCGCCTTGTCGCCGTAATGGCGGTCGGCGACGGTGTCGGAGATGGTCATCGGCCCCGGCATGGTGATTTTCAGC
>JARRQH010000164.1:0-8072 GCA_037381985.1 Pseudolabrys sp.
GAAATCTTGGCGCCGTTGTTTCCGGTCACCTTGCGCAGCACGTTCTTGTTGCCGCGCTCGATCAGCACGTCGCTCACCACGTCGTTGACGCGCTGGCGCGCGGCGATCGCCAGCAGGTGGCCCTGCCCCTTGGTCCTGGCGATGCGCACCAGGTCGACGTCCGACAGCGCCGGCGACTTCTCCAGCACCGGCCCCGCCACCGCGACGTCGTCGCTGTTGGAGAGCCGCACCACCGTGTCGCTCGCCACCGTGTCGGCCTCCGCCAGCCGCTGGCTCAGCTCGATCAGTTGGCGCGACTCCACGCCCTCGCTCAGGCGCTTGATGATGACGTCGAACAGCGACGCCACCTCCTCCGAATAGGTGCCGGCGCCGGCCATGAACAGGTCGGTCATCTGGCGCAGCATTTTCATGCGCCGCTGCCCGGTCACATGCGAGAGCGTGTGATCGAGCTCGTCCAGCAGTGCTTCGGCCGTTTGCGTCATCCCGGTCGCCTTTGCCCGCGTGCGCGGATTTGTGACAATTCATAGCGGACGGTCGGCAAATTAAAGATTAATAGATTTCACAATGGGTTCGGCTGGATGCGCGCCCGACGCGACGCTGGCACGCGCGCATCGCAGAGCGGCAGCGCGCCGCCGAAAAATACCAAATAAAACATGTGGTTATAGCGCGTGCCGGTGCCCGCGGCCGCCCTTCGCCGCCGCGGCAGCGGTATCAGGGTGGCCGCCGGTTCGCCGTTGCTATTCGGAGCCCGTAGCCGTGCCGCGTGCAGCCGCCGCCGCTTGCGCCCTACGCTCGACGAAATGCACCGACCAGATCGAGCCCTCGTAGAGCAGAATCAAGGGGCCGGCGAGCGACAACTGGCTGAGCACGTCCGGCGGCGTCAGCACGGCGGCGACCGCAAAGGCGCCGACGATGGCGAACTTGCGCTTGGACTTGAGCTGGGCGGAGGTGATGATCCCAATGCGCCCGAGCAGGGTCAGGATCACCGGCAGTTGGAAGGCGACGCCGAAGGCAAGCACCAGCGACATCATCAGCGACAGGTATTCGTTGACCTTGGGCATCAGTTCGATGGTGGCGCCACCCGCGCCGCCCAATTGTTGCATGTGCAGCGAGAAGCGCACCAGCATCGGGAACACGAGGAAGTAGACCACCATCGCGCCGACGACGAAGAAGATCGGCGTCGCGATCAGGTACGGCAGGAACGCGTTGCGCTCGTGCTTGTAGAGGCCGGGCGCGACGAACATGTAAATCTGCCCGGCCACGATCGGGAACGACAGGAAGGCGGCGCCGAACATGGCGAGCTTGATCTGGGTAATGAAGTACTCGAGCAGCGCCGTGTAGATGAACTTGGAATGCTCCGGCCCCGCCACCCAGACGAAGGGCCACATCAGCACGTTGTAGATGTCCTTGGCGAACAGGAAGCAGACGATGAAGGTGAGGAAGAACGCCACCACTGCCTTGATCAGCCGCGAGCGCAGCTCGACCAGGTGGTCCATCAAGGGCGCTCTCGAGGCCTCGATCTCGTCGGTGTCGGTGGTCATGCCGTGCCTCCCGCCTGCTTAGGCGGCGGCGTTTCCTCGGCCGGCGGCGTGCTGTCGGCGGCCTCGACCGGCACCTGCTCCACGGCCGCGACCGGCGCGGGCTCGATGTCGGCGGCGCGGTCGGCGGCGAGTTTCTCGCTGTCGGCGCCGGCTTCGGCGTGTTCCGGCGTTTCGTGCGACGGCGTCTCGTGTTCCGGGGTCTCGAACGGCGGCTCGTCCCAGTCGCTATCGCCGGTGCCGTCCTTGACCGTGTCGGAACCGGCCATCGGATCGACGTCGGCAAGGCTCTTGAGCTCGCCGGTCAGGTCGTCGGCCTGCTGCTTGAGGTCCGAGACCTCCGCCTCGCGCAGCGCTTCCTGGAACTGGCCCTGGAACTCGGAGGCCATGCGCTTGACGCGGCCCATCCACTGCCCGGCGGTGCGCAGCACCGTCGGCAGTTCCTTGGGCCCGACCACGATCAGCGCGACCAAGCCGATGAGGACAAGCTCGCCCCAACCGATGTCGAACATGGACAGATCAACTCCGGATCGCGCTTCGCCGCGATGTTGGCCGCAGCAGTCGCGCCGACCCTAGAACGACGCCGCGCGCGCCCGTTTAGGAGCGCACGCTCTCGGTGCGCTGTTCCGTTTCCGTCTTAGGCGCCCCTCCGCCTTTGGCCTGGTGATCGATCGTCTTCACCGGCTCGCTCTTGGCGGTTTCGCCCGACTTGTCGTCGTCTTCCGCCATGCCTTTCTTGAAGGCCTTGATGCCGCCGGCGACGTCGCCCATTAGATCGGAAATCTTGCCGCGCCCGAACAGCAGCATCACCACCACGATCAGGATCAGCCAGTGCCAGATACTTAAGGAACCCATACGTAAAACCCTCCGGATCGACGGGCCTTCTTGTTAGCCCTGTCCCGTCCTACCTTTGAGCTAGAAACTAGGCTTGGCGCTCGCCAAAGACAAGGATTTCCAGGCCCGCCGGCGGGCCCGAAATGTCGCGCCCACAGCGCGGTTTACCTTAATTTGGCCGCCTTGACTGGCGCCCCGCCGGGCCCGGTTCGAGGGCCTTTCCCCGGCGCCGACGCCGCCCTGCGTGGGCGCCGGCGCCGGCAGATCGCCGCTGGCGGGTCATGCGCGCCGGCGCGTCGCGCGCTTCGGCGGGCGGGCAAACTGCGTGCGGTACAGTGTCGGGGTCGTCGCCAGGCGGCGCCTGAAGTGCTGACGGAGCGCCGCGGCAGACCCGAAACCCGCGCGCGCGGCGACCTCCTCGATGCCGGCCGTCGTCGTCTCGAGCAGGTCGCGGGCATGGGCCAGGCGTTCGCAAAGCACCCATTCCGCCGGTGTCGCACCCGTTGCTTCGAAGAAGCGCCTGTAGAACGTGCGGGGCGACATTCCGGCCCGCGCGGCCAGACGCGCAAGCGTCAGATCCCGATCAAGCGCGCCCCGCATCCAGTCGAGCAACGCCGAAAGGCGGTTGCGTTGTTCCGGGATCGCCGGACGCTGGACGAACTGCGCCTGGCCGCCCTGGCGATGCGGCGGCACCACCAGCCTGCGGGCGGCAGCGTTGGCGGCCTCCGGCCCGAGATCCTTGCGCACGATATGCAGGCACAGATCGATGCCCGAGGCGCTGCCCGCCGAGGTCAGGATGTCGCCCTCGTCGACGTAGAGCACATCCGGCTGGAACTGCACGGCGGGATAGCGCCGGCTGAAATCCGCGCCGCACTGCCAGTGCGTCGTGGCCCGCCGTCCGTCCAGCAAGCCGGCCGCGGCCAAGACATAGGCGCCGGTGCAGATCGAGACGATCCGGGCGCCGCGGCGATGCGCGGTCCGCAACGCATCGGCGATGCATTCCGGCACCTCGTGATGCGGCGGGCGCCAGCCCGGGACGATGACGGTCTGTGCCTTCGCCAGCAACGCGGCGCCGCCGTCCGCGCCGACGACCAGCCCGCTATCGGCCCGCAACCGCCCTCTTTCGACGGCCGCCGTTCGAAATGTGTAGCGCGGGCCCCCCTCGCCACCTTCGTTGCCGAAGACCTCATAGGTGACGCCGAATTCGAACGTGCAAAGGCTGTCGTAGGCAAGCGCCACGACGGCGTGAGGTTTCCCGGCATCCGAGCGCTTTGGCATGATCATTACGATCATAGTCATTTCCGCCACTTGTGGGAACCCCGCCATGCCCAGACATAGGGGGCGCGGACAGTGAGGGCACGTGGGTGGCGCAGCGACACGGAAACAACAGACGATGGGGCTTGGCTCTGTTCTTCATGCTGCTGTCGAGCCTTTGCTATGTCGTGGGATATTCCCTGACCAAGCTGCTGACCGGCCGCTTCGATGTGCCCCCGCTGCAGATTACTTTCGTGCGCTGCGGCTTCGTGCTGGCGGCAGGCAGCGCCACCGTCCTGTGGCGCAGGGGCAGCCTTCGCGCGCGCATCCTGGAACCGCGGCTGGCTTGGGCGCAACGCGCCGCCGCCGCACTGCTGGTGCTGGCCAACATCTTGGCGATCACCGCCTATGCGCTGATGCCGGTGACGACCGCCACCGCCCTGACCTTTCTCACGCCGCTGTTCGTCGTTGCCCTGGGCGGATGGCTGCTGCGCGAACGGGTCGGCACGGCCCGCTGGATCGGCACCGTCATCGGCTTTGCCGGCATGCTGCTGATCGTGCACCCCGGCGGCGGCACCCCGGTTCTGGGCGTCGCGGTCTCGGTCGTCTGCGCGGTGAGCTATGCGGGCTATCAGATCATGACGCGCCGGCTGCGCGATGTCGCGTCGGCTTTCGACATGGCGGTTCAGGTGGCGTTCGTCGGCACGATAGGGCTGGCGCTGCCGGCCTGGGCGCTGTGGCATCCGCCGAGCCCGTCGGCGTGGGCGCTGCTCGTGGCCTTCGTCTCGGTTCAGACCCTGGCGCTGGTGTCGCTCAATCTGGCACTGCAGCGGGCCGAGGTCTCGCGCATCGCACCCTGGCAGTACACGGAGCTGATCTGGGCGATGCTCATCGACCTCGGTCTTTTCGGCAACCTTCCGCCGGGCCTATCGCTGCTGGGGGGCCTGCTCATCGTTGGCGGCGGACTGTTGGCGCAGCGCCGATCCGCCCCGTGAAGCCCGTCCCGGCGCCCTCGCCGACGATGCCGCCGCTCCACTAGACTCGTTCACCGTTTCACGGAAACGGTGAACGAGTCTGAGTTTTTGTTTTGTCGCGTTTCCGGACGGCGAACCGGTTTCCACTTCGCCTGGAGACGCTCTAGCTCTCGCCCTGCTGCGGCTCCGCCTCGGAGGCCTGATCGGGCTCCGACGCCTGCTCGGCCTCGGGCGCGGGCGCCAGGCCGAGATCGAGGTCGCCCGGCTCCAGCGGGTCTTCGTCGTCGCGCAGCGTGCTGTCGTCGGACGGCATCGGCACCGCGAAGCCCGGCGGCATGGCGCCCTCCAGCAGCCCCGCCCCTTTCAGTTCGTCGAGGCCCGGCAGGTCGCCGACGCCCTCCAGCCCGAAATGGGACAGGAACGTCTCGGTGGTGCCGTAGGTGATCGGCCGGCCCGGCGCCTTGCGGCGCCCGCGCGGGCGGATCCAGCCGGTCTTCAACAGCACGTCGAGGGTGCCGGTGGCGGTTGCCACCCCGCGGATTTCCTCGATCTCGGCGCGCGTCACCGGCTGGTGATAGGCGACGATGGCGAGCGTCTCGATCGCCGCGCGCGACAGCTTACGGGTCTCGATCGTCTCCTTGGTCAAGAGCCACGACAGGTCGCCAGCCGTGCGGAAGGTCCACTTGCGGCCGATGCGCACCAGGTTGACCCCGCGCGGCGCGTATTCGTCGCGCAACTGCGCCAGCGCCTGCTTGACGTCGACGCCGTCGGGCAGCCGCTTGGCGATCGTCGCCTCGTCGAGCGGGTCGGCCGCGGCAAACAGCAGCGCCTCGATGAGCCGCAGCTCCTCGGGCCGCTCCTGCGGTTGCGCGTCCAGGTGCGATTGCGCGTCGTCGGCCACGGCCGGCTCCGTTGTCGGCTCGTTGTCGTTCTGCACAATCTGCAATTGATTGGCCCCACGCGCCATCGGGTCCGTCTCCTCAACCATTTCAACCATTGTCTTGAACGTCATACCTACTCGCATTGCCAACAACGCCGACGCGCTTGCGCATGAAGATCGGCGCGAACGAATCCTTCTGATGAACTTCCGCCACGCCCTCGCGCACGAGTTCGAGCATGGAAGCGAACGACGACGCGAACACGGTGGGGGCCAGCGACGGCTCCACCACGTAGGCGATCAGATAGTCGTCGAGCCGCGCCCAGTCCGCCGTCTGGCCGATCATGCGCTCCAGCGTCTCGCGCGCTTCCGCCAGCGACCAGACCTCGCGCTTCTTGAGGCGCACTTCCGACAGCGTGGTGCGCTGGCGCTGGCCGGCATAGGCGCTGAGCAGGTCGTAGAGTGTCGCCGTCCATTCCGACTGCTTGATCTCGGCGATGGGCTCGGGCGCGCCGCGCGAGAACACATCGCGATTGAGCTGCGGACGGCCCATCAGGCGGTTGGCCACCTCGCGGAACGCTTCCAGCCGGCGCAGGCGATAAGCGAGCGCCAACGCCATATCCTCGGCGCTTGGGCCTTCGGCGGGCGCGGCTTCCGGCAGCAGCAGGCGCGATTTCAGGTAGGCGAGCCACGCCGCCATCACCAGATAGTCGGCGGCGAGCTCGAGCCGCATCTTGCGCGCCGCCTCGATGAAGGTGAGGTACTGGTCGGCGAGCGCCAGGATCGAGATCTTGGCGAGATCGACCTTTTGCTGGCGCGCCAGCGTCAGCAAGAGATCGAGCGGACCCTCGAAGCCCTCGACGTCGACGATCATCGCCGGCTCGGTGGTGCCGCGGTCCGTCTCAAGCGTCGTGTTGAATGCGTCCGCGCTCATGAGCCGGTGGTCCGTTCGCCTGGGGCCGTGACGGCGGCCACCATGTCGTTGAAGGTCTTGCGTGCCGCGGCGACGTCGAAGTCTTCGCCGGCGTGACGCGCATTGAGCGCCCGCTCTGCGCGCGCGGCGGCTTCGCCCGAGAGTTCCGGCACGGCGCCCGCGACCTGCACCATCTCGGCGAGGTCCCCGTTGCAATGAAGCACGAGGTCGCAACCGGCCACAAGCGCGGCCCGGGCGCGCTCGGCAAGCGTGCCCGACAAGGCGCCCATGGAGATGTCGTCGCTCATCAGCAGTCCCTCGAAGCCGATAAACCCGCGAATCACTTGTTGCACCATTGTGACCGAAGTTGTCGCCGGTACACCCGGGTCGAGGGCGCTAAACACAACATGTCCGTGGCCCGGCAGGTGCTTCAGCACCGGCAGCACCCCGCCGGCCTGCAAACCGGCGGCGACGGCCGCGGCGATGGCCGCCACCTTGCCGGGTTCATGACCGTAGGCCCGGTCTCCGATGACCGCATCCGCCCCTTGTACCGGAACGTCCGCGAGCGGCAGGCAGTCGACGTCGATGCCCACGGCCTTGAGGTCCGCCGCGATCAGATGGCCCCCGAGCCGGGCCGCGGAAAGCCCCAGGGCGGGTTCCCGGTCGTAGAGGGCGCTGTAGACCGTCCCCGGCGGATAAGCCGGCCAGTGTGGCGGCTGGAGCCGCCGCACCCGGCCGCCCTCCTGGTCCACCAGCACGGGCGCCGGCCAGCCGACGATATCGCGAAAAGACAGAACCAGGTCAGCCAGTTGTGCCGGATTACTCACATTGCGCTTGAAAACGATCAGGCCCCACGGGCGCGCCTCCCTGAAGAACGCGCGTTCGTCGGCGGAGACTTTCAGTCCCGCCAGCCCAGCGATGAATGCGCGGGAAGCCATCGGCGCGGATTAGCCCGCGCCACCGCTCGGGGCAAGCGGCCGCCCCCCCTATCCACTGGAAGGACTTTGTTTTTCGCGTTTCCGGACGGCGGACCGGCCGTCGCCGGCCGAAACCGGCTATGGCCGGCGTTGGCCGGTTTCCGCTTCGCCAGGCAACGGTCTAGACAACGCTCGCTAGATTTTCTGCACAAAGCAGGAGCCGCCCGCGGCCTTGAGCTGGCTGCACAGGCGGCTGGCCTCCGCCGAGCTGCCGAACGGACCGATCATGGCGCGGTAGTAGACGCCCTTGCCGGCTAAGTCGACGCGCCGGATCATGACCTGTTGGCCGCCGACGACGCTAGCGTAGCGGTTCTGCACGCGGCTGAGCGCCGCCTGCGCATCGGCCCGATTGTGGCGCGAGGACACCTGCACCGCGTAGCCGCCGCTCGCGGACGTGACCGGCCGCGGCGAGCCTGCCGGCGCTAGGCTGGTCGGCGCGCGTGCCACTCGCGTCGCGGCGGGCGCAGGCAGCGGCGCGTTCGGATTGAGCGACAGCGGCGCATTGCTCGGCGGCGCGCTGGCAACCCGGTGCGTCGGCTGCGGCGTGGCACGATGGGTGACGGCGCGGCGCGGCGCGGGTGCGGGCTGCCGGCTAGCAGGCGCGGCCGGCGCCAGCGGCTGCGCGGGCTGCGGCGCCGCGGCCGGCGTCATGTCGGCCGCGCCGGTCTGGTCGGCCGGCATCGCGGTCGCGCCCGCCCCGGGCGC
>JARRQH010000165.1:0-8521 GCA_037381985.1 Pseudolabrys sp.
GGTTAGGGGTCTGGCGGATTGGGCAACTCAGCACATCATCACCACCGGCATTTCGGGGTGCTCCTGCTTGAAGGCGTCGAGCAGTTGCAGGCCGTCGAGTTTGGAGCCCTGCAGCCAGATGTCGAGGAAGATCAGGCTCGGCCGGCGCGACACGATGGCCGCCAACGCCTCGTCGCTGTTGCGCGCGGTGCGCGTGTCGTAACCCTCGTCTTCCAGGATTCCGGCGACCAGGTCGCGGATGTCGGCTTCATCGTCGACGATCAGGATTTCGGCGGGCATCACGGTCACTTCACTCGTTGGACGTGGACTTAACTTGCGAGGCTCGTCGCGGGGCTTGGGTCTGGGCGTCGCCCTCGCCCGCCTCGGCATGGCCGCTGGCGGCAAAGCGAACACGGAACCAGGCACCGCGCTGGCCGGGAATCTTGTCGGCGGCGTCGCGCAATTCGATGCGGCCGCCGTGCTCCTCGATAATGCGGCCGACGATGGCGAGACCGAGGCCGGTGCCTTTCTCGCGCGTCGTCACGTAGGGCTCGAGCAGCCGGCTGCGCTTTTCCTTGGGCAGGCCGATGCCGTCGTCGACCACGTCGATGACGATGTCGTCGCCCTCGCGCGCCGCGAAGACACGGATTTCACCCTTGTTCGCCCCATTGCCGAGCTCGTCCGGCGGTACGGCGGCGATCGCCTCGGTGGCGTTCTTGATGATGTTGGTGAGCGCCTGCGAGATGAGCCGACGGTCGAAACGCGCCAGCATCGGATCCTCGGCAATCTCGGCGTCGATGTCGATGTCGGCGTTGCCGACCCGCATCAGGAATACGGCCTGGCGCACGGTGTCGGCGACGTCCTCCTCGGCCATCGCCGGCTTGGGCATGCGGGCGAAGCGCGAGAACTCATCGACCATGCCCTTGATGTCGTCGACCTGGCGCACGATGGTGTCGGTGCACTGCTCGAACACGGCGCGGTCGTCGGGGGCGATGGTCTTGCCGTATTTGCGGCGCAGGCGCTCGGCGGAAAGCTGGATCGGCGTCAGCGGGTTCTTGATCTCGTGGGCGATGCGGCGCGCGATATCGGCCCAAGCCGCAGTGCGCTGCGCCGCGACCAGTTCAGTGATGTCATCGAGAGTGATGACGTAGCCGCGCTCCGGCTCGCCGGACTGCTCGCTGGTCACCCGAACCGACAAATTGCGCTCGCGGTCCTGGCGGCCGATGGTGACCTGGTCCTGGCTCATGGTGCCGGCCTTGGCCGCCGCCATGATGTCGTCGAGCTCGGGCACCACCTCGGACAGCCGCCGCCCGAGCGCTTCCACTTCGGAGAGGCCCACGAGCTTCTCGGCCGAACGGTTGAGGATGCTCACCCGGCCCTCGCCGTCGACGCCGATGACGCCGGCGGAGGCGCCGGCGAGCACGGCTTCGGTGAAGCGGCGGCGGCTGTCGATGACGTCGCGCGCACGCATGATGTCGTCGCGCTGGGTGCGCAGCTCCTGGGTCATGCGATTGAAGGTCTCGCCCAGGTTGGCGAGATCGCCTTCCGAGCGGCGCACCGGCACGCGCACGAACAGGTTGCCGGTGGACACCAGGTTGGCCGCGCCGATCAGGCGGCGGATGGGCGCCACCAGCCGGTTGGCGAAGTTGAGCCCGATCCACACCGCCGACAGCAGCACGATTAGCGCGATCACCGTGTACATCAGCGCGAAGGCGACCTGCACGCCGAGCCGGCGCCGCTCGAGCGCGGCGTATTCGCTGACGCTGCGGCGCGTCGCCTGCAATAGTAGTCGGGATACTTGTCGATCTTGACCACCGCTGCGACGTAGTTGGTGTCGGGCAGCAGCACGACCTGCGGTCGCTTGGTGGTGATGTGGGGTAACGCGTCGCGCGGCGGAACGGCGAAGGTCTCGTTGCTCTTGACGTCGGCGCGCGCGACCACGCCCAGGTTCTTGTTGAGCACGATGGCCGCGGCCAGCCCCCGCACCGAGGCCTGGAAGGTGAGGAACTGGGTGAGCTTGGCGTGGTCGTTCTTGAGCACAGGCTCGGCGCGGGCGAGATCGTAGGCCATCACCATGATGTCGGAGCGCACGATCTGGGCGTGGTCGTGCAGATAGGCTTCCGCCACGATCAGCGAATTCTCGATCGCGGCGCGGGTGCGGGTGGAGAACAGCCGGTCGAGCCCGCGGTCCAGCGTCACGCTGGCGACGATGGCGACCAGGATCGCGGGCGCCGCAGCGATGACGGAAAACAGCCCGACGATGCGCACGTGCAGGCGCGCGCCGGCGCGGCCGGAGCGGCGCGCCGCCATCACTTGCCAGACCTCGCGCGCGATGATGCCGAGCAGCAGCAGCACCGTCACGGCGTTGGCGAGCAGCAGCGTCACCACCACGCTGTGGGTGGGCGCCAGCGGCGTCAGGTCGGCGAGGACGATGAAGGTCAGGAGCGCCGACAGCAGCGCCAGGATGACGGCGAGCGCGCCGAAGATACGGGTCTCGCCGCGCTTCGCCGGCGGCCCGGACAGCGCGGTGTCAGCAGCAGGCTGTTCGACGCTCATGGACCCCGGTCGCTTCATGTCGGCGGGCATTGCACCCGAATGGGCCTCCACCGGGCAGAATCGTACCCCGACGATGCGGCTTTTGTACAACAATGTTGCCGGAATGCGACAATTCAGGGGCGATGGGAAAAAGCCGAACGATGGCGCGGCGGCCCGGCCGCCCGCTTGCATCGATTTCCACAACCTGTCTCTTTCAGAAGCCTTGAGGCTCTTCAGCCGCCGCTGCGGTACACTTGGATATCCAGGTCGCGGATCTTCTTGCGCAAGGTGTTGCGGTTGACGCCGAGCAGGTCGGCGGCGCGGATCTGGTTGCCGCGGGTGGCCGCGAGCGCGGCCGTCAGCAGCGGGTATTCGATCTCGCGCAGGATGCGGTGATAGAGCCCGGCCGGCGGCAGCCCCTCGAAGCCCGAGAAGTACGTCGAGAGATGACGCTCGACCGCCGCGCTCAGCGTCTCCTCCGGATGCGGCTCGTCGGCGCCGCCGAGCGGCAGCGACGGCTGCGCCAGTTCCGCCTCGATCACCGCTGCGGTGATGGTCTCCTGCGGATAGAGCGCGGCGAGCCGGCGGGCGAGATTCTCCAGCTCACGCACGTTGCCGGGCCAGCGGTGGCGCTTGAGCCGGTCGAGGGCGGCGCTGTCGATCTGCTTGGCCGGCAGGCCCTCGCGTTGGGCCTGGGCGAAGAAATGGCTGAGCAGGTCAGGGATGTCTTCGGTGCGCTCACGTAATGGAGGAAGACGTAAGGGTACGACATTGAGGCGGAAGAATAAATCTTCCCTGAAGAGCCCCTGTTGGATGAGCTGACGCAGGTCCTTGTTGGTGGCGGCGATGATGCGCACGTCGCTCTTGATCGAGGTGCGGCCGCCGACGGTGGTGTATTCGCCCTGCTGCAGCACGCGCAGCAGACGCGTCTGCGCCTCCATCGGCATGTCGCCGATCTCGTCCAGGAACAGCGTGCCGCCCTCGGCCTGCTCGAAGCGGCCGGCCGACCGGGTGTTGGCACCGGTGAAAGCGCCCTTCTCGTGGCCGAACAGTTCCGACTCGATCAGGTCGCGCGGGATCGCCGCCATGTTGATCGCGACGAAGGTGCCGTTGCGGCGCTTGCCGTAGTCGTGCAGCGCGCGCGCCACCAGTTCCTTGCCGGTGCCGGATTCGCCGGAGATCATCACGGTCAGGTCGGTCTGCATCAGACGCGCCAGCACCCGGTAGATTTCCTGCATGGCGGGCGAGCGCCCGACCAACGGGATGTTCTCGAGGTCTTCGGGTTTGCCGGGCGTGGCGCGCGCCTCCTTCGGCTCCGACAGCGCGCGGCCGACGATGCCGATCAGCTCCTTCAGGTCGAAGGGCTTGGGCAGGTATTCGTAGGCGCCGCGCTCGCTGGCGCGGATCGCAGTCATGAAGGTGTTCTGCGCGCTCATGACGATGATCGGCAGATCGGGCCGCGTCTTGCGGATGCGCGGGATCAGGTCGAAGGCGTTTTCGTCGGGCATCACCACGTCGGTGATGACGAGATCGCCCTCGCCCTGGCTGATCCAGCGCCAGAGCGTGGCGGCGTTGCCGGTCGAGCGCACCTCGTAACCGGCACGCGAAAGCGCCTGGTTCAGCACCGTGCGAATCGCAGCGTCGTCGTCGGCAACCAAGATGTTTCCGGTCGGCATTGTCACCCTCAGAGCGTCTTGTCGGCGGGGGCGTCGTCGGGGGCCGCCCCCTCGCCGCTGTAGATCGGCATCAGCACGCGGAACGTGGTGCGCCGCGGCTGCGATTCACATTCGACGATGCCGCCGTGGTCGCCCACGATCTTGGCCACCAGCGCCAGGCCCAGACCGCTGCCGGTGGGCTTGGAGGTGACGAAGGGATCGAAGAGATGCGGCATCAGGTCTTCCGGCACGCCCGGCCCGTTGTCCTTGACGCAGAACTCGAGCGGCAGCGACACGCGCGTGTTGCTGCCCGGCACCGACAGGCGTACGCCGGGGCGGAAGGCGGTGGTCAGTTGGATTTCGCCGTCCGCGGTCTCGCCGATCGCTTCGGTGGCGTTCTTGACGAGGTTGAGCAGCACCTGCACGAGTTGGTCGCGGTTGGCCAGGATCGGCGGCAGCGAGGGGTCGTATTCCTCGACGAACTTGATGTGGCGGGCGAAGCCCGACTGCGCCAGCCGCTTCACGTGGTCGAGCACCACGTGGATGTTGACCGGCTCGCGCTCGACCGGGCGTTTGTCGCCGAACACCTCCATGCGGTCGACCAGCTTCACGATGCGGTCGGTTTCGTCGCAGATGAGCTTGGTGAGCGAGCGGTCCTCGTCGGCCGCCGACTGCTCGAGGAGCTGGGCGGCGCCGCGGATGCCGGAGAGCGGGTTCTTGATCTCGTGAGCCAGCATGGCGGCGAGCGCGGTGACAGAACGCGCGGCGCCGCGATGGGTGAGCTGGCGGTCCATCTTGTCGGCGATGGTGCGCTCCTGCAGCATCACCACCACGTGGTCGGGATATTCGGTGAGCGGCGCCACGTGCAGGTCGACCAGGCGTTCGCCCGGATTGCGCGGGGTGGCGAGGTCGACCTTGTATTCGTTGACGGCCGCGCCCTGCTCGCGCACCTGCTCGACCAGTGGCAAGAGCGGCGAGCCGAACGGCACTAGGTCGCACAGCTGATGCCGGCGCAGCATCGGGATCGAGGCCTCGAAGAACTGCTCGGCGGCAACGTTGGCGTCGGCGATGCGGCCGTCCGGGCTCACCAGGATCACCGGATGCGGCAGCGCGTGCAGAATGGCGTCGGCCGGCGTGGTGATCTCGTTGGCGGTGGCGTCTTGAACGGGCTGGGCCTGGCTCATGCGGCCGCCCTCCATGCGAAGTCGTCGTAGGCTTGCGCGAGCAGCCGGCGGGCGTCCGCCGGCTCTTCGGCGGTCAGCACGCGGCTACGATGGTGCTTCAGGAGACCGTCACAAACCCTTGCGATCACAGCAGCTTCGTTGAGCGCCCAGGAGAGATGCTTGCGCGCGTGGCGGCGGCCGATACGGACGCCGTGGTGGGCGATCATCTCGTCGTAGAGCGCGTCGGTCATGGCGTGCTGTTCGTCGAGCGCGGGCGCTTGGCCGCGCTTGCCGGTCGCCAGAAACGCCGCGAGCTGGCCGGGAAACCAGGGGCGGCCTTGCGCGCCGCGGCCGACCATGACCGCGTCGGCGCCGGAGGCCTCGAGCGCTCGCACGGCGTCGTCGAAGGTGCAGATGTCGCCGTTGACCACGAGTGGCACGGTGACAGCCTCTTTCACCGCGCGCACGGCGGCCCAGTCGGCCGCGCCGGTGTAGAACTGGCAGCGGGTGCGGCCGTGCACGGTGATCATCTGCACGCCCGCCTCTTCCGCGCGGCGCGCCAGCGCGGGCGCGTTGATAGAGTCATGATCCCAGCCGAGGCGCATCTTGAGCGTGACCGGCACGTTGACCGCGCCGACGGTGGCGTCGATCAGCGTCAGCGCGTGGTCGAGATCGCGCATCAGCGCGGAGCCGGAGGCGCCGTTGGTCCCTTCGCGCGCAACTTGCCGCGACGGGCAGCCCATGTTGATGTCGATGATGTGCGCGCCCTGCGCCTCGGCGATGCGGGCGCCCTCGGCCATCCAGTGCGCCTCGCAGCCGGCGAGCTGCACCACGTGGATGGCGACGCCCTTGCCTTCGCTGCGCACGCGCGCCTCGCGCTCGCCGCGCACCAAGCCGGCGCCGGCGGTCATTTCCGAGACCACCAAGCCGGCACCCAGCCTTTCCGCCAGACGCCGGAATGGCGTGTCGGTAATGCCCGACATCGGAGCCAGAAAGACGCGGCTCGGCACGCTCACGGGACCAATTCTGAGCGAATTGTCCGCGACGCCGTCGATTTTGCCGTCCGCAATTTTCATGCCCATCATTTAGGCGGCCTCACTTTGTGCCCATACTTTAGCCAGTTTGCTTCTCCGTGCAAGTGTTGCACTGCAAAATCCTGTTCATGCCCACCCCGCGTTCTCGGAATGCCCGGTAAGCGACCTCGGAACCGTCGGGAACGGGTTAGTCTTGCGGAAGATTTCCACCCGGCGCCGGAACGCGCTAAGGGCATGCCGTGGCGCACGATGGTGTCCGGAAAGCGGCATCCGCCCCGGGCGGGGCTAAGCTTCTTGGCGGCGACGCCAGGTAACAGAGAGGCAGCATGGTCGAGGTAGCGGCGGTGGTGGTGGCGGCGGGCCGGGGCATACGTGCTGGTGGCGGTGTGCCCAAGCAGTTCCGCACCATCGGCGGCGAGCCCATGCTGCGCCGCGCGCTCGCCATGCTGATCGACCACCCGCAGGTTGGCGCCATCCAGCCGGTGATCCATCCCGACGACGTCGAACGCTTCCGCGCCATCGCCTGCGACGACACGGTGCTGGCCCCGGTGTTCGGCGGCGCCACGCGCCAAGCCTCGGTGCGCGCCGGTCTGGAAGCGCTGAAGGCGCGCAAACCGGACATTGTTTTGATCCACGACGCCGCCCGTCCCTTCGCGTCGCCAGCGCTGATTGCGCGCGCCATCGAGACCGCGGCCGAGAGCGGCGCCGCGGTGCCGGGCTTAGCGGTGAGCGATACGGTGAAGAGCGTCGACGCCGACGGCACGGTCATGCAGACGCTCGATCGCAATACCTTGCGGCTGATCCAGACGCCCCAGGCCTTCGCCTTTCAGCCGCTGCTGGACGCGCATGCGCGCGCCGCGGCCCAAGGCCGAGAGGATTTCACCGACGACGCCGGGCTCGCCGAATGGGCCGGCTTGCGCGTGACTGTGTTCGAAGGAGAAAGCGGTAACGTGAAGATCACCAACCCGGAAGATTTCGCCCGCGCGGAAGCGGAGCGCTTCGGCGCACTCGGCGACGTGCGCACCGGCGCCGGCATCGACGTGCACGCCTTCGGGCCGGGCGACCATGTCTGGCTCGGCGGCCTGCAGATCCCGCACAGCCAAGCGCTCACCGGCCACTCCGATGCCGACGTGGTGCTGCATGCGCTGGTCGACGCTATCCTCGGGGCGCTCGCCGACGGCGACATCGGCAGTCACTTCCCGCCCAGCGATCCCAAGTGGAAGGGCGCGGCGTCCGATCAGTTCCTGAAATTCGCTATCGAGCGGGTAGCGGCGCGCGGCGGCCGCATCGCCCATCTCGACGTGACGATCGTGTGCGAAGCGCCGAAGATCGGCCCGCACCGGGATGCCATCCGCGCGAAAGTCGCGGAGATCGCCGGCCTCCCCCTCTCGCGCGTGGCGGTGAAGGCGACCACCAGCGAACAGCTCGGCTTCACCGGCCGGCGCGAGGGCATCCTGGCGCACGCGACCGCGACGGTGCGGTTGCCCTGGGAATAGCAACTGGGAATAACCCGATGTTCGACCTAGTCACCCTGGAAGCCGCAGAACATCTGCTTGAGGTCTGCAAGCGCAAGAAGCTCACGGTGGCGACGGCGGAATCCTGCACCGGCGGTCTGGTGGCCGGCGCGATCAGCGCGATCTCGGGGTCGTCCGCCGTGCTCGACCGCGGCTACGTCACCTATTCCAACCGCGCCAAGGCGCAGATGCTGGGGGTGATGCCCACCACGCTGGAAGCCCATGGCGCGGTGAGCCGACCCTGCGCCGAAGAGATGGCCAAAGGCGTGCTCACCCACGCGCAGGTCGATCTTGCCGTCTCGATCACCGGCATCGCCGGGCCGACCGGCGGCACACCGGAAAAGCCCGTCGGCCTGGTCCATTTCGCCGCCGCCGCGCGCGGCGGCGGGCTTATCGCCCACGAGGGCCGCTACGGCGACGTCGGCCGTTCGCAGGTGCGCCGGCTGTCGCTATTGCAGGCGCTGGCCATGCTGACCGAACTGGCCGAAAAGGCGTGACGGCGGTAACGGGCCAAGCCGTCATCAAGCGGTCCATGTCGATACCGATAGTGCCGCTCCCCAGCGTCTGCTATGATACGTGCCTCTCGTAGTCTGCCGCCGCCCCTACGCTTTCAGGCGAAGCGCATGCAACACGCATGGATA
>JARRQH010000166.1:0-6766 GCA_037381985.1 Pseudolabrys sp.
TGTATCAGGGAGATAAGGATCGTGGCTTCGAGTTCGCCATTAAGCGCACCGTGGTCGTGTCTGTGGATCGACGCTACCTATGTGAAGGTGCGTCAGAACGGGCGGATCGTCTCGGTCGCGGTAATCATCGCGGTCGGGGTCAACAGCGATGGTAGGCGCGAGGTTCTCGGCATGGACATTGGTCCGTCCGAGGCCGAGACGTTCTGGACGGCGTTCCTGCGCAAGCTCGCCCGGCGCGGCCTGCGTGGCGTCAAGCTCGTCGTCTCCGACGCGCATGAAGGGATCAAAGCGACGGTTGCAAAGGTCCTCAACGCCTCCTGGCAGCGCTGCCGCGTGCACTTCATGCGCAACGCCCTGGCGCACGCCGGCAAGAGCGGGCGGCGCGTCGTCTCCGCCTTCATCGCCACCGCCTTTGCCCAGGACGACGCCGAAGCGGCACGGACGCAATGGCGGCGCATCGCCGATCAACTGCGCCCCAAATTGCCGAAGCTCGCGGTCTTCCTCGATGAGGCCGAGACCGATGTGCTGGCCTACATGAGCTTTCCCGTTGCGCATCGGGCCAAACTGCACTCGACCAATCCGCTCGAACGCCTCAACGGCGAGGTCAAGCGGCGACCTGAAGTGGTCGGCATCTTCCCCAACGAGGACGCCATCACCCGCCTGGTCGGCGCCATCCTGCTCGAGCAGAACGACGAGTGGGCGGTCCAGCGCGGACGCTACATGACGCCGGAAACCAGCGCGCCTTTGGGCAATGATCCCGCCGTCAGCTTCCCGGCAATCGCCAGTTGACCGATCCGGCCCATGCCCACGAACGCAGTCAACCGCATTCAGCTACACCACGCCGTGGGACACAATCCAGAACTTCCAGAACTGGCAAACGCTCGACCCGCATTCGAAGTCGTTTCGCTGCATCCCGCCATTCTGAAGCATTACGAAGAGCAACTCGACGCCCTACAACACACGCTGGCGGAAGGTATGCGGTTAGGCGACCGGGAATGCGCGGCAGCCATACGAGAACTCGTCGAAACGGTGACGGTCTACCGCGACCCGTCCGAACCCGGCGCGATCAAAATCGAGATATCAGGACGCCTGAATTCGATCCTTGGCGAACGTGCTTACCCCAACGGGGTCAAACGGGTGTGGGGATTGATGGTAGCGAGGGAGGGACTCGAACCCCCGACACGCGGATTATGATTCCGCTGCTCTAACCAGCTGAGCTACCCCGCCACCGGTTCCGGCCAACGCCGGAATGGGGGCGATATAGGGAGTGCGGGCAAAGCCTGTCAAGCAAGCCGGCGCAGCGCCCGCCGCATGTCCCGTTTCGGGCCGAATCCGCCAGATGCCGGCGGCGCCGGACCGACGCCGGGGCGCCCGCCCGCGGGGCGGCAAATGCCCCTACTCGGCCGCAGCGGCCATCGGATCTGTCAGGCGCTCGAAGCGCACCAGTGTGAAATGGTTGAGCGGCGGCATCTCGCGGCGCTCGATCACCCGCACGCCGCCGTGGCGCGCCGCCCAGTCGGTCAGGACTTTGAACGGAAATTCGGTGCGCCAGCCGAGCCAGCGCGCCACCGGCGCGATGGCCTTATCGAACAGGTGGCGCGGGCCGGCATCGGCGCAAATGTGATTGACCAGGATGATCTCGCCGCCCGGCCGGGTGACGCGGAAGAATTCGTCGAGGGCGGCTTCCGGATGCGGCACGGTGGTGATGACGAATTGCGCCATCACCACGTCGAAGGATTCGTCGGGCAGCGCCAGATGCTCGGCGTCCATGACCGCCAGCGTTTCGACGTTTTGCAAACCGTGCTCTGCGGCGCGCGCTTGCGCCTTGCGCAACATCGGCGCCGAGAGGTCGACACCGACCACGCGGTTGACCGGGGCATAGGCGGGCAGCGAAATCCCGGTTCCGACGCCGACGTCCAGGATGCGGCCGCCGCCGGGCCCGCAGAATTCTTCGGCGGCGGCGATCGCCGCGCGGCGTCCGGGCGCGAACGGGGCGCCGAAGACCACGTCGTAGATCGGCGCCCAGCGCGCATAGGCACGCTCGATGCCTTGTCTATCGATGTCCGCCCCCGTTCCCATCCGCCGCCGATCCATCACTCCCAAACGAGAAGCTGTCGCTCAGGTTCCGTCGTCCCTAGTGGAGCGAATTTGACATTTGATACCCATTCGCGACAAGTCGCCCATCAAATGAAATGTCAAATTCAAAGCTCCACTAGAAACAAATAATTGCTAGTGGTCCCTTGATTTCGACATTTGCTCGGGAGCTTGCGGCAGCAGGATGCAAATGTCGGAATCGGACCACTAGACCATGATCCATTTAGATTGAATCAGATCATAGTCTAGCTTTTAGTTTGAGCATGATCTTTTCCGAAAATCGGTTCCCACTTTTCGGGATCCTGCTCTAGATATCGACAGCTTCGCACAATCGACGACGTCGGCCGCTAAAGGCCCGCCGCCACTACAGACCGGTCGGGCGCCGGCAAACCCTCGGCCGCCGGCAACGCGCTGCGGATGAAACCGCCGCCGAGCACGCGAGCCTGACCCTCGGGCGCATCGTAGAACACGCAAGCCTGCCCCGGTGAAACGCCGTGCTCGCCGTCCACAAGATCGACTTCATAGCCGTCTTCGCTGCGGTGCAACCAGGCGGCCTGCGGCGGCCGGGCCGAACGCACCTTCACGAATACCTCCAGCCGGTCGTCGGCGAGCGCCTGATCCAACGTACCGTCGCCGATCCAGTTGATGTCGCGCAGCAGGATACGGCTCATGCGCAGCGCCTCGCGCGGGCCGACCACGACCTCACGACGCTCGGCATCGAGCCGCACTACATAAAGCGGCGAGCCGGTGGCAACGCCCAAGCCGCGGCGTTGACCGACGGTATAATGAATGATGCCGGTGTGCGTGCCCAGCTCGCGGCCGTCGAGATCGACGATCTTGCCCGCTTCCGCCGCGCCCGGCTTCAGCCGCTCGATGACCTCGGCATAATGCCCGGTCGGCACGAAGCAGATGTCCTGGCTGTCGTGCTTGTCGGCGACCGCCAAACCGAATTCGCGCGCGAGCTCGCGCGTCTCGGCCTTGGTGCGCTCGCCGAGCGGAAAGCGCAGCAGTTCGAGCTGCTCGCGCGTGGTCGCGAACAGGAAATAGCTCTGGTCGCGTTCGGCCTCGCGCGCGCGGAACAGCCCGCGCCCGCCCGACGGCAATTGCCGCGAGGCAACGTAGTGCCCGGTGGCGAGCGCCTGCGCGCCCAGCTCGCGCGCGGTGTCGAGCAGGTCGTGAAACTTGATCGCCATGTTGCAGTCGACGCATGGCACCGGCGTCTCGCCGTGGATGTAGCTTTCGGCGAAACGGTCGATCACCGCTTCCTTGAAGCGGCTCTCATAGTCGAGCACGTAGTGCGGAATGCCGAGCCGCTCGGCGACGCGCTTGGCGTCGTAGATGTCCTGGCCGGCGCAGCAGGCGCCCTTGCGGTGGGTGGCGGCGCCGTGGTCGTAGAGCTGCAGCGTCACGCCTACGACGTCATAGCCCTCGGCCTTGAGCAGCGCCGCGGTCACCGACGAGTCCACGCCGCCGGACATGGCGACGACGACACGGGTAGCTTCGGGACGGCCGGCAAGGTCGAGGCTGTTGAGCATGATGCTTCTTACTACAGGTGCCGGGGGAGGTGGCGCAATGAGCGCAGGCGTCCTCAGGCGTCGCGGCTCTTGATGGCAGAGGGCCGGCCGGGCGGCAATTCTTGCCGGGCTGGGGGTGCAGGCACTGCCGGGCATCTTATAACATAAGTCCCGCGCGAATAAAATAAGCCACTGATAATAAAAGAGATTGCGTCAAATTCGCGACTGGCCCGAGGATTGCTACCGGAGACGGTGGATATCCGGAGGTCTTCAAGAGTGTCGCACGTCGCGTCGGAAACGGCCGTATCGAGCTACAGCCAGCCCCCTGCCCGCCCCGCGTCGGCCAGATCCGACCAGGCGAATGGGGGCGCTTCCGCGTTCGACAGCCTGATCGATAGTTCCAGCCCGCCGTCGCCACCGCCGCAGGACCAGGGGTCCTCGTCGCGGACGACGAACCGGGAATCGGCGGCCAGCCAGCCGCCCGCCCAGAGCCAGGCGGACAATACGCCGGCTCAGTCCTCGCAGAACGGCAAGGCGGATCAGCCGGCCGGGAAAAAAGCCTCGGACAGCGGCCAATCCGGCGATAGCAGCGCCAGCCAGCAGGCCGGGTCCGGGGCAAAATCCACCGACAAGGCCGGCGACAAGACCGGGGCCAAATCGGCGGACAAGGCTGGCGCCAAATCCGGAGACACGTCCGGCGCCAGCGCCAATTCCGGTGCCGAAACCCCTTCGCAGACCGCACCGAAGACCGGTGCCGGCGCCAAGGCCGGCGGCGGCACCGATTCCGCCAAGGCCGGCGAGATCGTGACGGCCGAACCGCCGCCAACGGACGACGGCAAGAAGAAGACCGGCACGTCCGATAAGAATAAGGACAAGACCGCCAAGTCGGAGAGCGGGTCCAGGAAGACCGACGCGGCCGCCACGGCAACCGTATCGGTCGTGCAAACCGCTGCCCAGCAAAGCGCCGCCGTGCAGGCGCATGCGTCCACCGGTGCCACCGGCGCCGGCGCTACCGCAACGGCGCAGGGGTCGCCCGCATCGGGCAACGGCACCGCCGACAGCGGCAAGACCGCGACCGACGCCAAGCAGGCCGCGCAGACGGCTCAGCAGGCGCAAGCGCAGACGGCGGGAACGCAGAACGCCGCTGCGCAACAGACCACCACCCAGGCCGCGCCCAGCGCCAATGAAAAGGCCGCCGACCAGAAGCTGGTCGCCGCCGCGCGCGGCGAAACCACGAAGGACGCGCACCTTCCCAAGGAGCTCAACGCGAACGGCGGCACGACCGTCAAGACTCAGAACAGCACCCAGAACACGCCGGCGTCCGCGCCATCGGTGCCCGATGCCGCGCAGACCCTCAACGCGGCGAGTGCCGCAAACCAGCAGGCGGCACAGACGACACGCACCGCCGCCGCCACGGCCGCGCCCCCGCCTCAGACGCCGCCAGCGCCACCCGTGCCGCTCGCGGGTATCGCGGTCGCCATCGCCGCGCGCGCGTCGGCCGGCAAGAACAGCTTCTCGATCCGCCTCGACCCGCCCGAGCTCGGCCGCGTCGACGTCAAGCTTTCGGTGGACAAGGACGGCCACGTCACCTCGCACCTGATGGCCGACCGCAAGGACACGCTCGCCCTCCTGCAGCGCGACGCGTCCGGCTTGCAGCGCGCCCTGCAGGACGCCGGCTTCAAGACGGCGGACAATGGGTTGCAGTATTCGCTGAGGGATTCGTTCGCCGGCCAGCAGCAACAACAGCAGCAGCAACAGCAATCGAGCCGCAACGCCGTCGGCCACATCATGCTCAACGACGGCACCGGTGCCGCCGCCGACGTCCCGGCCGGCTACGGCCGCTATCTCGGCCGCGCCGGCGGCGTCGATATCCGGGTCTGAGGAATAGCCATGACAGTTGCTCCCGCGGCAGCCAACGCCATCGCCCCAACCTCGCCGAGCTCCGGCTCCGGCTCCGGCGCCAGCAGCAGCGCCACCGCCGGCATCGCCAACAACTTCAACACCTTCCTGAGCCTGCTCACCACGCAGCTCAAGAACCAGAACCCGCTCGACCCGCTCAACACCAACCAGTTCACCCAGCAACTGGTGCAGTTCGCCCAGGTCGAGCAGCAGATCAAGTCGAACGACCAGCTCAAGTCCCTGGTCGCGCTGCAGCAGACCGCGGAAACGACGCAGGCGCTCGGCTACGTCGGCAAGAACGTCGTGGTGGACGGTACCACCACCGCGCTCGCCAACGGCAAGGCCACCTGGAACCTGACCACGACCAAGCCGGCGACCGGCACCCTGTCGATCACGAATTCCGACGGCCAGCTCGTCTACCGGCGCAACGTCTCGCTCAACTCGGGCGCCCAGACCTTCACCTGGGACGGCCACAACAACAACGGCGTCCCGCAACCCGACGGCAACTACACCATCGACATCGCCGCGACCGACGCCAACAAGCAAGCGGTGGCGGTCTCCACCCAATCGGAGGGCACCGTCGGTTCCGTCGACATGACGCAATCGCCTCCGGTGATTTCGGTCAACGGCCAGAAATACGCGCTCGACAAGATCCAGCAGGTCATCAACTAGGAACGGCGTACCCGCAAGGGATCCGATCCTGGCCGCGAGGTCCCGTGAGCTACGAACACCGCCCATCGACCGCGTTTTCCGCGCCCCGCGCGCCGCAACCGGGGTGAAGCGTTCTTACTCTACCGTCGCGCGCAAGGTGCTTGCGCCCGCGGCCAATGAATCGCATGATCCAACCGTAACCAAAACGTTAGCGGAAACCGGCCAATCTGCCGTCGTTTACGCTGCCGCGCTTAGTCAATTTTTAAGCGGCGCGGCGTATTGTCCGCCCAGTAGTCGTCAGTCGAGTTGTGAGTATAGACCTATGACCGAGCCCCATCGCCCGAGGGTCAAGTATGTCATCGGGCCCGATGGTAGTCCGCTGACTATCGCGGACCTGCCGCCGCCGACCACCAAGCGCTGGGTCATCCGCCGCAAGGCGGAGGTTGTGGCCGCCGTGCGCGGCGGTCTTCTGTCCCTCGAGGAAGCCTGCGCGCGCTATACGCTGACGGTCGAAGAATTCCTCTCCTGGCAGTACTCGATCGACCAGCACGGCCTCGCGGGCCTGCGCACCACGCGCATTCAGCAATACCGGCAATAGCCGGAAACGT
>JARRQH010000167.1:0-6729 GCA_037381985.1 Pseudolabrys sp.
ACGTGGACGATATCTTCGAGCCGGGCACGGAGGCCCGCGCGGCCAACGACAAGCCGTAAGACCGGCGGCCGCGGCGACGCCGCGCCCGAACTAGCTTTTCGGGGAACGCGGGGCACCAAGTCCCGCGTTTCGTTTTCGGGGCCGCGCGGGCCTCCGTGCCCGGCTCGAAGATATCGTCCACGTCTTCGTTGGCCGGCGCGCTCGGCGCCAGCGCGTTCTCGGCGTCGAGCGGCGCGCGCCGGCCGATGCTTGCACGTAGCTCGGTCATCTCGCTTTGCAGGCGGGCATTGTCCTTGCGGGCGGCTTCCAGCGCGCCTTCGACCACCGCGCGCTCCAGGCGCTCGCGCTGCAGGGCGCTGCTGAGGTCTTCGACCCGCTTCTCGATCCTGGTGCGGCCGACCTGCACGTCGGCTTCGAGCTGGCCGTTTCGCTCGGTGAGTGCCGCGATCTTAACCTCGGCCCGGGTCCTCGCGGTGTCGCGCGCCTTGAGCTGCTTGGTGAGGCCGTTGTTGCGCTCGGCGAGCGCGTTGCGCGCCTGCTCCAGCTCCTTGACCTGACGCTCGCGCGCCTCGTGCGCGGTTTCGATCTGGCCGAGGCGCTTCTCCACCGCGTTGCGCGCGATGGTCGCCTCCGTCGCCTTGCGGTCGAAGGCGCGCACTTCCTCGGTGCGGGCGAGCAGGTTCTGGCGCGCCTCCGCCAGCAGCCGTTCGGCGGTGGCCGCGCGCGAGGACAGCGCGTCGAGCCGCATGGACATGGTGTTGCGCTCGGCCTGGTGCTGCTCCTTGACCTCGTCGAGCGAGGCGGCGAGCCGGCCGCGTTCGGCGTAGGCTTCCGCGAAGCTCGACTCCACCTTGCCGAGCTGGGCGCGGGTGGCGGTGAGCGCGTTTTCGCTTTCGGTCAGGCGGCGGCCGAGGCGGGCGTTCTCGTTCAGGCCGTGGTCAACCGCGGTCTGCAGCGAGTGTCGGTCGTCCTCCATCAGCACCAGCTTTTCGCGCGCAGCGGCGAGCTCGCCTTCCAGTTCGACGATGTGCTTCTCGGAGGCGTCGACCTGCTCCTGCGCGGCGCGGCGGGCCTCGCTCAGCGAACGGCGCTGGGCGCTTTCCTGCGCGAACTGGCGTTCGAGCTCGGCGATCTGGGCGCGGTTCGAGGAAATCTCGTTGGCGAGCTCGCTCACGTTGCTTTCGAGAGAGCGGTTGGTCTCGCTGGCGAGCTCGAGGTTCTCGCGCAGGCGGTCGGCTTCCGCTTCGAGCGCGGTGGCCTTGCGTTCGATGTCGTCGAATTCGTTGCGCAGCGTCTCGTAGGCGGTGCGCGATTCCGCCAGCATGCCGGACAGGCTGAGCGTCTGCGACTTTTCTTCTTCGAGCGCGCGCAGGGTGGCGTTGAAGGGATTGACCAGCTTGTCGAAGGCCTGCTTGAGCTGGTCGAGCTCGCCGATCTTGCGGCCGGCGTCGCTCAGCATGTTGCGCAGCGCTTCGTTTTCCTCGCCCATGCGCGAGCCGAGATCGCTCGTGGTGTCGAGCACCGATGGCCGCTCGCCGCCGTTGGGGCGGTTCGGCGTCTGGGTCGCCGACGGCGCGGCGCTGCTCGCGGAGAGGGGATTGGGTACGGCGCGCGGCGGCGCTTCCGCGCCGTTCTCAACCTTGCGGCCGAACAAATCCGTCAACTTAGCCATGCCACTCCTCCGCGCACGCATGCCACTAAAGCAGTATTAGGCTATTATAAACTATTGTCGATTGAAACCGTGACGGTGGTTTCCGCACCAGTTAGGTAGTGCCACCCGCCAGCATGGTTAACGCGCGCTTCGCGCGCGGAACCGCCGCCACAGCCTCATTTCCTGGAAACCGAACATGACAGTCGCCCCCACAGACGCGCCGCCGAACGGGGAGCCGACCTACAGCTACCGGCCGTCGCTTGCGGGCGCGCCCTGGCAATTCCGGCTGACCGCGGGCGGCATGGACTGGTCCGCCGGCCGCCGTTCGGGCCGGGTGCGCTACCGCGACGTGCGCCGCGTCCGCCTGTCGTTCAAGCCGGCTGGCCTGCAGACGCAGCGGTTTCTCACCGAGATCTGGGCCGAGGGCTCGCCCCGGGTGCAGCTATCGTCGACCTCCTGGAAGAGCATGGTCGAGCAGGAGCGGCTCGACGACGCCTATGCCACCTTCGTCGGCGAGTTGCACGCCCGCATCGCGCACGAGGTTCCGGCGGGCGCTGTGCGCTTCCTGCGCGGCGTGAACCCGTTGGTCTACTGGTCGGGGCTGGTGCTCTATGGCGTGGTGGCAGCCGGCCTACTGGGGGTCGTCGTGCAGGCGTTGACGCGTCACACCTACGGCGCCGCGGCCTTCATCACCGCCTTCGTCGCGCTGTTCCTGTGGCACGGCGCCAACTTCCTGCGCCGCAATCGGCCGGGGACGTACCGGCCCGATGCGCCGCCCGGCCTGCTGCTGTCGGGCCGCAGGGGCAATCGCCAGACGACCTAACCCGCCGGCTCCAGCGACTTCGGGCTGACGAAGCGCTCCAGCCGCCCGGACTGCGGGTGCAGCTTGTTCCAGTCGTCGAAGGCGAAGTCGACGATCACCAGCCCCGAGGTCGGCAGCTTCTCGCGCAGTTTCTCGCGCGCTTCCACGTCGCCGGAGGCAATCAGCATCAGCGCCAATTCGTGCAGGCCGGGGTTGTGGGCGACGACCATCAGCGTATGCGCCTTCGCCGGCACGTCCTTGATCGCCGCCAGGATGGCGTGGGGGGTGGCATCGTAGAGCTTGTCCACCATGGTCGCCGCCGGCGCCGGCTTGAAGGCGCCCTCCGCAGTCTTCCAGGTCTGCTGAGTGCGGGTCGCGGGCGAAACCAGCACCCGGTCCGGCATCAGGGCGTGGGCCGCCATATAAGCGCCGATCTTGGCGGCGTCCTTGCGGCCGCGGTCGACCAGGGGGCGCTCGCGGTCGGGCGCGCCCGGGACGGCGCGGTCGGCCTTGGCGTGACGAAAGATGAGCAGACGGCGCATGATGGGTCACTTAACAATCGGACGGGGATTCGCAATCGGGTATGCCGGTAAGGGGCATCGCTTTCGATTTCGGGTCAGTCTAGCATGCGCGGCCCCGACCGCCGCCTTGACGCGTGTCAAAATGGCTCAAGACCTTGAAACGAAGCCAACCGTAATTCGATGACCGAAATCCACAACCCCGACGCCACCTGGTACGAGGCGACGCACGTCGCGGCCCCAGAGCGCCCGCAGCTCACCTTCGATTTCGACGTCGACGTCTGTGTCGTCGGCGCCGGGCTTGCCGGCCTCACTGCCGCGCGCGAGGTGGCGCGGCGCGGCTGGTCGGTGGCGGTGCTGGAGGCGAGCCGCGTGGCCTGGGCGGCCTCCGGGCGCAACACCGGCTTCGTGCTGCCCGGCTTCCAGGAAGACGCCGAGAAGATGATCGAGCGCATCGGGCTCGATCACACCAAGGAGCTTTGGGCGCTGTCGGAGCGGGGTCTTGCTTACGTGCGCCGCGCCATCGACGAGACCGGCATGCCGGGCGTCAACCCGGTGCCCGGCTGGCTTTATGTTTCCAAGAGCGACGACAGCGGCCGGGAAAGCCGCAGCGACGTGGAGCGGCTACGCTGGCTCGGCGCCGAGGTCGAGGCCTGGTCCACCGAGCGCGTGCGCGAGGTCTTGCCCAACCCGCGCTATTTCAGCGCGGTGCATTACCCGACCGGCTTCCATATCCATCCGGTCAATTACGCGCTGGGCTTAGCCGCCGATGCGGAAGCCGCCGGCGCACGCATCTTCGAGCGCACGCCGGCGGTCGAGATCGACCCGAGCGGCGTGCGCAAGCGCATCGTCACCCCGCACGCGCGCGTGCGCGC
This sequence comes from Pseudolabrys sp., assembly GCA_037381985.1. Classification (GTDB taxonomy): domain Bacteria; phylum Pseudomonadota; class Alphaproteobacteria; order Rhizobiales; family Xanthobacteraceae; genus Pseudolabrys. The sequence goes on from JARRQH010000167.1 coordinate 3,847, forward strand.
GCCGCACGTGGTGCTCGCCGGCAACGTCCATATCGGCGCGCTGATGCCGGAGCTGGCGGCGACGCTGGTGCCGGCCAGCACCTTCGTCATGATGAGCGAGCCGATGGGACCGGAGCTGCGCGAGACGATCCGCTATCGCGGCGCGGTGAGCGACGGGCCGCGCGCCGACAATCACTATCGCATCGTCGGTGATAAAGAGAACGGCGAGCGGCTGCAATGGTCGGGCCGCATGCGGGTGTGGGAAGCCGATCCGCGCAAGTTCGCGCGCGCGCTTCAACGCGACATCCGCCGCGCCTTTCCCACGCTCGGCCCGGTCGCGGTCGCGCATCTATGGCGCGGCACGCTCGGCCTGCCGGTGCATCACATGCCGCAGATCGGCGAGCTCGAGCCCGGGCAATGGGTGGCGAGTGGTTTCGCCGGCCATGGCCTCAACACCACGGCCATGGCGGGCGAGATGATCGCGCGCGGCATCGTCGACAAGGACGACACCTGGCGGCTGTTCGCGCCCTACGAACTGGTGTGGGCCGGCGGCGTCGCCGGCCGCGCGCTGGCGCAGACGCTGTACTGGACGCGTGGCGCCCGCGACACGGCGGCGCAGGCGATGGCGCAACGGCGCTGGCGCGCGCGCGAACGCAAGAGCGCGCGGCGGGCGGCGCAGCCGCAGGCGGCGGAGTAGGGCGCGCTTACCGCCCCTCGCGCCTCGCCATGAACGCCAGGCGTTCAAACAAATGCACGTCCTGCTCGTTCTTGATCAGCGCGCCGTGTAAGGGCGGGATCAGTTTCTTGGGGTCGCGCTCGCGCAGCAACTCGGGGCCGATGTCCTCGACCATCAAGAGCTTCAGCCAGTCGAGTAGCTCCGAGGTCGACGGCTTCTTCTTCATACCCGGCACCTCGCGGATCTCGTAGAACAGCCGCAAGGCCTCGCTCACCAGGCGCTTCTTGATGCCGGGAAAGTGCACCTCGACGATCGCCTGCATGGTGTCGGTGTCGGGAAAGCGGATGTAGTGGAAGAAGCAGCGGCGCAGGAAGGCGTCCGGCAGCTCCTTCTCGTTGTTCGACGTGATCATCACGATCGGCCGTCGCCGCGCCTTCACGGTCTCGCCGGTCTCGTAGACGAAGAACTCCATGCGATCGAGCTCTTGCAACAGATCGTTGGGAAACTCGATGTCGGCCTTGTCGATCTCGTCGATCAGCAGCACCGGGCGCTCGTCGGCGACGAAGGCCTCCCACAACTTGCCGCGCTTGATGTAGTTGCGGATGTCCTTGACGCGCTCGTCGCCGAGCTGGCTGTCGCGCAGGCGCGAAACCGCGTCGTATTCGTACAGGCCCTGCTGTGCCTTGGTGGTCGATTTGACGTGCCATTCGATCAGCGGCGCTTGAAGCGCCTTGGCGACCTCCAGCGCCAGCACGGTCTTGCCGGTGCCGGGCTCGCCCTTGACCAGCAGGGGCCGCTCCAGGGTGATCGCCGCGTTGACCGCGACCTTCAGGTCGTCGGTCGCCACATAGTCTTGGGTACCTTCAAAACGCATGGAATTCCTCACATTCCGCCGTCATGGCCGGGCTTGTCCCGATCATCCACGTCTTGGTTCATGCATAGAAGGCGTGGATGCCCGGCACAAGGCCGGGCACGACGCCGAGACTACCTCGCGCCAACGTGAAGGCGGGGTGATGGCAACGTGAATTCAGGTTGCGCCGGAAAGGTATATGTCAGGGGCCGAACATTCATGGGAGGAATCCACCATGCGACGGCTTCTGCTCGGCTTCATCCTCGTGCTGGCGGCTGCCGGCACGGCGGCTGCGCAAGGCACCCAAGGCACCATGGCGCACAAGCCGGGGCGGGCGGTGGCGACCTTCGCCGGCGGCTGCTTCTGGTGCATGGAAAGCGACTTCGATCACGTCAAAGGCGTGCTGGCGACCATCTCCGGCTACACCGGCGGCCACGTCAAGAACCCGACGTATCATCAGGTTTCCGCCGGCGGCACCGGTCACGCGGAATCGGTGGAAGTGGTCTACGATCCGAGCATCGTCAGCTACAGCCAGCTCTTGACCTATTACTGGCACCACGTCGACCCGACGGTGAAGGACCGCCAGTTCTGCGACGTCGGCAACCAGTATCGCACCGCGATCTTCGTGCACAACGCGGAAGAGCGAAAGCTCGCCGAAGCCTCCAAGAAGAAGGTCGCCGCCGAGCTCGGCAAGCACATCTATACCGAGATCGACACCGCCGGCCCGTTCTACAAGGCCGAGGCGTATCACCAGAACTTCTACAAGAAGAACCCGCTGAAATATAATTTCTATCGCTGGAACTGTGGACGCGATCAGCGGATCGAGCAGATCTGGGGCAACGCAGCGAAGGGAGAAGGCTGATGCTGAACAGGCGCTCCCTCTTGACGGGCGGCGTCGCGCTTGCTGCGCTCGCCGTCGCCAGCAAATCCGGCAAGGCAGGACAAATGAGCACCACCGAGCACGATATCGATTGGGTGCATCTCTCCGACGCGGAATGGCGTAAGCGGCTCACCCCGCAGCAGTACAACATCCTGCGCCAGCACGGCACCGAGCGCGCCGGCTTGAGCAAGCTGTTGCGCGAGCACCGCAAGGGCACTTTCGCCTGCGCAGGCTGCGACCTGCCGCTGTTCTCGTCGGAGACCAAGTTCGAAAGCGGCACCGGCTGGCCGAGCTTCTACGAGCCGTTGCCGAATGCGGTGGGAACCAAGACCGACCGCTCGTTCTTCATGACGCGCACCGAGGTGCATTGCAGCCGCTGCCTCGGCCATCTCGGTCACGTCTTCAACGACGGCCCGCCGCCCACGGGCTTGCGCTATTGCATGAACGGCGCGGCGCTGAAGTTCGTGCCGGCGGCGGCCTCCGCAAGCTGAGCGCCGG
>JARRQH010000168.1:0-6690 GCA_037381985.1 Pseudolabrys sp.
TCGGCGGCGATCGGCAAGCCGTTGATCTGGCCGCTGGCCCGCGCGACCGTCGGGCGCCAATCGCCGGACGCGCTGACGCAATTCGACGCCCGGCGCGACGATGCCGGCCTGCGCCGCGCCGTCATGACGATGACGTTGGTCTGGGGCACCGGGCTGGTCGGCGAATTCGCCGTCGCGGTCGCACTTGTCTTCCTGCTGCCCATCGCCGACTACCTGATCGTCGCGCCCCTCGTCGGCTACGGGACCATCGGCGGCTTGGCGCTGTGGACCGCGCTTTATCGCCGCCGTCTACGCGCAAAGCGCGGCACCGCGCAACGGTGACGATACGCCGTCCGCGAACGGCCCACCACTAGCCGGCGCCGAGCGCTGCCGCGACGTTGTAGGTGAGCAGCGAGGCGATATAGGCCAGCGCCAGCATGTAGCTGAAGGTGACAAACATCCACTTCCAGCTTCCGGTCTCGCGCTTGATGACGGCGAGCGTCGCCGCGCATTGCGGCGCGAAGATGTACCAGGCCAGCAGCGACAGCGCGGTCGCCAGAGTCCATTGGCTGGCGAGCACCTTGCCGATCTGCTCGGCGGCACCGTCGGTGCCGGAGATGGCGTAGACCGTGCCGAGCGCGGCGACCGCGACCTCGCGCGCCGCCATGCCGGGGATCAAGGCCACGCTGATCTGCCAGTTGAAGCCGATCGGTGCCAGCAGCGGCTCGATCCAATGGCCGATGATGGCGGCCAGGCTGTAGTCGATCGCCGGTCCGCTGGCGCCCGCCGGCGGACGCGGGAACGAGGCCAGGAACCAGATCACCACCATCATGGAGAAGATCGTGGTGCCGGCGCGTTCCAGGAAGATCTTGGCGCGGGTGTAGAGGCCGAGCGCGATGCTGCGCGGCCGCGGCAACTTGTAGTCCGGCAATTCGAGCATGAACGGCGGCGTCGGGTCCTCGCGCCAGAAGAAGAACTTGGCCAGGAACGACACCCCGAGCGCGCTGATAATGCCGGCGGCGTAAAGCCCGAACATCACCACGCCCTGCAGGCTGGCGAAGCCCCAGATCTGCTTATTCGGAATGAAGGCCGAGATGATCAGCGTGTAGACCGGGATGCGCGCTGAACACGTCATCAGCGGCGCCACCAGGATGGTGGTCAGCCGGTCGCGCGGATTGTCGATGACGCGCGTCGCCATGATGCCGGGAATGGCGCAGGCGAAGCTCGACAGCAGCGGGATGAAAGCGCGGCCGTGCAGCCCGGCGCCGCCCATGATGCGATCCATCAGGAAGGCGGCGCGCGCCATGTAGCCGAGGTCTTCGAGCAGCAGGATGAACAGGAACAGGATCAGGATCTGCGGCAGGAAGACCAGCACGCTGCCGACGCCGGAGATGACGCCGTCGGCGAGGAAGCTCTGCAGCAGGCCGGCGGGCAACCACGTGTGCACCGCGAGCGCGAGCGCGTCGAAGCCGGCGGAGATCAGGTCCATCAACGGCTGCGCCCAGGTGAACACCGCCTGGAACATGACGAACAGGATGCCGAGCAGGAATACGAGCCCGAACACCGGATGCAGCAGCACGGCGTCGAGCCGCGTGGTCAGGGTGTCGGGCTTGGCCGGCATGGTGACGGCAAGGGCGATAATGCGGTCGGCCTCGCGCTGCGCGGCGCGCAGTTCGCCGGTGGTCGGCACCGTCCATGCGCTCTCGTCCGCCGCGTGGCCTTCCGCGGCCATCACCTCGTCGAGGCGGCGCAGGAGATCGTCGGTGCCGCCGCGGCGCACCGCCGCCGCCGTCGTCACCGGCACGCCGAGCTCTGCCGACAACTTGTCGAGATCGATCTCGATGCCGCGCCGGCGCGCGATATCGATCATGTTGAGCACCAGCAGCAGCGGCCGCCCCACCCGCTTCAGCTCGATGACCAGCCGCAGCGCCAGCCGCAGATTGGTGGCGTCGGCGACGCACAGCAGAAAATCCGGCGTCCGCTCGGAGGCGAAACGGCCGAGCACCACGTCGCGGGTGACTTCCTCGTCCGGACTGCGAGCGCGCAGCGAATAGGTGCCGGGCAGATCGACCAGGCTGACGCGGCGGCCGGCCGGCGTCTGCACCATGCCGGTCTTGCGCTCGACGGTGACGCCCGGATAGTTGGCGACCTTCTGGCGGCTGCCGGTCAGCGCGTTGAACAACGCGGTCTTGCCGCAGTTCGGCGCGCCGATCAGGGCGAGATGAAGGGGACCGCCCCCGGTCAGAACGCTCATGGCATTATCGGTTGATCGGTTAGACGACGAGGATGGCCATCGCCTCACGGCGGCGCAGCGCGACGGTGGCGTTGTTGATGCGCACCGCGATCGGATCGCGGCCGAACATGCCCTCGTGCAGGATTTCGACCGTCGCCCCCTCGGTGAAACCGAGCTCGATCAGCCGGCGCTCCAACTCGTCCGCCGGCAAGGCGTGGCTGTGGGGCTCGGCGTCGATGGTGTGAATGCGGCCCCGGAACCCGCGCTGGGCCTCGCCCAGACAGCACGGCGTCACCGCCGCGGCGGCGTCGCTGGGGATCGTCTCGACCAGGACCGTCATGAATCGCTTTCCCTTCCCGGCAAACGGTGCGGTCCGTTCGCGTTGTTATTAATTACCACTCTCATGTGCGCGCGACTTTGCGCTGGGTCAAGATATAAGGCCTTTTATCTCAATAGCTTAGAAACGTTCTAAGAAGCTCCCCTAAGCCCTGGACGGCTTTGCCTATTGGCCTACCGCTGCCGGGAACGCGGAATTTTCCCCAGCCGCCATGGCCGGTTTGCCGGCCCTGGACTGGCGCAAGGCCGCCGTTCTCACTACGTTCCACAACGTCCGCGCCCCCGAAAGTCCAGAACCGCCCTCATGAACGACCTTTTCGACAAAAGTGCCAAAGCCGCCCGCGACGCCCGCGCCATCACCATCCGCGGCGCCCGCGAGCACAATCTCAAGAACGTCGACGTCACCATCCCACGCGACCAGCTCGTGGTGTTCACCGGGCTCTCCGGCTCGGGCAAGTCGTCGCTCGCCTTCGACACCATCTACGCCGAGGGCCAGCGCCGCTATGTCGAGTCCTTGTCGGCCTACGCCCGCCAGTTCCTGGAAATGATGCAGAAACCGGACGTCGACCAGATCGACGGCCTGTCGCCGGCCATCTCCATCGAGCAGAAGACCACGTCGAAGAACCCGCGCTCGACGGTGGGCACCGTTACCGAGATCTACGACTACATGCGCCTGCTGTGGGCGCGGGTCGGTATCCCCTATTCGCCCGCCACGGGCCTGCCGATCGAAAGCCAGACCGTCTCTCAGATGGTCGACCGCGTGCTGGAGTTGCCGGAAGGCACGCGCATCTACGTGCTGGCACCTCTCGTGCGCGGCCGTAAGGGCGAGTACAAGAAGGAACTCGCCGAGTTCATGAAGAAGGGCTACCAGCGGGTCAAGATCGACGGCGAATTCCTCGAGATCCAAAGCGTCAAGCCGCTCGACAAGAAGTTCACCCACGACATCGACGTGGTGGTCGACCGCCTGGTGGTGCGCGGCGACATCGGCACGCGGCTCGCGGACTCGCTCGAACAATGCCTGAAGCTTGCCGACGGCCTCGCGGTCATCGAGCTCGCCGACACCAAGGCGACGGGCGCCGCCGCCAACCGCGGCCGCAACGCCACCCATGAGCGTCTCATCTTCTCGGAGAAGTTCGCCTGCCCGGTGTCCGGCTTCACGATTTCCGAGATCGAGCCCAGGCTGTTCTCCTTCAACAACCCGTTCGGCGCCTGCCCGGAATGCGGCGGCCTCGGCCTCGAGCAGCACATCGACGCCGAGCTGGTCATCCCCAACAAAGACGCAACACTGCGCAAGGGCGCCATCGCGCCGTGGGCGAAGTCGTCGTCGCCCTATTACACCCAGACGCTTGCCGCCCTCGGCAAGCACTACCGCTTCACGCTCGACACCAAGTGGAAGGACCTGCCGAAGAAGACGAGAGACGCGATCCTCTACGGCTCCGGCGACGACGAGATCAAGTTCGTCTACGACGACGGCCTGCGCGGCTATCAGACCAAGAAGCCGTTCGAGGGGGTCATCACCAACCTGGAGCGCCGCTTCAAGGAAACCGAATCCGAGTGGGCGCGCGAGGACCTAGCGAAGTATTTCACCGATACGCCCTGCTCCGCCTGCCACGGCGCACGGCTGAAGCCGGAAGCGCTGTGCGTCAAGATCGCCGGCGCCACCATCGCCGACGTCTCGGAGCTGTCGGTGCGCAAGGCCGGCGACTGGGTCGGCGCGCTGCCCAACCAGCTCTCATCCAAGCAGAACGAGATCGCCGGGCGCATCCTCAAAGAAATCCGCGAACGGCTGCGCTTCCTCAACGACGTCGGCCTCGACTATCTGACGCTCTCGCGCGCCTCCGGCACGCTCTCCGGCGGCGAGAGCCAACGCATCCGGCTCGCCTCGCAGATCGGCAGTGGCCTCACGGGTGTTCTTTATGTGTTGGACGAGCCCTCGATCGGCCTGCACCAGCGCGACAACGCCCGCCTCCTGGAAACGCTGCGCCGCCTGCGCGACCTCGGCAACACCGTCATCGTGGTGGAGCACGACGAGGATGCCATCCGCACCGCCGACCACGTGCTCGACATCGGCCCCGGCGCCGGCACCCACGGCGGCCACGTCATCGCCGAAGGCAATGTCGACGACCTGATCGCCGCGCCCCAATCGTGGACCGGCAAGTATCTCTCCGGCGAGCTCAACGTGGCGATTCCCGAGCGCCGGTCGCCCGACCCGCGCCGCATGATCAAGGTGGTCAACGCCCGCGGCAATAACCTGAAAAACGTCACCGCCGACATTCCGCTCGGCCTGTTCACCTGCGTCACCGGCGTCTCCGGCGGCGGCAAGTCGACGCTGCTCATCGACACGCTCTATGCCGCGGTGGCGCGCAAGCTCAACGGCGCCTCGCTGGCCCCCGCCCCGCACGACAAGATCGAGGGCCTGCAGCACATCGACAAGATCATCGACATCGACCAGTCGCCGATCGGCCGCACCCCGCGCTCCAATCCGGCCACCTACACCGGCGCCTTCACGCCGATCCGCGAGTGGTTCGCCGGCCTGCCCGAGGCCAAGGCGCGCGGCTACGCGCCCGGCCGCTTCTCGTTCAACGTCAAGGGCGGCCGCTGCGAGGCCTGCCAGGGCGACGGCGTCATCAAGATCGAGATGCACTTCCTGCCCGACGTCTACGTCACCTGCGACGTCTGCAAGGGCAAGCGCTACAACCGCGAGACCCTGGAGGTGCTGTTCAAGGGCAAGTCGATCGCCGACGTGCTCGACATGACGGTGGAAGAGGCGCTCGAGTTCTTCAAGGCGGTGCCGCGCGTGCGCGACGTGCTGGCGCTGTTGCACCGCGTCGGCCTCGACTACATCCATGTCGGCCAGCAGGCCACCACGCTCTCCGGCGGCGAAGCCCAGCGCGTCAAGCTCGCCAAGGAGCTGTCGAAGCGCGCCACCGGCCGCACTTTATATATCCTCGACGAGCCCACCACGGGGCTGCACTTCCACGACGTCGCCAAGCTCCTGGAGGTGCTGCACGAGCTGGTGGAGACCGGCAACACGGTGGTGGTGATCGAGCACAATCTGGAAGTGATCAAGACCGCCGACTGGGTGATCGACATGGGCCCCGAAGGCGGCGACGGCGGCGGCGAGATCGTCGCCCAGGGCACGCCGGAGGACATCGTCAAGGCGAAGCGGAGCTATACGGGGGAGTTCTTGAAGCCGGTGTTGGCAAGGGAAACAAAGCCGAAGAAGCGGATTCAGGCGGCGGAATAAGCCGGCTTGCTCGCCGAAGCGCGCAGCGCGTAGGCGGGGGCGTAGGACGAAGGAGGGGATGGAAGCGGCGGAGTGAATAAAGAACAATATATTGCCGGTTGATGTTTTTGCCGATACACTCATTTCGCCAATTTGGCGATCTCAAACTTTTTAGGCTTGTCCTAGAATTACAGACAAACGGCACAACATACAAATTGCGCATTGCCGGTAAGCTTGCGGACTTTCCATGCCCATTTTTCTTCATGGCCTATCACTTCAAAACTACAGAGGCATTGGCCCGGAAACTCAGCGCCTATTTCCATTCCGCGAATTCAACTTCTTTATCGGAGCAAACAATGCAGGAAAGTCGACTGTATTAGATTTCATCCATCGATATCTGCACGCAAAAAGCGGGAAAGTCCGCCCTACGCCCGATGGCCTTGATCTTTATCTAGGAGGGCAACGGGGAGCACCAAAAGCAGCAATCGGTATACCGTCAGAAACATTTTTGTCCGCAATTGAACTAAAAAGCCCGAATTTCAAAAGCACTATTGAACGCCTTACTGAGGTTCTATCAGACGAAAAAATCGTCTGGCTAACCATGCCATTCGGCGGAGACCGTTTTGATCTCGAAAAGAAGCCTACGATCAGAGAAATTCGTAGCGCTCGAATAAATGACTCCGAAATTCAGGCGGTTTGGGCCGGACAACTTAATGCATATGGCGGCGACATAAATGGCTGGATAGGCGCCATCTATTCAAGGGTACTCCTCGGCCCGCAAAATACGCAATTTCCCAAAGTCGAACTAATTCCCGCAATACGCGAGATTGGACCAAAAGCAGAAGAGTTTTCGGATCTTAGCGGACGCGGTCTTATAGACAGGCTTGCAGAGCTACAAAGCCCTGATCACGATAAG
>JARRQH010000169.1:0-7828 GCA_037381985.1 Pseudolabrys sp.
GTCATATTTTCGATTTCTCTCGCGAATGAGCTCTGTCGTTACCGGTAGAAGCATCCATCCCAGAAGGGAGCGGCATTTCGGTCGCTGCCGACTCCGTGAAAAGATAGGCCATGTATCTTCCCGATCCGCTTGAACGCCGGTTGAACGAAGTCAGGCTGAGCTTCGTTTTTCTCACACGCCTGCCGCTCTTGGGCTCGGTGCCATTTGGCGCGGGCGCTGGCGATGTGGCGCGCGCGTTGTGGGCCGCGCCTCTCGTCGGCGCCGTCGTCGGCGCGCTCGGTGCCGCCGCATATGCCGTACCGCATGCGGCCGGGGTGCCCGCCTTTGTCGCTGCGGTGCTCGCCGTTGCCGCGACGACGGCGCTCACCGGGGCGCTGCATGAGGATGGGCTTGCCGATGTGGCCGACGGCTTCGGTGGAGGCGCAACGCGCGAACGCAAGCTCGAAATCATGCACGACAGCTGTATCGGCACGTACGGTGTCTGCGCGCTGATCCTGTCCTTTTTGCTGCGCATTGGCAGCCTGGCGACCATTGAGCATGGCGTGTCGGCGCTGGCCGCGCTGGTGGCGGCGCATGCGGCGGGACGCGCGGTTCTGCCGGCCTTCATGCGGCTGGTGCCGCCCGCGCGGACGGATGGGGTCAGTGCACAAGCCGGAACACCGCCTGCGGTCGGTGCTTTGGTTGCGGCCTTGCTTGGCGCCGCGGCACTTGTCGGCTGCCTCGGCCCCCGCGCCGGCGGTGTCGCTGTTGCCGGCATCGTTTGCGGATTTGGGCTGATGGCGTGGCTGTGCCGGCGACAAATCAACGGTCAGACCGGTGACGTACTCGGCGCCGCCGAGCAGCTGACGGAGGTCATCGTGCTGATCGTCGCCGCCGCAACGTTGCCGGTGCTTATTCATTAGACTCGCTTTCATGCGCGCTCGCACGCTGGCGCAGCAGATAGGTGTCCATGATCCAGCCGTGGCGCTGGCGCGCCGCGTCCCGGGTCATTTCGATTTCCGTGGCGCGGGCCGGCAACGGGCCCGCAACAAGGATCTCCTCTGGCGTACCAAGATAGGCGCCCCAGAAAATCTCCGTGTCGTCGTCGGCGATTTGTTTGAAGGCGTATTGGCCGTCCAACATGACCACGGCATCGGTCGCGGGCGGAGCCTCGGCCAGCCGGCGACCCGTGGTGATGAGCACCGGCTCCCCGACACGGTTGATCGGGATTCGGTGGCGCGCCGCCAGTGCCTGGAGGCTGGTAATGCCGGGAATGACCTCGACGTCGAACGGCACCGTCTTCATGGCGGCAACCTGGTCGACGATGCGCAAAGTGCTGTCATAGAGACAGGGGTCGCCCCAGACCAGGAAGGCGCCCTGCTGGCCGTCGGCAAGTTCTTCGCGGATCATTCGTTCATAGATCGCGGCGCGCTTGGCATGCCATGTGACGACCGCCGTTTCATAGTTGGCAGGGGAGCGGTCCCGTTCCGGATCTTCGGCTGTCACCACACGGCAGGATTCATTCTTGATGTAGCGCGCGCAGATGTCCTTCCGCAGCGCGGCGAGGGCACCTTTCTCGCTTCCCTTGTCGAACAGGAAAACAACGTCCAATCCGCTCAGCGCCTTGGTCGCCTGCACAGTGAGGTAATCGGGATTGCCGGCGCCGATCCCGATGACAAACAGTTTCCGCATAATCCGTTTCTCTCGAAGGTCACGGTTGCTCCTATGTCCTGCCGACACTTACGGCAGGAACGCAGGCTTGAATACAGTCGCTATGTCGCCCTCGAATGAGGTTTGCGCAACAGCCAAGCCATCGCCGTTACGAAGCTTCCACCCATCAGTATCACGCTCAGGAACGTTAACAATGTCGGCAGGTGAAACAGCACGTCGCGCCAATGCGGATAAATGATCTCCGCGGTATTGAACGGCTCGCCACTATAGCGGCACAGCACAGGCGACGCATTGTTGCTCAGCATCTCTAGATCGATTTTTCGGACCAACGTGTCGACGAGGTTTGGGTCTTCCGCTGTTGCCTGCAGGTGCAGCAGAAGCGCCCGCGTGGTCGCCAAGTAGGCATGCAAGCATTCATTGAACGGACTGATCTCATCCGTCACGCTTCCGGGCGCCAGCCTCCACAGACAAACGTTGAACTGAATATTGACGAAATTGAGCAGGCGCATGAGTCCATCGTCGGCGCGCAATTGCCGTTCGGCGAGATCAATGATCGCACCGTTATAGCGCGCGATCACTGCCATTTGGCCTTGCGACAAGCTTGGAATAACAATCGCATTGGCCGCCAGGAGCCCCGAATTTATATGGTGAGCGGCCGCCGGTGTCGCTTCCGCCGGTAACTGAAGCGCGACAACCAAACCTGCAAGAACGTTCAATCTTGCATGAGTCGTTCTTGCGATTGTGGCCGCCGCACCTGAGCTTATCCGCACCAGCTCACCGACGCTTTTCCTGCTTAAGCCGATTGCACGTTGATTTCATCCAGGCGCTTTACTTTGTAGATCACGTACGAGACTAACCAGGCGGCGGCGAACACGCCGATAATGACGAATCCGAGATTATTGAAATTGTCGTTGAGAGCGCCAACCAGGCTCCAAAAGCTACCCTTGAGATTAAGTTGATCGCCGATCAGCCCGAGGGCCTCAATGCCGCCGATCAGTACCGCGACGAAGATCGAGACCAGCGTGATCGTCATGTTATAGTAGAGCTTACGCATCGGTTTCACGAAGGCCCAATCATAGGCCCCCAGCATCATTACGCCGTCGGTGGTGTCGACGAGCGACATGCCGGCTGCAAAAAGCACCGGAAAAACCAAGATGGATTCGATGGGTACGCCTTTGGCCGTCTGGGCGGCGGAAACCCCGAACACTGCCACCTCGGTCGCCGTATCGAACCCGAGGCCGAACAGGAAGCCAAGCGGGAACATGTGCCAGCTCTTCGTCACCAGACGGAATAGGGGACGGAAGAGACGGGCGAGAAAGCCGCGGTTATTGAGCAGAATGTCAAGGTCTTCATCAGTATAAGTGCCGCCGGTACGTGCCCGGCGGAAGCTTTTATAAATCGAAACAAAGATCACGATATTCATCACCGCGATGGCCAAGAGGAACAGAGATGAGATCGTCGTGCCGACGATACCGGAAACGCTTTGGAAGGCGCCAAAGCTTCCAAGAAGCGTCGCGGCCAATGCAACTGCAGCCGCGGCGATAACGACCACGGTGGAATGGCCCATGGCAAAGAAGAAGCCGACGGAGACAGGTCTTTGCTTCATCTGCATCAGCTTGCGGGTTACGTTGTCGATCGCCGCGATGTGATCGGCGTCGACCGCGTGCCGTAAGCCAAGGCCGTAGATGACGAGAGCAATGCCGAGCAGCGTCGGCTTCGTTGAAAAAGCAACCAGGGCCCAGACCCATGCGCCGACGTTGAGGATGGCGAGCACTACGTAAATGGTGACGAGGCGTGCCTTGATGTCCGGTGTGCTTTCGTCAAAGAGGCGTTTAACGGCGTTTATCATGGCATACCCCTGGTCGGCGTTTTGCGCCGACGTTGTATGAGAACAGGAAAAGAAGATCAGCGTGCAAACGTTGATTGCGCTTTGATGCGTCGACCGACGGATGGCGCCAAGCTTCGCTCGGTAACGTATCCGAACAACAATCCGATGGCCGTCCAGAGCGCCGTCTGGATGCCGAGCGACACTGTCCGGAACTTCCATAACACGACCGCGGAAAATTGGTCCGGCACTTCGTTGATTGTCGGTAGCCCGTATTGAACGATCGCCATCGCTGCGATGAAGGCCGCGCCGGCGATGATCGCCGCGTTCCCGGCGTCACAGTGGGCACGGAGAGATCGGGCGAGCATGACCGCCAAGACCATCGCCGACACAGATAACAACATCATCACGAAAAAGAGACCGGTCTTTGGTCCGATGGTTTCGGGATTGCCGATCGCTGGCGGATTTGGTGGATATTTGATGGCAGGCACGAGCACGATTGCAACAAAGCCTGCTAGGGCAAGTAGCGCGGCGAGGGTACGCGGTCCAATTCTTCCGACGCGTCCATAAAGGAAGGCAAACGCCAGCGAGAGTAGGCCTCCGATCGCCGCCCCGTATACGACGACGCCGGTGAAGAGGCCGATACTGGCCTGGACTTTACGGCTGACGAGCTCCGGCTCAGGCGCTTCGCCTTTCGCCTTGCTCATCTGTTCTTCGAACGAGATAGCATGATCGACCTGCGGCTCACCGAATGTCCGCGCGAAACCGAACGCGAGAACCCCGGCGACAACACCGACGAGTATTCCTCGCAGGAGCAGATTTCCCACCATGTTCGTTCCCCTCAATGACAGGGGAAGCCGAGCAGATGGCGTCCATCGTGTACGAATTCATGCACGTACATGCCGGGAATAATGGATGTCGCGCCCTCCTCGGCGCCTACGAAATAGACAGCCAGAAGCAAAAGAAGACCGCCGAAGATGACCCACGGCAAGAGATCGGAAACCGGAATGGCTTTTGGTTGTGCGCTGGGCGCGAGAGTCGCGTCGGACATTATAACCTCCTGGGATAACGCGTCCCAACAGACGGGTTAGATGGTACGGGGAGGGTCTGACTTCCGGCCTGTGCCTTTGCACGCAGACCGGTCACAGTGGCGCGACCGTGCCGGATCTTCACCGGCTTCCTGTCCCGTAAGCGATAGTGAAGTATGGTATCGTTCCCCTCTCGCTGCTGTCAATGAGCTCGGATGAGCCGGTGACAAAATCAATTGGAAGTCTGACGATGCGGCTCATATTAATCTGCCATGGTGCAACCGCAGCAACGCGGCGGGCAGCCTTTGCCGTTGATGAGCCGCTCGAAGACGCCGCGATTGAACGAGCGAAAGCGCTTCGCAAATCCTTGCTATCCGCCGACCGTTCATGGACGAGTCCGGCCCTTCGGGCGCGACAGACAGCTGAGGCTTTGTCGCTAGACGCGCGCGCCCATCCGGTATTGAGCCATTGCGACTATGGCCGTTGGGCGGGGCAAACGCTCAAGGGCTTGGAGGCAACCGAGCCAGAGGCGATCGCAGCGTGGCTTTCGGACTTTGCTGCGGCTCCTCACGGCGGGGAAGCACTTGCCAACCTTTTCCAGCGGGTTTCGGCATGGATCGACGACGTCTTGCACAGCGATGGCAAAACAATTGCGGTCACTCACGCATCGGTTATCCGCACAGCCGTCATTCATCTGCTCGGGGCGCCACCCGCGTCGTTTTGGCGACTCGATACTGAACCCTTGAGTTTCGTGGAGTTGAGCGGCGACGGGCAAGGCTCGCGATTGCGGCTTGCTCAAACCATCAAGGGGGTGACAAGCAATGACGGAATCTGAGGCGGCGTTGGCGATTGTCGGAGTGATCATAGAGGCGACAGATTGAACATAAGAAGCCCGTATTTTGAAATTGCATTGACGTCCCGAATATCTCGGCTTGGCTCAGGGCCGAAACGCCGTCCGCCAAAGCCGACGCCCGCCGCGTACAAACCGACGCCGACACTCAATCCGACCGAAGACAAGGCTTCTTCAACAGCTTGCTACCATTACAGTTGCGGTTTTGATGGTTTCTGAATCCATGGGTCACCATGATTCGGAGGTCATGGATGACAGGTACCTCGATGGAGGCGACGCTGGAGCTTTGGGCATGCTGGTTGCGGGATGTGAAGACCCGCATGCGACCACTGTTCACGCAGGAACGTGTTGCGAATTCTGCGGGACAGTTTCTGAACGGTTTGCTTGGCGAGGAACGCCGCAAGACAGGCTAGATGCGGGCCGAAGCTGCGGGAGATCGCGGACCATGGTGGCAACAGGCGGTTCTGGGCCGGGGGCGTTGGGATGCCGATGCGCTACGCGACATTGTTCGCGATTATGCGCTGGAGACACTGGCGGACCCTGACGCCGTTCTGGTAATCGATGAGACCGGCTTTCTCAAGCAGGCAAGGCCTCATGCGGCGTGGGCGGCAATATACCGGGTCAGCGGGTAAGATCACGAATTGCCAGATTGGCGTGTTTGCAGCCTATGTCTCGCGTCGGGGCCATGCCTTCATCGACCGCGCGCTTTATCTGCCCAAGGCCTGGACCGACGATGCCGAACGGATGGCAAGAGCGCATATTCCCCTGACCGTCGGTTTTGCGACGAAGCCGAGGCTTGCCCTTTTGATGATCGAGCGCGCCATGGCTGCGGATGTGCCGTTCTCCTGGGTTGCCGCCGACAGCGTCTATGGCGTCGGCGACATCGAAATGGCCTTGCGGCGCGCCGGCACGAGCTATGTCCTGGGTGTCGGCAGCCGACATATGTTCCGCTCATGGGCAAGGCCTGAGATCGTCGCGGGTACCGCCGGGGACATTGCCGAGGGTCTGCCCGCCGATGTTTGGCACCGCCTTTCCGCCGGTACCGACACGAAGGGCGAACGGGTCCATGACTGGGCCTATCTGGAATTAGCCGACCTCGACGCTGGAGACTATGACGACGCCTTCGCCGGCATCTGGATACGCGGCCTGTTGATCCGCCGAAACATCACCGACGGCGATCTCGCTTTCTTCACGATATGGTGCCCACAAGGCACGCCCATCGAAACGCTGGTCAGGGTGGAAGGGCATCGCTGGGCGATCGAAGATAGTTTCGAGACCGCCAAAAACGAACTCGGCCTCGATCACAACGAAACCCGCTCCTGGCATGCCCAGTAGGGGGAAAGATCGAGCTTCAAGAGTTCTCGAATCGGGAGCACCCGAAGCTTTCGAGGCAAGGCCCTCGGAACACGAGCGATATTATCTCGAAAACTTCGAGCGACTTCCCTAGTGATGTCGCCAGACGTATGTCACCGTGCAGCTCTTTGAAATAGCGGATGACTTGCTCGGCTTCGACAATTGAATTCGGGCTCGGCTTCTTAGCCCCTTTCGCGCCCCCACCCGCACACCAGCGATTGAAGGCCTCCGATAGCTTGGGCCCTCTATCCCTTGTCCGAGTAGGCGTCGCAACAATCGTTCCGCTCTGGCGCTGCCTCATCGAATCATAGGCCCTGACGTGCGCTTCCAGCACCTTCATGGCCGCTGCGCGAAACTGGGGCGATGCACGATCCGGCGAAATGCCGCGACGCTTCAGGGCGATACTGGTCTCGGTAAAGACAATTGTCGGATCGCGCCTTGCAAGCGCTTCTCGGAATTCGTCATCAAACATCTCTAGCGCTTGGCCGTACGCGTGGAAATGATCTTTAGCCATGCCCTTAGCGTCCGGATGATGCGCAATAGCGGCGGGAATGCCCGGCACCTCGGGAACGGCAGTGGCCAAGTCCGGCCATTTTTCCCGGTCCTCGGCAGTCTGAAGGCGCCGGCGGTCGTCTCCCTCATCGCGCTCGGCGGCATCGCCTTCCAACAGCTCAGCGTAGACCTCATCCGCGATTTCTTGGAGGTCCGTATCGGTCAAAGCGCCAGCTTTCGGCTCACCCGCCAAAGTCCGGATAGCCAGCTCGAACAACTTCGTGGCGCGAAGAGCTTCTTGATGGTCGCGGCGCTTGGCTTGCTTGAGGTCCTTCGTTTGAAGCGAACGGACCAGCTCGCGCTTGAAGCTTCCGGTCTTGGGATTGATCAGATCGGAAAACGCCTCGCGCATGTGCGCTGGGACTTCCCTGCCCGCGAGCCTTTCCGGCAATCGTTTTCGGAATTCGTAGGTGCCTGAAACGCGCCGCTGCATGTAACTCAATGCCGCCATTGTGGACCACCCTTGTGGGCTACATTTGTGTAGCAAGGCAGCCTTCCTAAGCTCATGAAAGCTCAGGTTTTTCGCAATTTCAATGGCTTATTGAGGGTCTGGCGCTCCCTAGGGGACTC
>JARRQH010000170.1:0-7492 GCA_037381985.1 Pseudolabrys sp.
GGCAGCCTGCTGCGCACGCTCGGTCGCTACGACGAGGCGCTGGTCAGCCTCGACCGCGCGCTCGCGCTCAACCCGAAATACGTCAAGGCGCACAACAACCGCGGCGCCGCGCTGGAGACGATGGATAAGCTCGACGGCGCGCTGGCGAGCTACCAGCGCGCGCTCGACATCGACCCGGCCTTCAGCGAGGCCGCCGACAATCTCGGCCGGCTCCTGGTCCTGCTCAAGCGTTATGACGAGGCGCGGGCCGCCTTTGAGCGCCAGTTGCAGCACGACCCGAACGACGCCGAAGCCTACTACCGGCGCGGCGCGGTGCTGGTCGAGCTCAATCGTAACGACGAGGCGATCGCCGATTTCCAGCGCGCGCTGGCGCTCAAGCCCGACTATCCGGAAGCGCGCTTCGCCGAATGCATGGCCGAGGTGCCGATCGTCTACGAGACCGCCGACGAAATCCCGCGCCGGCGCGCGGCCTACGAGGCCAAGCTGCGCGCGCTTGCCGACGACGTGACGGCGGGCCGGCTCGGCGGCGATCTCACCGCGGCGATCAGCCCGCGCCAGCCGTTCCTGCTCGCCTACCAGGGCCAGAACGACCGCGACCTACAGAGCCTCTACGGCGGCATGGTTTCGCACATCGTGTCGCGCGAATTCCCGGCCGTCGACATGCCGCCGCCGCCCGAGCCGGACGAGCCGCTGCGCATCGGCGTGGTCAGCAGCTTCTTCTATCTGCATTCCAACTGGAAGATCCCGATCAAGGGCTGGCTCGACCAGCTCGACCGCTCGCGCTTTCGCATCTATGGCTACTATCCGGGCACGGTGCGCGACGCCGAGACCGACGTCGCCGAGGACATCTGCGATCGCTTCATCCAGCGCAGCCTGGACGTGGAGGGCTGGCGCCGCGAGATCCTGCTCGATGCCCCGCACGTGCTGATCTATCCGGGGCTGTTGATGGACTCGGTCTCGGTGCAACTCGCCGCGCAGCGGCTGGCGCCGGTGCCGTGCACCTCCTGGGGCCATCCGGAAACGAGCGGCCTCGCCACCCTCGACTATTTCCTGTCGAGCGACCTGATGGAGCCGCCGGGCGCCGAGGCGCTCTACACCGAAAAGCTGGTGCGGTTGCCGAACCTGTCGATCTACTACGAGCCGGTCGATCTCGGCACCGTCGACTCGAGCCGCGCGCAGCACGGCCTGCGCACCGACGCCGCGGTGTTCTGGTGCGGGCAATCGCTCTACAAATACCTGCCGCACCACGACGACGTGTTCGCGCGCATCGCCAGCGAGGCGCCGCAAAGCCAGTTCGTCTTCATCAAGCACCATGGCGGCCCGCGCGTCACCGAAGTCTTCCAGCAGCGGCTGGCCGCCGCCTTCGCCGCGCGCGGCCTCGACATGGCGCGCCACTGCGTGTTCCTCGACCGGCTGAGCCAGAGCGAGTTCGCCGGCGTCATCGGCCTGTGCGACGTGTTCCTCGACAGTCTCGATTGGTCGGGCTGCAACTCCGCGATCGAAAGCCTGCCGCTCGCGCTGCCGATCGTCACGCTGCCGGGCGATTTCATGCGCGGCCGCCACAGCGCGGCTATTCTCAAGATGATGGGCGTGACCGAGACGGTCGCGCGCGACCTCGACGACTACGTGGCGATCGCCGCGCGGCTGGCCGAGTCGCCGGATGAGCGGCTCAAGATCAGCAACCGCATGGGCGCGAACCGGGACAAGATCTACCGTGACCGCGCCTGCGTCACCGCGCTGGAGGATTTCCTGGAGAAAGCGGTGCGGGGGGGAACTTCTCCCTGTCACCCTTAGAGCCCGACTTAAGACTTTATAAATGGTAGCAATACCTTGCAAGACGTCTGGTTGTGAGACGGATATGGGCGATGTTGATCTATGCCTCGGCAGAGGCGATGGATTTGTCCCAATCCTTTGCCAATCGTCGGCACCGGCCACGCCAGGTAAAAGTGCGTTCGACTACCCGGCGGCGGGGCAACACTTCAAAACCCTTCGTGTCGGATCGCTTGACGATCTCGACCGTCCATTCACCGATCCGCTCGAGCGCACCGCGCAGTTTCGGCCCCTGATAGCCCCCATCGGCGAATATGTGCCGCAACCATGGACAGGACCGGCGGATGGAGGCAAGCACGGCAGGGGCGCCGTCACGGTCTTGGATATCGGCGGCATGAACGACCAGGCCAACCATGAGGCCGATGGTGTCGACGACGATATGCCGTTTGCGTCCCTTGACCTTCTTGCCGGCATCAAAGCCGCGAACCCCGCCGCTTTCAGTGGTTTTCACGCTCTGGCTATCGATCACGCCGGCCGTGGGGCTGGCTTCGCGCCCCTCCAGTTCCCGCGTTTCCATGACAAGATGGAAGCGGAGGGTCTGCAACAGGCCGCTGTCGCGCCACTGGTAGAAATACCGTTGAACCGTCGAATAGGGCGGCAGGTCCTTTGGCAATTGAACCCACTGACAGCCGGTCGTGGCCAAATAGAGGATCGCGTTCATGACCCCCCGCAAATCGGTCGTGCGTGGACGACCGAGCCGCTTGGGCGGCGGCATGAAGGGCGCGATCAACTCCTACTCCCGGTCGGTCAGATCACTTGCGTAGCGCGGCGTCTTGCGCCGATACTCACGGCGAGCAGTTTCAGTCCAGGGCATCTGTGGCTCCGTTCAGTTTGGCAACAGAACTGAATCACAACCTATTGAAACTGTTCAACTCTTTTCGAGTTGGGCTCTAAGAATATGTCACACGGCACCGTCATCGTCGGCGCCGGGCAGGGCGGCTACCAGGTCGCGGCCTCGTTGCGCGAAGCCGGCTACGAAGCGCCGGTCATCATCGTCGGCGACGAGCCGGCAGCGCCTTATCAGCGTCCGCCGTTGTCGAAGGCTTATCTGCTCGGCGAGATGACGGTCGACCGCCTGATGCTGCGGCCGGACTCGTTCTACGAAACCCGCCGTATCGACCTGCTGCTCGGCGACCGCGTCGCCAAAATCGACCGCGGCGCTGCCCGCATCCATCTCGCCTCCGGCTCGTCATTATCCTACGACCATCTGGTGCTCGCGCTCGGCGCCCGCAACCGGCTGCTGCCGGTCGACGGCGCCGACCTCGACGGCGTCATGTATTTGCGCACGCTCGCCGAGTCGGACGCGATCCACGAACGCTTCGAATCCGCCAAGACCATTGTCGTCATCGGCGCCGGCTTCATCGGCCTGGAACTCGCCGCGGTCGCCAGCAAGTATGGCAAAGAGGTGCACGTGGTCGAGGCGCTGCCGCGGGTCATGAGCCGCGCGGTGTCGCCGGACATCTCCGCGTTCTACGCCGAGGCCCATACGGCCTGGGGCACCACCATGCATCTCAATGCGCGGCTGGAACGCATCGACGGCAAGGACGGCCGCGTCGCCGGCGTCACGCTCGCCGGCGGCACAACGATCGCCGCCGATCTGGTGCTGGTCGGCATCGGCATCGTGCCCAACGTGGAGCTGGCGCAGGAAGCCGGCCTCGCCTGCGACAACGGCATCGTGGTCGACAAGCATCTCGCCACCGCCGATCTCGCCATCTCGGCCATCGGCGATTGCGCCTCGTTCCCCGATCCGAATACGCACCAGCATATTCGTCTGGAGTCGGTGCAGAACGCCGTCGATCAGGCGCGCTGCGTCGCCAAGCGCATCACCGGCAGCCCGGAGGCCTACGGCGCGGTGCCGTGGTTCTGGAGCGACCAGCGCGATCTGAAATTGCAGATGGTCGGCCTTACCAACGCCTGCGACCGAACCGTCATCCGCGGCGACGTCGCCGCGCGCGCCTTCTCGGTGTTCTGCTTCAAGGACGGTCGGCTCGCCGGCATCGAGTCGGTCAACCGCGCCGCCGATCACATGTTCGGCCGCCGCCTGCTGGCGGCCGGCGAAAGCGTAACGCCGGAGGAAGCCGCCGACACGCGCTTCGACCTCAAGGCGCGGCTGTCGCGCATCGCCAAGACGGAGCAGCCGGCGGGGTAGGCCGTTGTGGCACCCGGCATCATCGCTGACCTTGTTGCGACCTCGTCGTAAACGAGGAAATGCCCGATGGCCGGTGCCCGCGAGGCCTTCGGCCTGGGAAGCCGGGCGAGGCGAATTCAACATCGTGAATTGTCATTTGCCAATCGAAAATGCGGGGTGATACCGTCCGGCTTCAGCAATGTGAAAGGTGGGGCGCGTGGCGACACGATCGAAACCGAAGACCGGCGCCGGGCGGGCGGCGGCGGCACGCCCTGGCGCGGCAAGCACGCGCGATCCGGCCGAGCGCGCTCGCGGCGGCGTGCAGTCGATCGGCCGCGCCTTCGCCATCATGGAGGAGATCGCGCGCAATCGCGACGGCATCGGCCTGGCGGAACTCTCCAAGCGCGTCGGCCTGCACAACTCCACCACTTTCCATCTGGTGCGCACCATGGTCTTGCTCGGCTATGTGCGCCAGCTCAAGGATTCGAAGCGCTACCGCATCGGCCGCCCGCTGTTCGCGCTCGCCGCCAACGCGCTCGACGAGATCGAGATGATGAGCCTGGCGACGCCGGTGCTCGAGGCGCTTTCGCGCGAGACCGGCGAGAGCGCGCATTTCTCCGTGCGCATGAACGACGCGGTGGTGGTGCTGGCGCGCACCGGCGGCCTCGGCGCCTTCCAACTGGCCGACCGCGTCGGCGTGGTGCGCCCGGCCTATTGCACCGCGCTCGGCAAGATCATGCTGGCCGCGCTCAGCGACGATCAGCTCGGCGACTATATCGAGCGCACTGAGCTCACCGCCTTGACCCCGAACACCATCATCACGCCGGAGCGCCTGCGCCGCGAGATCTCCGAAGTGCGGCGCGCCGGCGTCGCCATCGACGACGGCGAGTTCGATCCCGAGGCACGCTGCGTGGCGCTGCCGGTGCGCGATTTCACCGGCCAGGTGAACGGCGCGCTCGGCATTTCCGGCCCGGTCTGGCGGCTGTCCATCGACACGCTGAAGAAGCGCGCGGCGCTGGTGCGCGCCGCCGCCGACAAGCTTTCGGCCGAGTTCGGCTATGCGGGCGCGGGCGCTGGTGCCGCGCCAGCGCGGGCGGTGGAGTAGTTGTTGCTGTTATTCCGGGACCGCCCGAAGGGCCGAACCCGGAATCCAGGGGCCAAGCATGAGAGCGTTGCTCTGGATTTCGGGCCCGCGCCTTCGCCGCGACCGGAATGACAAGGCCCGTTCACATAATCGCGAATTCGGTGTTCTTCCGGTCCGTCACCAGCATGCAGCCGGGATAATGCGTGATGCAGAATGCCGGCTTCACCGTCGCGATCACCGCCTGCGGCGTCACCCCGCAGGCCCAGAACACCGGCAGTTCGTCGTCGCGCACCTCGACCGCGTCGCCGTAGTCGGGCTTCATCACGTCCGCAATGCCGATCAGCTCCGGCTTGCCGATGTGTACCGGCGCGCCGTGCACGCTCGGAAAGCGCGTGGTGATCTGCACCGCGCGGATGGCGTCGGCGGGCTTGAACGGCCGCATCGACACCACCATCGGCCCGTGGAACGGCCCGGCCGCTGCGGTCGGAATCGAGGTCCGGTACATCGGCACGTTGCAGCCTTGCGCGATGTGGCGCACCTCGATGCCTTCGGCCAACAGCGCTTCTTCAAATGAAAACGAGCAGCCGAGCACGAAGCTCACAAGGTCGTCGCGCCAGAAGTCGCGCACGTCCTCCGGCTCCGCCACCAACTCGCCGTTCCGCCACACGCGGTAGCGCGGAGTGTCGGTGCGGATGTCGAGGTCGCGCGCGAGTTCGGGTACGCTTGGGTTCCCCGGCGCCGATGTTCCAATGAGCGGGCACGGCTTGGGATTGAGCTGGCAGAAGCGCAGAAAGTCCGATGCCAAATCTTTCGGCAGGATTGCGAGATTCCCCTGCACGAAGCCAGGCGCCAGCCCAGCGGTCGGCCCGCGATGGGTGCCGGCCCGGATGGCGAGCCGAACGGCGTGTCCATCATCCGATAGTGCGGCGACGTTTTCGCGCGGTAGCTCGTCGATGCTCATGCCACTCCGTCCCACGATGTGAAGCACGCTTGGCTTGCAGGCTAGCACGGGCAAGCCGCCGGCGCGATGCGCGGGCTCAATAAGCGGACCTATTCGAAGCCGTAGAGCCGCGCCGGATTGTCGACCGGCACCCGATGAACGAGGGCGTCGTCGTCGAGCCAACGCCGCAGCAGCGCCAAGAGACCGCCGGTGTCGATGTCCCGGAGCGGCGTTTCCCGGTGACGGTCGGGATCGTAGAGCTCCGGCCCCGGCGTATGCGGCCAGTCCGATCCCCAGACGATGCGCTCCGGGTTTGCGGCGCCGAGCGCGCGCGGCCGTGATCGTCGAGGGCGTCGAGCTCGCGCGCCAGCACTTCCTCCGGCAGCGCCGCCACCCCGCGCGCGTTGCCGAGATCCGCCATGGCGTCGAGCATGCACGGGGCAGTCGGTTGCCCCGGACGGGGGAATTTCGCGTCGGCCATTGCCAGCCCCTCCAAAGCAAGGCAGGAAATATCGCTCTTGCCTTACCATGCGGGGCGGCATGGCGTCATCGGCCTGTTGTCGCTTATCGCCCGCAACACCTGAAGATGCCGGAATGACGACCGTCGATCTCAGCGAACCGTTCGACGTGGTGGTGGCCGGCGGCGGCAACGCCGCGCTCTGCGCCGCCATCACCGCGGCGCGCTGCGCCCACGACGGCACCGCGCCGACCATGACCGGCCCTTACGCGGAAACGGAGTTCCTCGACGACCTGATGCGCGTCACCGGCGGCAATACCGATCGCGATCTTGCCGAGATGACCATTGCGCGCTCGACCGAACTGATCGGCTGGCTGGGCGAGCAGGGCGTCCTGTTCCAGCCGCCGCTCGGCGGCACGCTCAGCCTCGGCAAGACCAACGCCTTCTTCCTGGGCGGCGGCCGCGGCGAGCTCAACACGCTCTACCGTCGGGCCGAGGCGCTCGGCGTCAACGTGGTCTACGACGCCCCGGTCACCGCGTTGATGATTTCGGACGGCTTCTTCGTCTCGGCGCAGGTCATGCACGAGGGCCGCCGGCACTCGGTGCGTGGCAAGGCGCTGGTCGCCGCCTGCGGCGGCTTCGAGGCCAACATCGAATGGCTCAAGGAATACTGGGGGCCGGCCGCCGACAACTTCCTGATCCGCGGCACGCCCTATAACCGCGGCGAAGTGCTGCGCATGCTGCTCGACGCCGACATCATGCCGGTCGGCGACCCGACGCAATGCCACGCCGTCGCCATCGACGCGCGCGAGCCGCGCTTCGACGGCGGCATCGCCACGCGCCTCGACAGCGTGGTGTTCGGCATCGTGGTCAACCGCGACGCCAAGCGCTTCTACGACGAGGGCGAGGACACCTGGCCCAAGCGCTACGCCATCTGGGGCCGGTTGATCGCGCAGCAGCCGGAGCAGACCGCCTATTCGATCATCGACCAGCGCTCCATCCGTCTGTTCATGCCGTCGATCTTCCCGGCGGTTCAGGCCGACACCATCGCCG
>JARRQH010000171.1:0-6649 GCA_037381985.1 Pseudolabrys sp.
ATCCGGCGCGACAAGTTCAAGAGCCCGCACCTGCGCCGCGCCTTCAACTTCGCGTTCAATTTCCACGACATGAACAAGCAGCTGTTCTACGGGCAGTACCAGCGCATCGACAGCTATTTCGACGGCACGGAGCTCGCGTGCTCGGGCATCCCGAAAGGCCAGGAACTCGACATACTCAAGTCGGTGCAGGCGGACCTGCTCAAGAAGATGCCGAAGCCGGCGGTCGAAGGCTTCATGCCGCCCGAGCTCTACGCCAAGCCCTACACCAATCCGGTCGGCGGCAACCCAACGAAGGTGCGCGAGAATCTGCGCCATGCGCTCAGGCTGCTGCGGCAGGCCGGCTACAAAGTCGAGAACACCAAGATGGTCAACGCCAAGACCAAGGAGCCCTTGACAGTCGAGTTGTTGACCTACGATCCGACCTTGGAACGCGTCATGCTGTTCTACAAGCCGTCTCTCGAGCGGCTCGGCATCGGCGTCTCGGTGCGCACGGTGGACGCCGCGCAATACGAGAACCGGCTGCGGCAATGGGATTTCGACATCATCGTCGCCTTATGGGGCGAGTCGCTGTCGCCCGGCAACGAGCAGCGCAGCTATTGGAGCTCGGCCGCCGCCGACATCCCCGGCTCGCGCAACCTGGTCGGCATCAAGAATCCGGCGGTCGACAAGCTGGTCGACCGCGTCATCTACGCCAAGGACCGCGCCGGGCTGGTGGCGGCGACCCATGCGCTCGATCGCGTGCTGCTGTGGAATTTTTACGTCGTGCCGCAATGGGACTACCCGTTCCAGCGTACCGCGCGCTGGGACCGCTTCGCTCATCCGGCCAACATGCCGAAATACGGCGCGGCGGCGTTCCCCAGCGTCTGGTGGTGGGACAAGGCCATGGCCGCCAAGCTGCCGCAGAAGTCTTAATCATGAGATCGATAGCGGTGCAGCATGGCACAGCCACCTCTCCCCTGGGGGGAGAGGTCGCCGCGCCAAAAGCGCGTTCACGCGCGTCTTCGACGCGCTATGGCGCGGCGGGTGAGGGGGGAAGCGAATCGAGATGACGAAAGATCGGCCCCCCCTCACCCCAACCCTCTCCCCCCAGGGGAGAGGGAGCGCGCGGAGTCGGCGGGACGTCCTCGTGCTTACGGTAGGCGCCGTTGCAGCGAGCGTTGCCAGGCCACGCGCTTCCGCCGCGCAAGCCGTCCCCGCCGGCGAGCGCCACGGCATGTCGGCCTTCGGCGACCTCAAGCTGCCGCCGGACTTCAAGCATTTCCCCTACGTCAATCCGGACGCGCCCAAGGGCGGCAAGTTCTCGCAGATCGGGCCCTCCGTCCAGTTCAACCAGAACTTTCTTACCTTCAATTCGCTCAACGGCTACATCCTCAAGGGCGACGCGGCGCAGGGCATCGAGCTCACCTTCGCCTCCCTGATGGCGCGCTCGGGTGACGAGCCGGACGCCATGTATGGCCTGGCCGCGCGCAGCGTCGCCATCTCCGACGACGGGCTCACCTACACCTTCGCGCTCAGGCCGGAGGCCACGTTCCACGACGGCACGCCGCTCACCGCCCATGACGTCGCCTTCTCGCTCACGACGTTGAAGGAGGGGGGCCATCCCATCATCACGCTGTCGCTGCGTGACATGAAGGATGCGCGAGCCGCCGACGACCATACCGTGGTGGTGCATTTCGCGCCCAAGAGCGCTCGCGACGTACCGCTGTTTGCCGCCGGCCTACCGATCTTCTCGCGCGCCTACTACGGCAAGCACGAGTTCGAGCAATCGTCGCTCGACATTCCTCTCGGCAGCGGCGCCTACAAGGTCGGCAATTTCGAAGCCGGCCGCTTCGTCGAATACGAGCGGGTGAAGGACTGGTGGGGCGCCGACCTGCCGGTGTCGCGCGGTCAGAACAATTTCGACATCGTTCGCTACGAGTATTATCGCGACCGCGAGGTTGGTTTCGAGGGCTTCACCGCCGGCACCTATCTGTTCCGAGAGGAGTTCACCGCGCGCGTATGGGCGACGCGCTACGGTTTCCCGGCGCTCAAAGACGGCCGCGTCAAGCGCCGGACCTTTCCGGACGACACCATCTCGGGCGCGCAAGGCTGGTTCATCAACACGCGGCGCGCCAAGTTCCAGGACCGGCGCCTGCGCGAGGCGTTGATCGATGCCTTCGACTTCGAGTGGACCAACAAGAACATCATGTATGGCGCCTACAAGCGCACGCAGTCGCTGTTCGAGAATTCGCCGATGAAGGCGGTAGGCCCGCCGGGCCCGGCCGAGCTGAAGCTGCTCGAGCCGTTCCGCGGCAAGGTGCCGGACGAGGTCTTCGGCAAACCTTATGTGCCGCCGATGACTGACGGTTCCGGCCACGACAGGCGCTGGCTCCGGCGTGGCGCCGGGCTGCTGGAACAGGCCGGTTACCGCCTCAAGGACGGTAAGCGGGTCATGCCGGACGGCACGCCCATCACCATCGAATTCCTGATCGACGAGCCGAGTCTCAAGGCGATCCATCTGCCCTACATTCAGAACCTCGCGATCCTTGGCATCGACGCCAGTTTGCGCATTGTCGATCCGGCGCAATACCGCGCCCGCGTCGATAATTTCGATTTCGACGTTACGATGAGCCGAACCGGCTTCTCCTCGACGCCAGGCGATTCGTTGCGCAGCTATTTTTCCTCACAGGCTGCCGCCACGAAAGGATCGCAGAATATCGTCGGCATCGCCGATCCGGCCATGGATGCGCTCATCGACGACGCCATCGCCGCCAGGACGCGGGAGGAACTGACCGCCGTCTGCCGGGCCATCGACCGGGTGTTCCGCGCCGGCCGCTACTGGATCCCGCACTGGTACAAAGCGTCGCACTGGATCGCCTACTGGGACGAGTTCGGCTTCCCGCCTCGCCAGCCGCACTATTTCCGCGGCATCCCGGCGACCTGGTGGTCCGACCCCGCCAAGGCCGCCGCGCTGAAACAGAAAGGCTGAACAAGGCTTGAAAGGGTGCCGGGCGGGCTTGTGCCGCGGGGCGCGGTCTTTATGTTGCCGATATGTCATAAGACGAGTTGTTGCTGATATGTCATAAGCTACGCGGCCCGCCGCCGCCGCCGGCGCGATTCGAACCCCAGCAGGTAACGCCGACTCCATGACCGCCTACATCATCCGCCGCATCCTGCTGATGATCCCGACCATGTTCGGCATCATGCTGGTGGCCTTCGTGGTGGTGCAGTTCGCGCCCGGCGGCCCGGTCGAACAGGTCATTGCCAAGCTGCAAGGCTCCGCCGGTGGGGCCATGTCGCGCGTGTCCGGCTCGCCCGGCGGCGACTTCGCCCCCGGCGCGCTGCAGGGCGGCGCGCAGACCTCCTCGTCGACAGAATACCGCGGCGCCCAGGGGCTCGATCCGGAATTCATCAAGAAGCTGCGCAAGCAGTTCGGTTTCGACAAGCCGGCCTATGAGCGCTTCGGCCTGATGCTGTGGAATTACATCCGCTTCGATTTCGGCAAGAGTTATTTCCAGGATGTCAGCGTGCTGGAGCTGATCAAAGATCGACTGCCGGTTTCGATGTCGCTCGGCATATGGATGACCTTGCTCACCTACCTGATTTCGATCCCGCTCGGCATTCGCAAGGCGGTCGAGGACGGCTCTCGTTTCGACACCTGGACCTCGACCGTGATCGTGATCGGCTATGCCGTTCCCGGCTTCCTGTTCGCGATCTTCCTGATCGTGCTGTTCGCCGGCGGTTCGTTCTTCGACATCTTTCCGTTGCGCGGGCTGGTGTCGGAGAACTTCTGGTCGCTGCCGTGGTACGCCAAGATCGGCGACTACTTCTGGCACCTGACGCTGCCGATCGTGTCGATGGCGATCTCGGCATTCGCCACCATGACCATGCTGACCAAGAACTCGTTCCTCGACGAGATCCGCAAGCAATATGTGCTCACCGCGCGCGCCAAGGGCTGCACCCGCAACCAGGTGCTCTACGGCCACGTGTTCCGCAACGCCATGCTGATCGTGGTGGCGGGCTTTCCGGGCGCGTTCGTGTCCGCTTTCTTCACCGGCTCGCTGCTGATCGAGACCATCTTCTCGCTGAACGGTCTCGGCCTGCTCAGCTTCGAGAGCGTCCTCAACCGCGACTATCCGGTGGTGTTCGCCACGCTCTATATTTTCTCGCTGGTCGGCGTGGTGGTGAACCTGATCTCCGACCTCGCCTATACGTGGATCGACCCGCGTATCGACTTCGAGACGCGGGAGGTGTGATGACGGTTTGGCGCACCCTTTCGTTCGTCATGGCCGGGCTTGACCCGGCCATCTGCGTCTTTCCCAGAGCAACAGGGAAGACGTGGACCTCCGGGACAAGCCTGGGGGTGACAAGTGGTGGGGAGCTTTGATGGACGACCGCGCCGGCATCAAGTCGCCCGACACCACCGCGATCGGCACCGTGGAGCTGGCGGTGCCGCCGGAGCGGCGCTTGATTTCCGTCTCGCCGCTCAACAAGCGGCGCTGGAAGAGCTTCAAGGCCAACAGGCGCGGCTACTGGTCGTTGTGGATTTTTCTGGTCCTGTTCGTGATCTCGCTGTTCGCCGAGCTCATCGCCAACGACAAGCCGATCTTCATCGACGTAAACGGCCATTGGTATTTCCCGGCGGTGGTGACCTATGCGGACACGACATTCGCCAAGAAGCCGGACCCGATGCTGTTCGGCACCGCCGCCGACTACAAGGATCCTTACTTGATGAACCTCATCAAGAAGGAAGGCGGCTTCGTGATCTGGCCGCCGATCCCCTTCTCCTACAACACGCAGGTGTCGAAGCCGCCGTCGCCGTTCCCGTCCAAACCGACCTGGATGCTGACCAAGCAGGATTGCGAGTTCGCCGCCAGCCACGGCTTCGCCAAATGCGGCCATCTCGAATATAACTGGCTCGGCACCGACGACGGGGGCCGCGACGTGCTGGCGCGGCTGATCTACGGCTTCCGCATCTCGGTGCTGTTCGGCTTGTGCCTGACCATCGTGTCGTCGATCATCGGCGTCGCTGCCGGCGCGGTGCAAGGCTATTTCGGCGGCCGGACCGACCTGCTGTTCCAGCGCTTCATCGAGATATGGACCTCGATCCCCTCGCTCTATCTGCTGCTGATCATCTCGTCGGTGCTGGTGCCGGGCTTCTTCGTGCTGCTGGGCATTCTGCTGCTGTTCTCGTGGGTGGCGCTGGTGGGGCTGGTGCGCGCGGAATTCCTGCGCGGCCGCAATTTCGAATACGTCCAGGCCGCGCGCGGCCTCGGCGTCTCGAACAGCCGCATCATTTTCCGCCACCTCCTGCCCAACGCTATGGTGGCGACCATGACGTTCCTGCCGTTCATTCTGTCGTCGTCGGTGATGACGTTGACGGCGCTCGACTTCCTCGGCTTCGGTTTGCCCCCCGGCTCGCCGTCGCTCGGCGAGTTGCTGAACGAAGGCAAGGCCAACGTGCAGGCGCCCTGGCTCGGCCTCACCGGCTTCTTCGCGCTCGCCATCATGCTGTCGCTGTTGATCTTTATCGGCGAGGCGGTCCGCGACGCCTTCGATCCCAGGAAGACGTTCAGGTAGGGATTTGGTATACTGGCGACCCAGAAAGATGATGACGCCATGAACAAGATCGTCCGCGAGCACTACCCCGCTTCCAAGCTTCCTGAGGAATTGCGTCCCAGCGCGGACCCGCACGCGTCTGTCACGATCACGATCGAGGAGGAAAAGAAACCCGAGAAGGTCATGTCTCTCGAAGAAATCTTCGCGCTGGGCGGTTTCCGCCGTCGGTCGGCCGAGGAAATCGACGCCGACATTCGGCAAATGCGAGACGAGTGGGATGACTGAGGCTTCCTCTCAATCGCTTATATATTTGGAGACAAACTTCTTTATCAAGGCGGTCGAGGGCACGGCTGAGACTGCTGGGCCGCCGAAGAAGCTGCTCGGCCTGCTTCGGCAGCGTCCAGGGCTTGCATGTACCAGCGAACTAACGTTTGCGGAGACGCTCGCGCCGCCTAAGCGACCCGATGCTCTTCCGCTGAACATGAAGCGCCGCGTCTATTTGGATTTGTTGATTTGGAGTGCCTTCATCGCGCTGCTTCCGATCACGCGGGAGGTGCTTATCGAGACCGCTGATCTGCGGGCAGTTGCAAGGATGAAGCTTGCGGATGCGATTCATCTCGTCTCGGCGGTTCGGTCCGGATGCCGGTATGTCGTCACGAGTGACAGTGATTTTAAGAGCCTGCCGGCTGGGGTAGAACGGGTGGAACCGGACGAAACCGGAATCGAACACATTCTGAGCGCTCTTGCATGACCTCACCCCTCCTTTCCATCACCGATCTCTCCGTCGCCTTCGGCATGGGCGAGCGCCAAGTGCTGGCGGTCGATCGGGTGTCGTTCGATATCGGCAAGGGCGAGACCGTGGCGTTGGTGGGCGAGAGCGGCTCCGGCAAGTCGGTCACGGCGCTTTCGGTGATGAAGCTGTTGCCGTATCCGCCGGCGCATCATCCGTCGGGCTCCATCCGCTTCAAGGGGCAGGAGCTCTTGACCATGCGGGAGAACGAGATCCGCAAGATCCGCGGCAACGACATCACCATCGTGTTCCAGGAGCCGATGACCTCGCTCAATCCGTTGCACACCATCGAGAAGCAGCTCGGCGAGATCCTGGCTATCC
>JARRQH010000172.1:0-11789 GCA_037381985.1 Pseudolabrys sp.
GTGGCTGAGCGGGCCCGGCGAAAGCCTCGCCTTCGTGCCGTTCAACGCGGCCGGCATCGCGATCGTAGCCTATGTCACCCTGCGCGGCCGCGACTTCGATCCCTGGCTGCGGCTGATCGGCGCCGCGGTGCTCGCCGAATGCGTGGTCGACCTGATCTACATCGCAACCGCGCGCTACTACTTCGGCATGTGGCTGTTGAGCGCGTTGATCGTCGCCGTCTTCCTCGAGCGGCGGGTGCTGCCGTGGCTGACGGAGTCCGGCTGGCTCGACGGTCCCGTTCTCGGAAAGCTGCGGCGATTGGCGTCGGCCCCATGAACGCTGACGTGAACGCGGAGGCGACCCCAGCACACCGGCCGGTCCTGATCGTGCCCTACGTCTGGATCGGCGACTTCGTGCGCTGCCATTCGGTGGTGAAGGTGTTGCGGGCGCAGGATCCAGAGCGCCCGGTCGACATGATTTCGAGCAGCCTGTGCGCGCCGCTCGCCGACTACATGCCGGGGGTGCGCAAGGCGATCGTCGCCGACCTGCCGCGGCGGCGGCTCGGCATGGCCCTGCAATGGACGCTCGCCGGCACGCTGCGCTCCGAGCATTACGGCCAGGCGCTCGTCATGTCGCGCAAATGGAAGGCGGCGCTGGCGCCCTTCCTCGCCGGCATCCCGCGGCGCACCGGCTTCTTCGGCGAGGTCCGCATCGGCCTGCTCAACGACCTCAGGCCGGGCGAGCGCAAGCTGCCGCGCATGATCGACCAGATGGGGGCGCTGGCGCTGCCCAAGGGGGCGGCGCTGCCGGCCGAATGGCCCCTGCCCGAGCTCAAGGTGCCGGCGGACGAGCTCAGCGCTTGGCGCGAGCGCTCAGGCCTTGCCGGCGAGAGCCGGCCCATCGTCACCCTGTCGCCGGGTGCGGTCGGGGCCGGCAAGGCCTGGCCGCCCGGCCACTACGCCGCGCTGGCGAAGGCGCTTCGCGCGGACGGCGTGGCGGTCTGGGTGCTGGGGGGCCCGGGCGAGGCCGGAATCGCCCGGGAAATCGCCGCCGCCGGCCCGCATGTCCGGGACCTCACCAGCGACGACCTGCGCAACGCCATCCTGGCGCTGGCCGCCGCCGCGGTCTCGGTCACCAACGATTCCGGCCTGATGCACGTCTCGGCGGCCATCGGGGCGCCCACGGTCGCTATTTTCGGGCCCACCAGCCCCTGGCACTGGAAGCCGCTCAACCCGGTCGCCGCCATCCTGGAACCGCCCGGCGACGAGGCCGCCCGCGAGCGCGCCCGCCATATCGGCAACCACGCCGTCAGCCACCGCCGGACCGCCGACGTGGCTGTGGATACCGTCCTAAAGGCCGTGCGCGACGTGCTCGCCGGGCGCAAACAAGGTCCTTGATTCGGATCCACGCCCATTAACGGTCCCGGCGCAGCCGGCCTGACCGCGCCGCGCGTTTCATGCTATCAAAGAGCCGATTTCGAAGGACCGCACCCGAGCCATGGCGATGCCCCAGACCACCGATGAGACCGGCGAAGGCGCCCAGGCCGCGATCGCCTCCGCCCTGCGCACGCTCGAAGCGGAAGCCAGCGGCATCGACGCGCTGTCGACGGCGTTGCGCGACGGCCTGGGCACGACTTTTGTGGCGGCGGTCGAGTTGATCCGCGCCGCCCAAGGCCGGGTGATCGTCACCGGCATGGGTAAGTCCGGCCATGTCGGTACCAAGATCGCCTCCACCTTCGCCTCCACCGGCACGCCGGCGCTATTCGTGCATCCGGCCGAAGCCAGCCATGGCGATCTCGGCATGATCGCCAATAACGACGTCATCGTCGCGCTGTCGTGGTCCGGCGAAACGATTGAGCTCAAGAACATCACCGACTATTCGCGCCGCTTTCGCATCGGCTTGATCGCGATGACCGCCAACCCGGACTCGACGCTGGCCAAAACCGCCGACGTGGTGCTGGCGTTGCCGCAGGCGCGCGAAGCCTGCCCGCACAACCTGGCGCCGACGACCTCAGCGCTGATGCAGCTCGCGTTGGGCGACGCGCTGGCCATCGCGCTGTTGGAGAGCCGCGGCTTTACCGCACTCGATTTCGGCCGCCTCCATCCCGGTGGCAAGCTCGGCACCCTGCTCAAGACGGTGCGCGACCTCATGCACACCGGCGCCGAGATCCCCCTCAAACCTCTCGGCACCGTGATGTCCGATGCGATCCTGGAAATGACCACCAAGAGCTTCGGCTGCGTCGGCATCGTCGACGCCGGCGGACGCCTGATCGGCATAATTACCGACGGCGATCTACGCAGGCACATGCGCAATGATTTGCTCGACGCCCGCGTTGACGAGATCATGACGCGCGAGCCGAATACGGTGCGGCCGGATCAACTGGTCAGCGAGGCGCTGGAGTTCCTGAATTCGAAAAAGAGGACTGCGCTGTTTGTCGTCGACGACGACAAACCGGTCGGAGTCATCCACGTCCACGATTTCCTGCGCGCCGGCGCGGCCTAATCAACGCGCCAAGCTTCCTGCGGCTTCGATCACCTCTTCCACCGACGGCGCGGCGCCATGGGTGCCGAGCACGGTAATCGGCCCGCTGCCCACCGGCCCGGTCAAGCCCGGCTCGCTTCCTGCAAAGATCGCCACCAGCGGCACGCCCAAAGCCGCCGCCAGATGCAGCAACCCGGTATCGACGCCGACCACCAGTTCGGCCCCCGCGATCAGGCCGGCCACCGCGTCGAGAGGCTGCCGCTGCGGCACCCGCGCGCCCGGCAAGACGGCGGCGATCTCGTCGCTGCGCGCGTGCTCGGCAACGGTGCCCCAGGGCAGGACCGGCATCAGCCCACGCGCCGTCAGGGCCCGGCCGAGTTCGATCCAATGCGCCACCGGCCATTCCTTCTCGGGCCGCGCGGTCGAATGCAACAACACTGCGTAACGTTCGCCGGGCTTGGCGAAGCGCGCGCGGTTAAGCCCAAAGTCCGGCGCGCCTTCCGGCGTGTAGCCGAGCGCGAGACCGGTGAGCGCGCGGTTGCGCTCGACCGCGTGCAAGCCACGGCTGACGCTGTGGCGCACGTCGTAGAACATCGACGCCAGCGGCTCGCGGATGCTTGAGCGGCCGTAGCCGTGGCGCTGCCCGCGCGCCATGCGCGTCATCGCGGCGGTCCGCACCAGACCTTGGGTATCGATGACGCAATCGTATCGCTTGCCGCGGATGGCGCGGAAGGCCGCGCCGATCTCGCGCAGCGTTGCCGGCGCAACAAGCGAATGACGCCAGCGCCGCCAGGCGACCGGAATGACCTCGCCGACCGCGGGGTGCAATCGCACCAGCGGCGCGTAGGCTTCCTCCACCAGCCAGGCGAATCGCGCGTCGCCCCGGAGCGCACGCGCTTCCGTCAGGGCGGGCATATGATGAACGACGTCGCCGAGCGAAGAGGTCTTGATGAAGAGAATGTCGGCCATGCTGGCTATGCCGCGCCCATATACGCCATATACACGTTGTTAATCATGCCGCCGGATGCGCGACCGACTCTTCGTTCGCAATAATCGCTCATTCATAGCAATTATGTAGAGGGATGAGCGAAACTGTGGAGGGCGCATGACGATCCTGGTGACCGGCGGAGCCGGCTATATCGGCAGCCATATGGTGCACGCGCTGGCGGACGCCGGCGAAAACGTGGTCGTGCTCGACAATCTATCCACAGGTTTCCGCTTTCAACTGCCGGAGCACGTGCCGTTCGTGCTGGGCAGCACGGGCGACAGCAACCTGGTCGCCGAAGTGATCGCGGAGCACGAGATCACGTCCATCATCCATTTCGCCGCCTCCATCGTGGTGCCGGACTCGGTCGCCGATCCGCTCGGCTATTACCGCAACAACACCATGAACACCTGCCTCCTACTGCAGGCGGCGGTCGCCGGCAGCGTGAAGCGGTTCATCTTTTCCTCCACCGCGGCGGTCTATGGCAACCCCGAGCGCTCGCCGGTCGCCGAGGACGCCGCCACGCATCCGATCTCGCCTTACGGCAGTTCCAAGCTGATGTCCGAGATCATGCTGCACGACACCGCGACGGCGCACGACCTGCGCTTCGTGGCGCTGCGTTACTTCAACGTCGCCGGCGCCGATCCGCATGGGCGCACCGGCCAGTCCACGGCAGGCGCCACCCACCTCATCAAGGTCGCCTGCGAGACCGCGCTCGGCAAGCGGCCCAAGATCGGCGTCTACGGCACCGACTATCCGACCCCGGACGGCACCTGCATCCGTGACTACATCCACGTCAGCGATCTGGTGCGCGCGCATTCGGCGGCGCTCGCTTATCTGCGCCAGGGCGGCGACAGCGCCACCTTCAACTGCGGCTATGGCCACGGTGCCTCCGTGCTCGAGGTGCTGGCGGCGGTCAAGCGCGTCAGCGGCGTCGACTTCCCGGTCGAGGTCACCGGCCGCCGCCCCGGCGATCCGGCGGCCCTGGTGGCCGACGTCGGCCGCATCCGCCGCACGCTCGACTGGCAGCCGCAGTTCGACGATCTCGACACCCTCGTCAGCCATGCGCTGGCCTGGGAGCGCCGGCTGATGAGCGCCCCGCGCGCCGCCGGCTGATCAAGGCTAAGTGTCGCGGGAAAGGCCGGTTTTTGGTCCCTTTCCGCCTTGAAAAATGCCCCCGATCCGGGCAAGGAAGCCCGTATCGCGCCGGCCGGTGGCGGAACCCGCCACGGAACCGTCGGCGCGTCACTCTTTTCGAGGGCGAATGAAAGACCCCCTGCATTCGGCGCCCGACGACCCGCGTTACGGCGCGGTCGCCCTGGTGCGCCGCCTGTTCCTGGAACAGGGCCTGTCGCACTGGAAGAAATACGTCATCGCCTTCGCGCTGATGGGGATCGCGGCCGGCTGCACCGCGTTCAGCGCCTATCTCATCGGCGATGTCATCAACGAAGCCTACGTCAACCACAACCTGGCCGGCATCATCACGCTTGGCGCGCTCACGGTGGTGCTGTTCACCACCAAGGGCGTGGCGACTTACGGCCAGAGCGTGATGATGTCGCGCATCGGCAATCGCACCAGCGCGCCGTGTTCGGCAAGCTGCTCCACGAGGGCCTCGGCTTCTTCTCCGAGCGGCACTCGACCGAGTTCATCATGCGGCTGTCGGCCGGCGCCCAAGCCGCCACCGACGTGATCAACATGGTGATCACCTCGGTCGGTCGCGATTTCTTCTCGCTGGTCGGACTGGTCGCCGTGATGGTGATCCAGGACCCGCTGATGTCGTTCTTCAGCTTCGTGGTGGCGCCGCCGGCGTTCCTCGTGCTGCGCAAGCTGATCCGCCGCATCTACTCCATCGGCCGCAGACAGTATCACGGCAACGAACGGATCATCGAAACCCTGCAAGAGACGCTGCAGGGCATCCGCATCGTCAAGGCGTTCACGCTGGAAGACGTCAT
The DNA here is from genome assembly GCA_037381985.1 of Pseudolabrys sp. Classification (GTDB taxonomy): domain Bacteria; phylum Pseudomonadota; class Alphaproteobacteria; order Rhizobiales; family Xanthobacteraceae; genus Pseudolabrys. The sequence goes on from JARRQH010000172.1 coordinate 5,399, forward strand.
GGCGAAGCGCTTCGCCGAGCACGTCGCCACGGTCGAGAACGAAGCCAACAAGATGGCGCGCGTCTCCAACCGCGCCAGCCCGCTGATGGAGACGCTGGGCGGCGTCGCCATCGCCATCGCCATCACCTATGGCGGCTACCGCGTGATCGACACCGGCGCCACGCCTGGCCAGTTCTTCTCGTTCATCACCGCCTTCCTGCTCGCCTACGAGCCAGCCAAGCGCTTGGCGCGCCTCAACCTGCAGCTCAATTCGGCGCTGGTCGGCGTGCGCGTGCTGTTCGAAGTGCTCGACAGCCCGCCGAGCGAAGAGAGCGACGCCGACAAGCCGTCGCTCTCCATCAGGACCCCGCGGCTCGAATTCGACCACGTTCGCTTCGGCTATCGCGGCGAAGAGTCGGTGCTGCGGGACATGTCGTTCACGGCCGAGCCCGGCAAGCTCACCGCGCTGGTCGGCCCTTCCGGCGGCGGCAAGTCGACGGTGTTCAACTTGATCATGCGCTTCTACGAGCCGGACAGCGGCCGCATCGTCATCGACGAGCAGGAGACCGCCGGCGTGTCGCGGCAGTCGCTGCGCCAGCACATCGCCTATGTCGGGCAGGACGTGTTCCTGTTCCGCGGCACCATCCGCGAGAACATCGCCTTCGGCAAGCCGAACGCGAGCGAAAGCGAGATCGTCGCCGCCGCCAAGGCGGCCTACGCCCACGACTTCATCATGACGTTCCCGCGTGGCTACGACTCGCCGGTCGGCGAGCACGGCCTGCAGCTTTCCGGCGGCCAACGCCAGCGCATCGCCATCGCGCGCGCGCTGATCAAGAACGCGCCGATCATCCTGCTCGACGAGGCGACCGCCGCGCTCGACTCGGAATCGGAATTGCAGGTGCGCGAAGCCATGGAGCAACTGTTCAAGGGCCGCACCACGCTCGCCATCGCGCACCGGCTGCACACGGTCGCGCACGCCGACCGCATCTACGTGGTCGAGAGCGGGCGGGTCACCGAATCCGGCCGCCACGACGAACTGCTGCGCCGCGACGGCCGCTACGCGACGTTCCACCGGCTCCAGCTCAAGCAGCAGGAGACCGAGACCGAGACGCCGCAGGTGCCCGAGGCTGTGGCCGCGTCCTAGGTTTTTGTCCGGTCGCGTTTCCGAATGGCGAACCGGTTGCCACTTCGCCAGGGAACACTCCAGAACGCTCCACTAGCAGCCATGCGCGCCGGGCCGTTGACGGCGGCGCGCCGCAACTGATACGCCCTTGACCGCTTTTCCCCGGCGCGGTCCCGCGCCTCGGGGTCTTCCGAAAAAACATTCAAATCATACGGCAAATCGCTCATGGCCAACGACAGTCACTACGTCATTCCGCCGCCGCCGCAGGCCAGCATCGCGGTCGCCGGCAGCGACAAGGTTTTTCCGGTCCGCCGCATCTGGTGCGTGGGCCGCAACTACATGGAGCACATCAAGGAGATGGGCCAGGACGAGCGCCTGCCGCCGTTCTATTTCGCCAAGCCCGCCGACGCGATCGTGCCCGACGGCAGCACGGTGCCCTACCCGTCGCTCACCAAGGACACGCACTTCGAGGTCGAGCTCGTGGTCGCGCACAAGAGCGGCGGCCGCAACATCGCGGTCGACAAGGCCAACGACTGCATCTGGGGTTACGGCGTCGGCATCGACCTCACCCGCCGCGACCTGCAGATCGCCTCGCGCGAATTGAAGCGGCCGTGGGAAATCGGCAAGGCCTTCGATCGTTCGGCGCCCTGCGGCGCGCTCAAGCCGGTGAGCGAGACCGGCTACCTGACCAAGGGCCGGATCGCGCTCACGTGCAACGGCACCGTGCGCCAGGACGGCGACCTCGAACAGATGATCTGGAACGTGCCGGAAATCATCTCCAACCTTTCGGAGATGGTGGAGCTGGCGCCTGGCGACATCATCATGACCGGCACGCCGGCTGGCGTCGCGGCGACGGTCGCGGGCGACAAGCTCGACTGCGAGATCGAGGGCGTCGGCACGCTGAGCGTGACCATCGGCCAGCCGCTGAAATAGGCAACTGGCTTTCGGAGAAAGTGCCGCCGGCGCATGGAACCGCCGGCGGCCGGTTCCGTTAACGCTTTGCTAACGACACAGCGCCCAGACTGGACGAGCCGGGCCTCAGATCAGCGATTTCTCGAAATCGCAACGGGACCAATACCATGGGCCACGCTACCACCGCCGACCTTTCCGCCGGTTTCGACCCGGAGAACATGGCCGCCTGGGTGATGCAGTTTTCACCCGCCACCGACGCCGAGGCGCTCAAGCTGCTGCGCAGCCGCTTTCCCGACCGCCCGCTCAGCCTGCGGGTCGCGGCGCTCGATTTCCTGATGCGCAAGGCCAGTCTCCGGCCGGCTTATAGCCCCAGATAGGCCTGCCGCACGCGGTCGTCGCCGAGCAGCTCCTCGCCGGAGCCGGAGAGCGTGATGCACCCGTTCTCCAGCACGTAGGCGTGGCTGGCGAGCTTGAGCGACACCGCCACGTTCTGCTCCACCAGCACGCAGGTGAGCCCCTCGCGGTTCAAATCGCGCACGGTCCTCAGCACGTCCTGCACGATCGCCGGCGCCAACCCCAACGACGGCTCGTCAAACATCACCAATTCCGGCGCGCCCATCAGACAGCGACCGATGGCGAGCATCTGCTGTTCGCCGCCCGATAGCGTGCCGGCCGGCTGGTTGCGCCGCTCCGTCAGCACCGGAAACATGGCGAAGACCTTTTCGAGGTTCTGCGCGCGCGTGGCCCGCGCGCGCGGCACCATGGCGCCCATCTCCAGGTTCTCCGCCACCGTCAGCGCCGGGAAGATCTGGCGGCCTTCCGCCACCTGGCCGATACCGAGATCGCAGACCTTGTGGCTCGGCCAGCCGGCAATGTCCTGGTCGCGATAGACGATGCGCCCGCGCTTCGGCTTGTGCATGCCGGCGACGGTGCGGATGAGCGAGGTCTTGCCGGCGCCGTTGGCGCCGACAATGGCGACGATGGCGCCCTGCTCGATCGTAAGCGTCACGCCGTCGAGCGCCTGGGCGTCGTCGTAGAAGACGTCGAGGTTTTCGATGCGGAGCATCACGCGTCTTCCTTGCGCATGATCTTGTCCGAAAACCGGTTCCCATCCTCGATCGGGGTCGAGGACATGCTTTTCGGGATCATGAGAGATCCTCCGCACCCAGGTACGAATGGATCACCGCGGGATCGCGCACCACCTCGGCCGGCGGTCCTTCGGCGATCGGCGCGCCGTGATGCAGCACCAGGATGCGGTCGGCGAGCGCCATCACCGCGCGCATGACGTGCTCGATCAGCAGGATGGTGACGCCATGATCCTCATTGAGCCGCCGGAAGACCTCGACCATGCGGTCGGTCTCGGTCGGCCGCAGGCCCGCCATGACCTCGTCCAGCAGCAGAAGCTTCGGCTCGGTGGCGACCGCGCGCGCTACCTCCAGCCGCTTGCGATCCGGCAATGTCAGCGACGACGCAAGTTGATGACGCTTTTCGAAGAGATCGAGCCTGTCAAGAATGAGATCGACCCACTCCTTGGCTTCGCGCGGATTGCGCCGGTGCAGCAGCGCGCCGACCATGACGTTGTCTTCCACCGTCAGCGCCGGGAACGGCCGCACGATCTGGAAGGTGCGGCCGATACCGCGGCGGCAGATCCGATCCGGCGCCAGACCGTCGATGCGCTCGCCGGCGAACGTGATGCGGCCGCCGTTGGGCGCGAACACGCCGGCGATCATGTTGAACACCGTCGTCTTGCCGGCGCCGTTCGGGCCGATGACCGCGAAGATGCCGCCTTCCGGCACCTCGAAGCTGACCTTGTCGACCGCGCGCAGGCCGCGGAAGCGTTTGCTGATGCCCTCGACCGAAAGAAGCGCGCTCATTTCGGTCTCCCCGTCAGCTTGAAGCGTTCGCTGAGCCACGGCCAGATGCCGTCGGGCAGCGCCATGATCACGAGCAAGAGGCAGATGCCGTAGAAGACCTGCTTGGCGCCGGGCAGATCGACGCCGACGACCTCGAGAATGCGCGTGAGCGTCTCGGCGAGACCCGTCAGCACGAAGGCGCCCAGAATGGGTCCGAACAAGGTGCCGACGCCGCCGACGATCGGCGCCAGGATGATCTCGATCGACTGCCCGATATTGAACACCTGTTCCGGGAACAAGTTATTGTAATAAAAAGCGAAAACGACGCCGGCAAAGGACGTCATGGCGGCCGAGATGACCACCGCCAGCATCTTGTAGCGGAAGGTGTTGATGCCGAGCGCGCGGGCGGCTTCCTCGTCCTCGCGGATCGCCCGCCAGAAATAGCCGACGCGGCTTTGCAGCAGCATGCGGCAGCCGACGAAGGCGGCCACCGTGGCGACGAGCAGCACGTAATAGAACAAGGTCGGATTGCCGCGTAGCAGCCAGAGATTGTTGTGGGTAAACTGCTTGACCGGCAGGAACAGGCCGGCCGACGCGCCGATCCAGCCGAAGTGGTCGAAGCCGACGCGGGCGAATTCGGCGAAAGCGATGGTCAGGATGGCGAAGTAGACGCCGCCGACCCGAAAACGAAAGGCGAGGAAGCCGATGACGGCGCCGGCGAGTGCCGCAATCGGCACCGCCGCGAACAATCCGATCCAGGGCCCGATGCCGAAATGCACATAGAGCGCGGCCGCCGTATAGGCGCCCAAGCCGACATAGAGTGCATGACCAAGCGAGAGCTGGCCTGCGAACCCCATCATGATATTCCAAGCTTGGCCGACATAGGCGAAGTACAGGATGACGACCAGCACGGTGAGCAGGTAGTCGCCGGCATAGAGCGGCGCGGTCAGCCCAATGAGCAGAAGCAGCGCGAGCAGAAGCAGCGTCCGGCGCGGCAGGCCGTCGAACAAATGCGCGATCATGCCGTCCTCTTGCCCATGATGCCCTGCGGGCGGAACAGCAGCACCAGCACCAGGATGGCGAAGGAGAACATGCTCTTGGCCGACGGGTTGAACAGCAGGCCGGCCATGGCCTCGGTCAGGCCAATGAGAACGCCGCCGATCAGCGCGCCGGGCATGGAGCCCAAGCCGCCAGTGATGACGATGACGAAGGCGAGCAGCGTGTAGGCCGGCCCGACCGAGGGCGTCACGTCGAAGATCAGCAGCAGCATGGTGCCGGCGGCGCCGACACAGGCAAGCCCGAGGCCGAACGTGAGTGCGTAGAGATGCTTGACGTCGAGGCCGACCACCAGCGCGCCGGTGTAGTTGTCGGCGCAGGCGCGAATGGCGGTACCGAGGCGGGTGTATTGAAAGAAAACGTAGAGCGCGCTCGCCACCACGATGGCGCCGATCGCCGCGTAGAGCTTGGTGGCGTCGATGATGACCGGGCCGATCTGGTAGCTGTCGAAGGCGTAGCCGACCTGGACGTTCTGGGCGTCCGGCCCGAACACGATCAGCAGCACGTTGGAAATGACGAGCCCAATGCCGACCAGCAGCAGGAACTGGCTGTGCTCCGGCCTAGTGATGAAGGGGTTGATGACGCCCTTTTGCAGCACGTAGCCGAAACAGAACATGGCCGCCGCGACCGGCACCAGCATCACCAGCGGGTCGAGGTGAAAGGCCGAAAACAGCACGATCACGATATACATGGCGACGGTCATCATCTCGCCGTGGGCGAAATTGACCACGCGCACGACGCCGAAGATCACCGACAGCCCGAGCGCCATCAGCCCGTACACGAGCCCGGTCAGGATGCCGCCGATGGCGACGTTGAGGTAGATGGAAAGCGGCACCGGCGGGTCCTAGCGCATGGTGAACTCGAGGCGGGCACGAAATTGCACCGTCATCCTGAGGTGGCCGCGCGCAAGCGCGCCCCTCGAAGGATGACGGCCTCTGACTCTGTGCCCGTCATCCTTCGAGGCTCGCTGCGCTCGCACCTCAGGATAACGGGGCAAGGGCGTACTTAGCCACGCTGATCGTACGGCTTGAGCGGCCATTCGACCTTGGCCGCCACCTTGGGCGCCACCGTCACCAGCTTGCCGCCGCGATTCTGGATCGCCGAGTCCTTCAGCTTGTCGTTCTGACCCTTGGCGTCGAACATGATGCCGGGGCCCGGGCTGACATTGTTGGTGATGTGGGTCTTGCGAATGGCCTCGGCCAGCGCCTTCGGGTCGGCGGAGCCGGCGCGCTTGTAGGCGTCGGCCGCCACCAACAGCGCCTCGAAGGTATAGACTTGGTTGGTGTTCAGGTTGACGCCCGGATATTTCTCGGCCATCGCCGCTTCCAGGGTCTTCGACAATGGCTTGTTGGGGTCGTACCAGGGCACGAAGCTCAAGGGGCCGTCGGCGAGCTTGCCGAGCGTCTTGATATACTGGTCCTCGTACCAGCCCGGGCCCATGCTGAGGATCGCCTCGGGAGTCCAGCGC
>JARRQH010000173.1:0-6532 GCA_037381985.1 Pseudolabrys sp.
TGTGTCCGCTGCCTGCCAACCGGCCAGGGCGCCACGCGTATTCAAACGTGGAGATCAGTTATGGGTGTTTTCGGTGCTCTCAGTACAGCGGTCAACGGATTGCAGAGCCAATCCTACGCGTTGCAGAACATCTCCGGTAACATCGCAAACTCGCAGACCATCGCCTACAAGTCGGTGGACACCAGCTTCCTCAACATGATTCCAGATCTGCCGCCGGACCAGCAGACCGCCGGCGGCGTCAAGGCGCAGTCGCGGCCAACCAACACCGTGCAGGGCACGATCCAGAACGCCGCGGTCGGCACCTACATGGCGATCAGCGGCGACGGCTACTTCGCCGTCAAGCGGCCGACCGGCGCCTCGGGCACGACGACACAGTTCGCCGGCACGGATCTCTATACCCGCCGCGGCGACTTCGCGCTGAACCAGAACGGTTACCTGGTGAACGGTGCGGGTTATTACCTCGAAGGCATCCCGGTTAATCCGACCACCGGCAATGCCGTCGGCAGCTCGGCGGCGCCGTTGCAACTGGGCAGTTCGTTCCTGGCGGCGTCGGCGACGTCGACGGTCACCTACAGCGCCAACCTGCCGAAGTATCCGAAAACGACCAAGTCGGATACGACGGTAGCTGGCTCCGAGTTGCTGAATCCGGCCGATTTCGGCACCGACCCGACCATCGCCGGCACCGGCACGGTGGTCGGCAGCGACAGCGCCACCTTCCTCAAAGAATCGCTCGACGGTGGCTCGGTCACGGCTTATGACGCCACGGGGCAGGCCGCCAACGTCCAACTGCGATGGGCCAAGACCGCCAACACTCCCACCGCGACTTGGCAGCTCTTCTATCAGACCAATTCGACCGCCACCGGCGCGGCCGTCGGCTGGAAAAACGTCGGCACCAGCTTCCAGTTCAACTCCACCGGTACCTTGACCAGCCCCGCCACGAGCGCGGTGGCGCTGACAGGCGCTTCCGTGGACGGCGTCTCGCTCGGCAACCTGAGCGTCCAGCTCACTCCGACCCAGTATGCCGATTCCACCGGCGCGGTGACGGTCAACACGCTGCAGCAGGACGGCTATCCGGCCGGTCAGTTGCAGTCGATCTCGGTGACGAAGTCCGGCCGCATCGCCGGTACCTTTACCAACGGCAAGACCGTCGATCTAGCGGAGGTGCCGCTCTATCACTTCGCCAGTCCGAACAACCTGAAGGGACTCGACGGCGGCGCCTACGAGGCCACCGGCGATTCCGGGGTGCCTCTGGCCGGCGCCAGCGGCAAGATCGTCGGCAGTTCGCTAGAGGGCTCCAACGCCGACATCGCCGACCAGTTCACCAAGCTGATCGTGACCCAGCAGGCCTATTCGGCCAACACCAAGGTCATCACCACCGCCAATCAGATGTCGCAGGAAATGATGAACATGCTGCGGTAGCCGTCGTGGGCTTTCGCAGCCATCCTGAAGTCTAGACAATGAGTCTGACCCAAGCACTTTCCTCGGCACTGTCGGGGCTGAACGCGGCACAGACCGGTTTGTCGCTGGTGGCGGGCAACGTCGCCAATGCCAACACACCCGGTTACGTGCGCAAGACGGCGACGTTCGTTTCCAACGCGACGGGCACGACCGGCTCTTACGTACAGGTCGGCTCGATCAACCGCGTGCTCGACCAGTTCGTGCAGTCGCAGATGCGCACGGAATCGTCGGGGGCGGCCTATGCCGACCTGCGTGCCAACATGTACAGCCAGCTTCAGTCGATCTACGGCACGCCGAACGGCACCAGCTCGCTCGAGAGCGCTTACAACAACTTCACCAGTACGCTGCAGGCGCTGACCACCAGCCCCGGAGACCGGCCGACGCAGATCGCCGTGGTGAGCGCCGCCCAGAGACTCACGCAGACGCTCAACCAGATGACCTCGGGCATCCAGACCCTGCGCAGCCAGGCCGAGCAGGGGCTGTCCGACGACGTGACGCAAGCCAACGATAGCCTGCAGCAGATCGCCGCCCTCAACCAGCAACTGGCCCAATCGCCCCAGCAGGATTCGGCGACCGCCGGGCTCCTCGACGAGCGCGACAATTACATCGACAAGTTGTCCAAGCTGATGGACGTCCGCGTGGTCAAGGGCGACAACAACCAGGTTTCGGTGTTCACGACCTCGGGGGTCCAACTCGTCGGCACTAAGGCCTCGACGCTGTCGTTCGATTCCCATCCCACGGTCACCCCGCAATCGCAGTGGAGCGCGACCGCGTCGCAGCGCACCCTCGGCACCATCACCCTGACCTCGCCGGGCGGCACCCGAACCGACATGATCGCGACAGGCGCCATCCGCTCCGGCGAGATCGCCGGCTATCTCGACATGCGCGACACCGTGTTGACGCAGGCGCAGGCGCAGATCGATCAGTTCGCGGCCGGCATGTCGACCGCGCTGTCCGGCACCACCACCGACGGCGCGGCGGCGACCGTCGGCGCGCAGACCGGTTTCGACGTCAACATCGGCAGTATGCAGGACGGCGACACCATCAGCCTCAGCTACACCGACAACGCCACCAACACCCAGCACAAGGTGATCTTCAAGCGGGTCGATCCTTCGGCGTTGCCGTTGTCGGACCCTTCGGTGGTCGGGCTCGATTTCACCGGCGGCACCGCCTCGGTGATCAGCCAGATCCAGTCGGCGCTGTCGGGTAGCAACCTCACGGTCTCGAATCCGAGCGGCACCACGCTGCGCATCGTTGGCGACGGCGCCCCCAACCTGGCCGACGTCAACGCGCTGTCGACCACCGTCAACACCACCTCGCTCACCGGCTCGGCGGCGTTGCCCTTCTTCCTCGACGGCACCAGCGCCTATACCGGCTCCTACACGTCGAGCGGGGCGGAGAGCGTCGGCTTCGCCGGCCGCATCAGCGTCAACTCGGCGCTGGTGACCGATCCGTCGAACCTCATCAACTACACCAGCGGGCTTTCCGCCAGCGACCCGACGCGGTCGAACTACATCTACGATCAGTTGACCAGCGCGTCGCACGACTACAATCCGTCGACCGGCATCGGCACCACGACGCTGCCCTACGGCGGCACGCTCGCCAGCTTCATGCGCCAGTTCATCAGCCAGCAGGGCGAAGCCGCCAACAACGCCACCGGTCTCAAGCAGGGCCAGGACGTGGTGCTGAGCTCCCTGCAGCAGCGGTTCCACGATGCCTCGGGCGTCAATATCGACCAGGAGATGAGCAACCTGCTCAGCCTGCAGAACACCTACGCCGCCAACGCCCGGGTGATGACCACGGTCAAGCAGATGCTCGACCAATTGATGCAGATGGGAGTGTAAGATGACCATCAGTGCGGCCGGATCGACGGCGGCCCTGTTGTCGCAGCGCCTGATCGACATGCGCTCGCAGTTCGACGACCTGCAGCGCCAGCTCAGCACCGGCCAGAAATCCGATACCTATGCCGGTCTCGGCCTCGACCGCGGCCTGTCGGTGAGTTTGAACGCGCTATCGGCGGCGCTCGGCAGCTACAATACCACCATCGACAACGTGATGACGCGGCTCAACGTGGCGCAGAACGCGCTCACCGCGGTGGGGAAGGTGTCGAGCAACCTGGGGTCGGCGCTGTCGCAGGGCGCCGACAGCCCCAACAACGGCAACACGACGCAAGTCAGCGCGAAATCCTGGCTGCAGCAGCTCGTCGGCTTGCTCAACACCAAGGTCGGCGACCGCTACGTTTTCTCGGGCAGCGCCACCGATCGGCCGTCGACCGCGACCTACGACCAGATGATCAACGGCGACGGCGCGAAGGCCGGCCTGACGCAGCTCATTTCCGAGCGCAACCAGGCCGATCTCGGCGCCAGCGGTCTCGGTCGGCTGACCGTCACCAACGCGAGCGCGACGTCGGTGCAGATTGCCGAGGATTCGGCGACCTCACCCTTCGGCTTCAAGCTCAACGCGATCAGCTCGAACCTGAGCAACGCCACGATGAGCGGGCCGTCCGGCTCGCCGTCGGCGGAGACGGTTTCCTTCGCCGGCGTGCCCAGCGCCGGCGAGAACGTCACCTTCACCTTCGATCTGCCCGACGGCACCACCAGCAACCTGACGCTGACGGCGACGACGGATTCGCCGCCGGGCGCCAACCAGTTCACGATCGGCGGCACGGCCGCCGCGACGGCGACCAATCTGCAGACGGCGCTCACGACCGCGCTCGGCACGCGGGCCAACACCACGTTGAAGGCCGCGTCCACCGTGCAGGCGTCGAACGAATTCTTCGACGGCGATTCGAGCAACCCGCCGCAGCGGGTCAACGGCCCGCCCTACGACACCGCGACCAGCCTTGTCGTCGGCACCAGCGCCAATACGGTGATCTGGTACACGGGCGATACCTCGGGCACGGCGCGCGGCTCGGCGACCGCGCGCGTCGACCAGTCGCTGACGGTCAATTACGGTACGCGCGCCAACGAAACCGGTATCCGCAACGTGGTGCAGAGCGCCGCGACGCGGGCGGCGGTGACCGTCTCCTCGACGGATCCCAATGGTCCGAACTTCACATCGGCGCTCGACAACCGCCTGAGCGGCCATATCGACGGTTCCGGCGGTGTCCAGACCGTGACCGACATTGAGGCGGAACTCGCCGGCGTGCAGACGTCGATGCAGTCGATCAAGGCCAACCACCAGCAGACCGGCAACACGCTGGGTGCGTTCCTCGACCAGATCAGCGGGGTCTCCAAGGTGCAGGTTGGCACCGAGCTGCTGTCGCTGCAGACGCGCATGCAGGCCTCGATGCAGACCACGGCGCTGTTGTTCCAGACCAGCCTGGTCAAGTACCTGTAACCCGCCGTTCGGCGCCCGCCTCCGCTTCAGCGCAAAAAAGAACCGCGGCCTTGCGGCCGCGGCGGCATCGTTGCGCGATCGGTTCGCTCAACTTTGCGTGCGCAGCCCGGCCGCCAGTTCGCGGTTGATGTTGATCAGCGAAACCAAGTTGTCCGGCTTGGGGTCGATCTGCACCGTCATGGTCTGCTGGAACACGAACAGACCGAGGTTGGCGATGTTCTGGCGGACGGCGACCGGCAGCGGATTCTCCGCGCTGGTCGCGGACATCACGAAGATCGACCAGAGCCGGCGATTGTTGACCAGCGCCGCGTCGAGCTCCGGCCGTTTCGAATCCCAGGCATCGCGCACCGCCTGCAAGCGAGCCGCCGCATCGAGTAGCAGGTCGGCTTCCAGCTCACGCGGACTTCCGGTCTTCCTTGCGACCGAGCTGTAGGCCTGTGCCGCGTTTTGCATGATCGAGCAGTTCCTTCTCGTAGTCGATCAATTTCCTGGCGCTCTTGAGCGCCTTGTACATCTCGCCGGCCATGATGTGGTTACCCACCACCTCGACATAGGGCCAGGCGCTGGGCGCGGCCTGCACCAGGTCGCGCATGAGGGCGAAATAGTTTTCGTGGTAGATGCGCGGGTCCGGCGACGTGTACATGAGTTGGACCGTCAGGTAGATGCGCTTGGCGGGCGTATCCGCCTTGTCCGCCGTCATGATGTCTTTTTCGCGCAGGATCGGCGCCTGCCCGTCGACCATGAGCCGCGTGCGCTGGTCGCCGTTGGTGATCACGCATTCGCCGATGATCAGACGCTCGCCGGGTTTGAGTTCGACTTTGAGGCCCATTCGTCGTCGTCCTTGCGGCCATCCGGTCGGCTGCGGTTTCAGGCGTTTCCGTCGCCGGCCGGTCCGTGGATTACTGGAACAGCCGCAGCACGTTCTGGTCGGACTGAGCGGCCAGCGACAGCGCCGTGGTCGAGAGCTGCTGTCGGGTCTGCAAAGCCAGCAGGTTGGCGCCCTCCTCGTTGCTGTCGGCGAGCGTCAAGCTATCGGATCCGGTCTTCAGTGTATTTACCATCGCTTTGGTAAAGTCTTGCCTAACCTGCACGGTCTGCAGGTTCGAGCTGAGCGCCTGGGCCTGCGAGCGGACGGTGACCAACGCGTTGGTCAACTGGCTGGACGCGACCTTGATGTCTGCGGTGGTGGCCCAGTTGCCCGCCGCGGCGTTGATCGCCAGCGCACCGTTGGTCGTGTCGGAGATGCCGCTGATGGTGACGGTCGAAGTGGCGGTCTCGTTCAGCTTGACGGTGAGGTTGTCGCCGTTGAGCAGGTTGACGCCGTTCAGCCCGGAGTCGGACGAGTAGCGGTCGATCTGGGTCAGAAGCGCGGTGAATTGGCTCGACAGGCCCTTGCGCACGGTGGTGTCGGTGGTCTGCTGCGCCTGGCTGACCAGGGCCTGCGCCGATTGGATCATCTTGGTCATCGAGGTCAGGCCGTTGTTGGCGGCCTGAATGGTGTTGATCGCCGTCGACATCGAGTCGAGGAGGGAGTTCAGGTCGTTGGCGCGGACCGAGAGGTTCTGGGCCGTGAAGAAGTTCACGGGGTTGTCGAGCGCCGAGTTGACGCGCTTGCCGGTGGCCAGGCGATCCTGCGTCTGCGTGATGAGAGTCGACGTCTGCTGCAGGTTGAGCAGGTTTGAACGGACGCCGCTGGAAAGGACAATATCGCTCATTGCAATCCCCGTATTTGCCG
>JARRQH010000174.1:0-6468 GCA_037381985.1 Pseudolabrys sp.
CCATCACCGAGCTTCGCATTCGTGAACGCCTTGTCGAGTTCCCACTTCAGCAGCTTCGCATAGGCCCAATCAGGAAGAGGGTGGTACTGCTTGTCCGCCGGCGGCGGCAATCGCGAACCGGCATCGGCGTACTGGCCAAGGTCGACCGTAACCGTACCCACCTCGAACGCGTGTCCCTTGAGCTGCGTCTTGATCTGCTGGGCCGAGGGCATCTGGGTCCCGGGGAGGTCGGTCATGATTGGCGTGTAGTGCGCGCACCCGCCAAGGGCGGCAAGACCGAGCGTCGCGGCGGCTAGAGCGAGGGCGCGAAGGATCGGTTTCATCTACTGGTCTCCTCGTAGAGTGCGTCGCGGTCCCCGGGGCCGCGTGATGCAACTACATGATTATTATCAATATTCAACCTTAGAATTAAAATCTAATTCGAATTCCGTCGCTACAGCAATGCGAAGTTGGGTAGAACAAGCATGCGTGGGTATGACCGTGGTTCATATGGATTAATGGGTAACCGCATCAGCTGCGGCAGGGTCGGTCGCATCCATGCGCAAGATGGGCGGCCATCCATTGTTCGGAACCGAGCAGACCCCCAATGAGTCCGGGCACGTACAGATCGACATCGAGGGCTGGCCAGTGCAAGCCCAGACCCGAGGGGCTGATTTCGATAGTGGCCAAATCACCGGCCGAAGCGCCGGTCAGACCTTCGGTCAGGCGCGCGGGGAATCGAATCTCCACGTCGGTACTCAGCTTGACCACGACGTGCGCCGAGCGGCGATCGTAGCGGGCGGACACGGCGTAGCCGGCTGCGCGTTGTTTCTGGACGCGCTTCTGAGCTTGGCCGTACTCACGTGCAGTAACGTCCATGAATCGTTCTCCAATAGCTGATCAGCGTGTCCCAAAGGCATTGATCGAGCCGGCGCGAAATAGCCACGCGGCGTTTCCTTTACAGCTTCGATCGCGGTTTTCCACATCTCACTCAACAGCCTGCCCTCCGTGCCCAATCCGGCGCAGTGCATGCTCTACCTTGCGACGACCTTCCACGTCGGCCAGCAAATCGAGAGGCCGCGCGCCAAGCGTCTGGTTGGGCGTCCGCAGCCACTCAAGTGCCGAGTCGGGGCTCTCGAACACGTTCAGCGCATGAGTCAGCGCGGCCGCAACAAGTGCATTGTCGTGGGCATGGCCAGCGCGCTGCGGTAGGCGCACGTAAAACGTCACGGCACCGGCAATCACGAGTAGAACAGTGACGACTGTAAGTCCAGCGTTGATCGTGCTCGCATCCATCTCAGCCCTCCTCTCGGGTAGCTGGCCAATAGATTACCTCAAATCCCTGGTGGCCCGAATGGATGGGTGTAGTTGGACACGTGCGGATTCCGGTGATGGCTGACTGTCGTTCCGGCATGAGTCGTCTGCCCTAGATGACTCTATTAAAGAGTGCTTTAATAGCGAGTATCTCACTTAAAATTCCTTTTACCTGACATCATCGACTGCGTGTTTGGAGCTGACCATGCCCCGCGAATCCGGCACCTATGTGACCACCGTAGTCGGCGGCGAGGCCGTCAAAGCATTCGTGCCCAAGCCCCTGCCGCCGGCAGCACCACCGCTTGATCCTGACTGCTACGCCGGCAACACGGCCGCGGAACAGGCGCTCGACCGACTCTCCGCGATGTCGGGCCTGGTCGCTTCCGCTGAATGGCTGATTTACAGCTCAATCCGCAAGGAAGCCCTGCTCACCTCACAGATGGAAGGCACCCAGGCCACGCTGACGGACCTTCTGGATCAAGAGTCCGGCATGGATGTGACCAGCACCACTGACGTTAGCGATGTGACGAACTACCTCCAGGCGTTCGAGCATGTGCGGCAAAAGCTCCGTACCGAGGATGGCGGCTTGCCGATCTCGACACGCCTGCTGTGCCAGGCGCACGCCATCCTTCTGGACAATGGGCGAGGCGAGCATAAGATGCCCGGCGAGATCCGCCGCTCGCAGAACTGGATAGGCGGTACACGGCCTGGCAACGCCGTGCATGTACCGCCGCCGCATACTGAGGTCGGCGCATTGCTTGGACATCTGGAGCACTATATCCATCATTCTCCCGTGCCCACGCTCCCACCACTGGTACGCATCGCGCTGATTCACGCGCAGTTTGAGACGATCCATCCGTTCCTCGATGGTCACGGTCGCATCGGGCGCTTGCTGATCGCCGCGCTGCTGGAAGATTGGAATCTGTTGCCGGAACCCTTGCTCTACGTGTCCGGCCAGCTCAAGGCGCGCCAGGCCGAGTATTACCAGCACTTGTCGAGCATCCGCACGAGCGGCGACTGGGAGAGTTGGATTCGCTTCTTCCTCGAATGCACGACCGAGGCGGCCGAAAGTGCGCAACGCAGCGTCATCGACATCGCCTCGTTGATCGCCGCCGATCGCAAGAAGGTCATGGCCGCGGAAGAAGGCACTGTGCAAGCTATTCGACTGTTCGAAATGCTGCCGACAATGCCTCGCTTCACCACAAAGTTCGCCGCCGACAAGCTGGGTGTGACCTTCCCCACTGCGAGTACAGCGATCAAGGTGCTGCAGAGTGCTGACGTACTGGTCGGTAGCACCGAACAGAAACGCAACCAGCAGTTCAACTACAAGGGATATATCGGGTTGCTCCAACGCTAGGGCGCGCCACTGGATAGCGCCCATGTTCAGGACCAGTAGGGTGTTCAGCACTCACCGGAATCGATGTTCAACCTGACCGGAATACGCAGACACGCAAGCCACGCCTCAAGCTATCCACGGGCCGTCCACGGCGGGGCGCTTGCATGTGCCCCAGAGCGGTGGGCAGGCGGTGGATAGCTTGAGCGCGCTTCAGCGCTTCGACGCCACCTGGGGTTGCATTTTATCGGGCTCGGGATAAGCCGAGAGCATGTGCCAAAGCGAAAAAAGCGCAAGCGCGAGGAAGTAACGGTTGAGGTGATGAACAAAGCCATGGGGCCGGAGCGCCAGGAATGGCTCGCAGCGCAGAGTCTGGGAAAATGGGCCCCAGAAACAAATGACCCGCCAGTTTGAGGGTGTCCTCGAACTGAGGTTCAAGCACATAGCCTTGGCGGGTACTGTTGAGCGCAGTTTAATCTGCATGGGTGTCAAGTCAACCCAATAATGGGGTGAGAGACAGCCGAACGACACCCAGAAACAAGTAACCCACCACTTTGAGGGTACGCTTGCGCGCATAGCCTTGGCGGGTTTTGTTATCGGCGAGTTTACGGATCAAGTTCCGGGAGAACAAGGTTAGCCTCCTGTGCTAAAGGTGAGCACTTCTGACTGCCAAGCTTCATCGCCCCTGAAATCCAGGCTTAATGCGGGTTTCACGGGTGTGTCGATGCTTAAAAGGTGAGAACTTTTGACTGGCTGTTGTTCGGTCTTGCCAAACGCCGTGCTACCTGAATCCAACTAATACAAACCTTGGTTTGTGTAATTCTGGATATGGGCCATATAATAAGTAATATGATTTGTTTTATACGGGGTTGAATGGTGGCCAAGCCTTTGCTTTCCCTGGAGGCCGAGCAGGCGCTGACATCCCTGGGCCAACGGCTTCGCCGGCTGCGCATCGAGCGTGGCGACACTCAGGCGCAGTTCGCCAAACGGCTTGGTGTGTCCACCCCCACGGTGGCCGCGATGGAAAACGGTGAGCCCACCACGCGTATTGGTTACTGGGTTGAGGCGATCACGCTACTCGGTCGGGAGACCGACTTGGCTGTTTTGCTTGAGCCGAGGTCTTCGCTGTTCGAGCGGATCACCAATGAAAGCGGAACCCGGCTCCGTGCGAGGCGCCGCCGATGAGTCCGCGCCATCTATACGTCTGGCTGCAACTGCCTGACGGCCAGCACGTCCGGGCTGGCGAGCTGGCCTTCACAGAGCCGGTGGCCGGCGGCCGCTATCAGGCCGCCTTCCGGTATGCGGACAGCTACCTAAACTTCCCCGACGCCTTCGCGCTGGATCCGGCCAACCTGCCGCTGTCGGAGAGCGAGTTCGGAGCCGACATGCTTGGCCCGCCGTTAGGTGCTTTCGCCGATGCGCTGCCTGATGCTTGGGGCCGGCGCCTTGTTGCGCTACGAGGCCAGCATGATGGCCGGCAGTACCACGAACCCGACATGCTGCTGATGCGCGAAGGTGGCGGCCTTGGCGCACTCGAGTTCTACCCCCCCGATAAGGAGCCTATGCTGCAGCCGGCTGCCCGGATCCGTGATCTCGAGGCCTTGGCCAGCGCTGCAGATCGGTTTGATCGTGGTGAGGAAGTGCCGGCCGACCTGGCGATGTTGTTCCAGGCCGGATCGACGCCTGGCGGCGCTCGCCCTAAAGCCTTGGTCGAGGATACGGCCGGCCGGCAGTGGATCGCCAAGTTTGGCCTGAGCCGGGACGACGGTGACACGGTGGGTCTTGAGTATGCGGCGATGGAGACCGCGCGAGCTGCGGGGCTGGATGTGCCCGTAGTGCGCGTGGTCTCCTTGGGCGAGAGCCACAAGGCGTTGCTTGTCGAGCGGTTCGATGTGCACCCCGAGGGTGGCCGGCGTCACGGTCTGAGTTTCAGCGCGCTACTCAAGGAAAGCCGCTTCTACAGCGTAACCAGTTACCGCCAGGTCTTCGATGCGCTGCGTCGGTATACCGAACGCGATCCGATCGAGGACCTGTCTCGCCTGTTTCGCCAAGCGGCCTTTAACGCGGTGATCTGCAATCGGGACGATCACCTGAAGAACCTGATGCTGCTCCGCGATGAACAGGGCTACGGCCTGTCGCCGGCGTTCGATCTTCTGCCAAATGTTGGGCGGCGCGTTGAACACGTGCTGGCCTATGGGGAGACCACCTATCCGCCGTCAAGGCAGACCTTGCTTGGCCTGGCTGAACGGCTTGGATTGCCTGCGATCGAGATATTGGACGAAGTGATAGAAGCTGCCGGCCACTTTCCGATGTTTTCGCGCGAAGCCGGAGTCCCAGCGGCTGAGGTTGAGCGGTTCAGCAACGAAATCGACCTGCGGCGGGCTCGCTGACGGCATGAACGCTTTTGCTCCGCGCATCAGTCCGCCGTACATTGTACGGCATACAGGTGCTACGAGGACTTCGCCATGACGGCAGCAGCTATGAAAGATCGGATGGAAATGCGCGTGCTTCGTTCCGAGAAGGAGCTGGTCACTCTCGCCGCCGAACTAGAAGGCATCAAGGTCAGCCGATTCGTGTGGGATTACCCCATCAAGCGTGCCCGCACGATCGTCGCGCGGGCTCAGCGGATCACCACGACCGAGGAAGGTTATCGGCAGATCCTCGACGCGCTGGAAAACCCGCCGGAGCCGAATACGGAGCTGAAGAACGCCATGAGCCAGTATCCAGGCAATAAAGCCAAGTGAGTCTTCAACGCCAGGGGGGAAGCGGTCGGCATGGTGTTCTTCGGCAAAGAGGCGTTTAATCAGGCCGTGCCGATCGGGCGCGTTCTGGCAGTGGCCGAACGCCTGTAATAGCTCGACCAGGCCGGGGATCTTCCCCGACCCACTTCATCGCGCCGGCGGCCACAGGCGCGCAGTATGGACCAGGGCCAACACCCAAACCATGTCCCCCTCGATCTCATACATCAGCCTATAGCTTTCGTGCGGTATCAGTTCGCGAGCGCCTGCGATCTTGCCCGGCTTGCCCATCTTTGGATGCGCGGCCAGCCGGGCGGCCGCATCGCTGAAAAGCTCATCCATGCGAACGGCCGCGCCGGGGTTGTCGGCCGCGATGTAGTCCCAAATGTCGGCGCGGTCTTGTTCCGCTTCTGGCGTCCAGATGACTATCACTTCTGGCCAGGCGCTACCTGGTTGCGCCTGGCAGCGAACACGGCTTCAACTTCATCATTCGACCGGCCAACGCCGGCACGCAGCGAGGCACGACCGGCTTCGACCTTACTCCGCAGGTATTCTTCGTACTCGCGAGCTTGGCGGCGCTGCTCGATGTAGCCGCGCATCAGCTCGCGCATGACCTGGGAGGCTGGCCGATCTTCGCCGGCCACTTCGGCCATGAAGTCGGCGCGCAGCTCAGGTTCCAGCTTCATCGTGAAAACGGCTTCTTTCGACATGGTGTGCTCCTTATAGAGATACCAACAATGTATATACCTTATCAGTACCCGGCGCACGGTGAAATTGTCTTGATGTGTCGCGGGTATTATGGATTGCGCAATCCAATCCACATACACGACATCCAAGGCTACTTGGTAACCTGTGCGACAATCTCGCGACAGTAAGAACGGTTCAACGCTTCTCAGCGGCGTTAAAAGATGCAACGAAAGCGCAAGAATGTCGCACACAAACAATCACTTATAAGATAACCCATTGATATAAAAGAGCTATTATATCGCCCTCTCACGGCGAAAACCGGGGTTCGAGTCCCCGTGGGAGCGCCATCCCCTCTCTGCACCATCCGCGTCTTTCCGGCATCGCCCCATAGATTCAACGAGTTCTCTCGTAGACACT
>JARRQH010000175.1:0-2093 GCA_037381985.1 Pseudolabrys sp.
GGTCCTGTAACGGATTGTCCTGCCGCCGCCGCGGGCGGGATTGCCGCCGCGTCTCGATGCGGCCCGGCGGCCGCGGCCGCGCGTCGGCGCGCGCGCGTTTGGCCGCGCGCCGGCGGGCTTTGGCTTTTTGCCGCGCCTTTTGCTTCGCTTGCTCCGCAGCCTTGGCCTTGGCCTTGGCTTTCGCTTTGGCTTTCGCTTTCGCGGCCTTTTCTTCCGCCGCTTTCGCTTCGGCCGCCTTTTCTTGTGCCGCTTTCTCTTGTGCCGCCTTCTCCTGCGCCTGCCTGGCGGCGTCGGCTTGCGCCTGAGCGTCCGCTGCCGGCGTCAGCGGCACGGCCGCCGCCGGCGCGGGCGGCTTGCCGTATTCCTGGCTGTCCGGCGGCCATTTAAAATCGTCGGCGCGCCCGGGCGGCGCGGCGAGCGCGTTGCCCTTCTCCAGCACGTTGGTCGCGATCGCGTCGGGGCGCTGCGGCGGCGCGCCGGCGCCGCCGAGCAGCACGTCGGAATTGCCGGCGGGCGCGGTGAGCGGCAGCACCGGCCCGGCCAGCGGCCGCACCGCCGACTCGCCGGACCCCGGCGCCGGACCGAACTGCCCGCCCGGGAAACTCAGCGTGGTCACGCGGTTGGTCATGTAATGGCGGATTTCGCGCTCGACGTAATGCGCCAGCTTACGCGCGCCGTACTTGGTGAAGAACACGCCGTCGCGCGAGCGCAGGCGCCGGGTCTGGCCCTCGTAGTCGGGACCGTAGGACGAATATTTGCCGGACTCGTCGACAAAGCCGTCCCACACGTCGATGTAGACGATACCGGCGCGCTCGGCGCGCTGGCGATAGAGATTGTTGAGGTAGACCGCGTCGGCGATCGACTTGGTGCCGCGGATCGACGGCAGCCCGACCCAGAACACCGGCACGCCACGGCTCTTGAGCGCGGCAATCGTCCTGTCGATGCGGCGGGTGTAGATCCGCTCCCATTGCGGGCTGCGGAACGTGAGAACGCCATTGCTCGGCTTCGGCGCGGCCTTCGCGCTCTTGGTGTCTTTGGCGGCCTTGGCTTGGCCATCCTTCGACGCGGCGGCGGCGTTCTTTGGCGCCTCCTGCGCCGCTTCGTTGGCGACGTCGCTTTCGCGGATGTTCTGGCGATCCATGGCGCCGAGCATCATGATGACGAAGTTCGCCTTCTGGTTGGCGAGATCGTCGCGCGCCACGTGCCACCAGTCGAGATCGCTCTTGTACTTGTAGCGCAGCAGGCCGGATTTGGGCTCGTCCTTGCGCACGATCTTGACGTTGGGCGAGTCGGCGAACGCGCCTTCCAGGCCGTAGGCCAGCCAGTCGGCCATGCTGCCGCCCATGACCACGATGGAGGTGACCGGCCTGGTGGGATCGGGCTGGGCTCTCTGCTTTCGCGGCGGCGGCGCGCGCGAATAATCGACCTGGCGCTGCACCCGCGGAGCGGCGCGATGGCGCTGCACCCGCGGAGCGGCGCGATGGCGCCGCGACTGGTCCGAACCACCGAAGAAGCCGCCGAAGAAGCCACCCCGCTCCTGCTGGCGCTGGTACTCCTGGCGCATGAATTTATAGGGGTTGCCGCCGACCTGCGCGGCGGCCGGCGTCGCGAACGCCATGGCGAGCGCCAACACGGCGAGCCCCTCGGCAGCCGCCACGAGGGCCGCTCCCATCCGCCAATGTCGCCGCGCGCTGCCGAACATCCTGATCGCCCGCTTGCCTCGCAAGACCTTGACGCTAAGGACGGCGGCGCCTCCTAGCCGCCGTCTCACGCCATCCCAGCCCTCAATGGGCCAATAGCCGGGAAAAAATGTCAACTCGAAGGTACCGGTCTGGTGAACTACCCGGCTAGTGTCCCGAATCCGAAATTCGTCAGATTCTTCAGCTCGCTCGGTACGAACTTCGGATTCGAAAGGACACTAGCAACTTTATGATTCTAGTGCGGTTTTGGATTCGAAGTTCGTTCCGGACTCGCGACAGGCAATGTGACGAGCTTCAAATCCGCCGCACTAACGTTAACCTATTGGGCGCGCAAGCGCTTCAGCAGGCCCACGGAGGCAAAACCGTCCGGAACCCGGCCGATCCGCGCCTGAT
>JARRQH010000175.1:2116-8559 GCA_037381985.1 Pseudolabrys sp.
CGGCGCCGGTCGCGGCGACCGTCAGCAGCACGGTAATCAGATAAAGCGCGGCCCTTCGGGCGGATGAACCGGCGCGCGATCCGCCATGATTCTGTACCCTCATGGACACGATTGGTGCAGCCGATATGGTTTCCGGAAGGTTAATGGCGCCCCGGCTAGTGTCCCGATTCGGAATTTCGCTTGATTGCGCAACACGCTTAGAAGCGAACTGCCGAATCTCGGGGACACTATCAACCTTATGATTCTATTGCTGTTTTGGATTTGAATTTCGTTCACGGACTCGCTGGAGGTGATGTAACGAACTTCAAATCCACTGCACTGGACCCAAAGGGCGGTCCCGTGCTTTGTCAGGGGACCCACCGCGAGAGACCCCTCCCCGTATGACGCACATCCGCAAAGCCATTTTCCCGGTCGCAGGCCTCGGTACCCGCTTCCTGCCGGCCACCAAGGCCATGCCCAAGGAAATGCTGCCGGTGGTCGACCGACCGCTGATCCAGCACGTGGTCGACGAGGCGCGCGAGGCCGGCATCGAGCACTGCATCTTCGTCACCGGCCGTAACAAGAGCGTGATCGAGGACCACTTCGACCGCCAGTTCGAACTGGAAGTGACGCTGGTCGAGCGCGGCAAGCAGGCCGAGCTGAACCTGCTGTCGGAAGACCTGCCGGAAGCCGGCACCGCAAGCTTCACCCGCCAGCAATCGCCGCTGGGCTTGGGGCACGCGGTGTGGTGCGCGCGCGAGCTGGTCGGCCGCGAGCCGTTCGCGCTGCTGTTGCCCGACGTGCTGGTGCAGAACAAACCGGGCTGTCTCAAGCAGATGATCGACGCGGCGGGGGGCCTTGATGCCAAGGCCAATATCGTCGCGGTCGAGCAGGTACCGCCCGAGCGCGTGCACATGTACGGCATCGTCGGTGTCGGCGAACGAAGAGGTAAGGCGTTCTCCATCACGCAGATGGTGGAAAAGCCGAGGGCGAGTGAAGCGCCGTCGAACCTGTCGATCACCGGGCGCTACATATTACAGCACGATATTTTTGACGTCCTGGAGAAGCAGACGCCGGGCGCCGGTGGCGAGATCCAACTCACCGATGCCATGCTGACGCTGGCAAAAACCCAGCCGTTCCACGGCTACGAGTTCGACGGCCGCAGCTTCGACTGCGGCTCCAAAATCGGCTTCCTCGCCGCTAACGTCGCCTACGCGCTCGAACGCGACGACATCGCGCCGGCCTTCCGTGCGGAGATCGAGGGGTTGCTGAAGACGTAAACGCGCGTTCGCTCACACGACCGCACCTCGCCCGACCGGCGAGGTCAGTCCATGAAGCGGCTTTCTCTTTCACTAACGCTTTTCGTAGTTTCATATCTTTTCGGACCGGCAAGCGCGCCGGCGCAGGCCGCTGCGGCGCATGACAGAATCGGCCGTACGGAATCGAAAGTCCGTTCAACCAAAAGGACAGCGATTACGATCGCCCAAGCACGTCCGATCCCGACTTCGCCGCAGGTCGCGGCCGACTCGTATGCCGTCAGTGGCCAGAACAGCGCCGGCTTGGCGCTCGGGCGGCTTTATCTGGACGACGATGGCGTCGAGAAGAACCCAGCCAAGGGACTTGCGCTGTTCATCAAGGCGGCCAACCTCGGCTCGGCATAGGCGGCGAGCCATCTGGGCGACATGTACCGCAAGGCGCGGGCGTGAAACGCCGCCATCGCTTTCAGTTGGTATCGCAAGGGCGCCGAGGCGGGCGACGATATCTCGGCGTATTTCGCGGGCGTGGCGTTGAAGTCCGGCAAGGGCGCCACCAAGGACCCGGCGAAAACGGCGCGAATGTTCGTAATGTCGGCGTCGCACGGCGACACGGGGGCCGCACGCGAGCTCGCCGCAATGGATGAGAGCGGTACCGGCGTCGCCGAGGATCAGCGCCGGGCGGCGGGAGGGTACGCGCTTGCGGCAGGCGACGCCGAAACGACGGATGGCCTCGCGAAGGCAGGTTCCCACTTCGCCTGGAAACGCTCTACCGCTGCAGCCGGATGCCGAACAGGAACAGGCTGTCGTTGTAGTCGTTGCCGGAAACGTTCGAGCGCACCCATTTCTGGCTAAACTGGCCCTTGAGCCAGAGCTCGCGGCTGAACTTGTAGGTGAGGCCGAAGCCGGCCGAATAGGTCAGGTCCTGCCGGTTGGGCGTGGTCTGGCCCGGCTCGGTGATGACGCTTCCGCTGATGGTCGAGACGGTCGTGGTCGAGGACGACGTCGAGCCACCTTCGTAGGTGTCGACGCCGAGGCCGAGCTTGAGGCTGCCGATCAGCCAGCGCCGGTAGGCGTGGTCGTATTGCAGGGCGACGTTGCGGTAGAACACGCCGGACACGCCGGAGACCGAGGACTCCTCCACCGTCGACGACGCGGTGAGCTTGAAGGTGTTGAGCGCGTCGGCGGTCCAGATCAGCGAGGCGTCGCCGACGAGCCCGCCGACCGAGCCGAAACGCGGGTCGTCGTAATTGCGGTGGGTGTAGCCGAGCGAGATCTCGCCGGTCAGCAGCCGGCTCAATTCGAAGGTGGTGCCGACCTTGCCGGTGATGCCGTTGGAATTGCGGTCGTAGCCGTAGCTGTCCGGCTCCTGGTCGTGGCGGCGGGTGTCGGCGGACACCTCGGCGAACGGCTTGACGCCGGGCGTCATCTCGTAGCTGCCGCGCAAGGAGCCACCGAACTGATTGTAGTTGCGGTCCTTGTTACTCACCGTCGTGCCGTCGGTGAGCTCGGAATCCTGATATTGCGTGCGCTGGAAGTCGCCCGTCGCTTTCAGTTCGAAGCGGTTGAACGACTGCGTGATGCCAAGGCTGTGGCCCATGGTGAAGTAGAGCGGCAGCTTGGACAGGCCGGCCTGCAGGTCCGGGCTGCCGGGATTGTCGGTCGAGACCAGGATGTTGCTGCCGAGATTGATCTTGGTGTCGCGGGTGAGGTCGATACGGCCGTCGACCTTGCCCTTGAAATAGGGACGGCTGAGCGTCGGCGAGTTGTCGGGCGAATAGCCAGTGTAGCTGCCGCGCAGCTCGGCCTTGAGCGAATGGCGGCCCCAGTCCGAGTCGACCTTCAGCTCGGGGGCGACGGTGTAGACCGCGGCGCCCTTGCCGCCGTCGGTGGAGTTCGGGTTGCTGTCGTAGCCGCCAAGCACCTCGATCGCCGGAAAGACTTCGAAGGACCCCGCGTGGATGCCGGTGGGCGCGAACGGATCGGTCGGCTCGTCGGGATGAGGGCGACGCTTCTTGGTCCGCGTGCGGATCGGATTGATGCGGGTGACCGGCGGCTGGCCCGGCGCCTCGGCGCGCGCCTGCTCGGCGGGAAGCGGCGGAATCGGTTGCTGATACGGGTTCTGCGGCGCCGTGGCTGTGTTCGCCTGCGCGCCATAAGCGGAATTGCCGTAGGAGCCGTTGCCATAGGCCGAGGTGCTATTGCCGGGCGTCCCGGAGGCCGGCGCGTTCCGGCGCCGCTCGGCCCCGTTGCTGGCGTCGAAGCCGGTCTTGCCCATGCCCGACGGCGGCGGCTTGATCGGCTTGATGGTCTGGACCCGCTGAAAGGTGCGCGGCCGGCCGTTGTCGCTCCTGCTGTTGCCCTGCCGGCGGCGGGTCGGCGGGCGGTCGAATTTTTCCCACGCCGGCACCGTGCCCTTGGTGCCGGCCTGCGACTGGGGCGCGAATGGGTTGATATAGGGCGCGGCGATGCTCGGCACCGCTTGCGTCGTCTGCGCGCTTGGGTCGCTCGTCGCGCTCTGCGCGTTCGCCGCCACGCACCCGAAGCCCACGCCAAAAGCCGCGCCAAGAACCGCGCCGAGCCCGCAACAGGCGGCAAGCAGCACGCCGGCGCCACGCGGCGCGGCCAGGCGGGACAGGCGAAAGCGCAGCACGCTCGCTCCTTCGTTCGCCGCGTCCGGCAGGCGCCGGCCGCGAACGGATCAGACAACCGATCGACAAGGCCAACGGGCGCGGGACCGGGCGACGGCGTCCTCCTGGCTGGCCAAGACGGCGCGCATCCGCCCGGGCCGGACCCGGCGGCTTTGGTTAACGGAAGCTAAAGCGCGATGGTTAACGGGGGGTTGATTGGGAGCTCTTGCCCCTCACACCCAGCCTTGCAACTCGCGGGCGACCACGGCGCGGATCACTACCATGCCGCGCTCGGTGTCGTTGAGGCAGGGAATATGCGCGAAGTTCTTGCCGCCCGCCTCCTTGAACACCGTCGCGTTCTCCATGGCAATCTCTTCCAGGGTCTCCAGACAGTCCGCCGCGAAGCCCGGCGTGATGACCGCCATGTTCTTCACGCCTTTCCTGGCCAGCTCTGCCACGGTGTCGATGGTGTAGGGCTTGAGCCATTCCGCCGAGCCAAAGCGCGACTGGAAGGTCATCATCAGCTTGTCCTCGCTGAGGCCCAGCCGCTCGCGCAACAGCCGCGCGGTCTTGGCGCACTGGCAGTGATAGGGATCGCCCTTGGTGAGGTATTCCTCCGGCATGCCGTGGAAGGAGGCGAGGATCACGTCCGGCTCGAACGGCAGCTTGGTGAGCTCGTCGCGCAGCGAGCCGGCCAGCGCCTCGATATAGCCGGGATCGTCGAACCAGGGCGGCGCGATGCGCACCGCCGGCTGCCAGCGCATGGTCTTGAGCGCGTCGAAGGCCTTGTCGCAGCCGGTGGCGGTGGTGGCGGCGGCGGACTGTGGATAGAGCGGCACAATCAGGATGCGGCCGCAGCCGGCCTTCTGCAGCGCCTCAAGGCGCGAGGCGATCGAAGGATTGCCGTAGCGCATCGCCCAGTCGACCAGAATGCGGCGGTCGCCGCCGTAATGGGCGGCGAGCTTGTCGGCCTGCGAGCGCGTGATGGTCTTGAGGAAGGATTCGTTGAGCGCCGTGTTCCAGATCTTGTCGTAGTCGCGGCCTTTGGATCCCGGACGCACGGTGAGGATGATGAGGTTGAGGATCAGCCACCATTTCACCGGGTTGACCTCGATGACGCGGCGGTCGGAGAGAAACTCCTTGAGATAGCGCCGCATCGACCAGTAGTCGGTGGCGTCGGGCGTGCCGAGATTGACCAGCAGCACGCCGATGTGGCGCGGCGGGATTTCCGGGTGACCTGCGGGGAGATGGCCGTTGCTCATGGGCCCAATCAGCGGGAAATGGCGGGCGGGGTCAAGGGCTGGGCCTCCATCCGTGATCCTGAGGTGCGAGGCGCGCTGCGCCGAGCCTCGAAGGATGAACGGCCAAATCCTTAGACACCTTGGCCGTCGCCCTTCGAGGGCCGCCTTCGGCGGCCACCTCAGGGTGACGGCTTGAAATTACCCCACCGGCCGCTCATCCGCTATCACCTTGCCGTCGTTCGGCAGCGCGCCCACGGCCACCAGCTTCACCGCGCCCTTCAGCTTGGTGACCGCCTGCAGCGTGGTGGCGACGGCGCTCTCCAGCGCCGCGTCCGACGACGCGCTTTCGGCCATCAACGTCATGGTGTCCTGCTCGGCCTCGCGGCCGACCACCAGGCGCAACCGGGCGAGTTCCGGATGGCGGGCGGCGACCTCCGCCACCTGCTTGGGATGCACGAACATGCCCTTGATCTTGGTGGTCTGGTCGGCGCGTCCCATCCAGCCCTTGATGCGAATGTTCGTGCGGCCGCAGGGCGAGCCGCCGGGCAGAATCGCGGACAGGTCGCCGGTGGCAAGCCGGATCATAGGGTAGTCCGGATTGAACGTGGTCGCCACGACCTCGCCCACCTCGCCTTCGGGCACCGGATCGCCGGTGCCGGGCTTGACGATCTCGAGAATGACGGTTTCGTTGACGATCATGCCTTCGCAAGCCGGCGACTCGTAGGCGACGACGCCGAGCTCGGCGGTGGCGTAGCACTGCAGCACCTCGACGCCGCGGTCCTTCAATTCCGCGCGCAGCGTGGCGGGCAGCGCCGCGCCCGACACCAGCGCGCGCTTGATGGAGGACGCGTCCTTGCCGGTCTTCTCGGCGGTATCGAGCAGGATCTTGAGGAAGTCAGGCGTGCCGACATAGCCCGACGGCTTATAGTGCGCGATGGCGTCGAGCTGCTGCTCGGTGTTGCCGACGCCGCCGGGGATGACCGCGCAGCCCAGCGCGTGCGCGCCGCCCTCGAGAATGAAGCCACCGGGCGTCAGGTGATAGGCGAAGCAATTGTGCACGACGTCGCCGGCGCGGAAGCCGGCGGCGAACAGCGCGCGCGCGGCGCCGTACCAGTCCTTGCCGTGGCCTTCCGGCTCGAAGATCGGCCCCGGCGACATCAGCAGCCGGAGCGCTTTGCCCGGCGGCGTGAAGTTGAGACCGCCGAAGGGCGGAGCCTCCTTCTGCAGCGCAGCGATGTCGGACTTGCGCAGCACCGGCAACTTGGCGAGGGCGTCGCGCGAATTGACGGTGTGCGGATTGACGCCGGTGAGCTGCCTGGCCCAGGCCGGCGCGGCCAGCG
>JARRQH010000175.1:8592-14559 GCA_037381985.1 Pseudolabrys sp.
CGGCAGCACGGCGAATTCCTCGCTTTCGCGCAGGACCGGCGCCCGGGTTTCGAGGGAGTCGTAGTGATCGGTCATCGCATTCTCCACCTCATGCCCGGCCTTGTGCCGGGCATCCACGTCTTTGCCACATCGCCACGCCTAAAGACGTGGATGGCCGGGACGAGCCCGGCCATGACGGCAGCTAATGGCGCGGCATAGCCTCACGCCAGCCAGCGCTTGCGGCGCCGGTAGTGCTTGCCCTCGCGGAAGCTCTTGCGCTTGTCGCCGGAGGTGCCGAGGTAGAATTCCTTGACGTCCTCATTCTCGGCAAGCTGCTTGGCCACGCCATCCATCACCACGCGGCCGTTCTCGAGAATGTAGCCGTAGGTGGCGAACTTGAGCGCCATGTTGGTGTTCTGCTCGGCGAGCAGGAACGAGACGCCTTCCTTGGCGTTCAGGTCCTTCACGATCTCGAAAATGTGCTCGACGATTTGCGGCGCTAGTCCCATCGACGGCTCGTCCAGCAGGATGATCTTGGGCCGCGACATCAACGCGCGACCGATGGCGCACATCTGCTGCTCGCCGCCCGAGGTATAGCCGGCCATCGAACTTCGGCGCTCGGCGAGGCTCGGGAAATAGCCGTAGACCATCTCCATGTCGCGTTTGATCGCGGCCTTGCCGTCGCGGCGGGTGAAGGCGCCGGTCAGGAGATTCTCTTCGATGGTGAGATGGCCGAAGCAGTGCCGGCCTTCCATCACCTGGATGCAGCCGCGGCGCACCAGTTCGTTGGGGGAGAGGTTTTGCACCTCCTCGCCCTCAAAGGTAATCGACCCCTTGGTCACGTCGCCGCGCTCGGCGTGCAGCAGATTGGAGACCGCCTTCAGCGTGGTGGTCTTGCCGGCGCCGTTGGCGCCCAGCAGCGCGACGATGCCGCGGCGCGGCACCTCGAGCGAGACGCCTTTCAGCACCAGGATGACGTGATCGTAGATCACTTCGATGTTGTTGACCGAGAGGATGGTCTCGGTGGCGGCATTCTTGTCGGTCATGTCTTCGGCGATGCTCATAACGCCTCTCCTTACCCTTCCCCTTGCGGAGAGGGTCGCTCACCGAGTGAAACGAGGTGAGCGGGGTGGGGGTAACTGAACCAGACCCCCACCCCGACTCGCTTTGCTCGCCGACCCTCCCCGCGAGGGGGAGGGTGGCTTTCTTGCTTACGGCAGCTTGGCGCAGGCTTCGGTGCGCTTCGGCCAGCCGGTGTTCTTCTTGACGTAGTCGGCCGCAGCCGCCTGCAGCATCGGCTCGACCTTGTCCACCATGGGCTTGATCAGGCCGGACACGCGATGCCACGCCTTGCCGTCCCACTGCTGCATGTAGACGGCGCTGTGGCCGTTGTGGTCGGCGCAGGTGACGTGGATCGGCGTGCCGAAGTTCGGCAGGCCGAGCTTGGTCCAATCGGCGGCGCTGATGTTGAGAGTCTCGAGGCCCTTCCGGACGTCGGAACCGTCCACCACCTTCTTGCCGGTGATCTTCTGCGCGTTGCGGATCGCCTGCGCGACCAGCACCGAGTTGTAGACGCCGCGGTTATAGAAGTTGTTCGCGAAGTCCTCTTTCTTGACCTGGCTCAGGCCCTTGTCCACGACGTATTTCTTGATGTCCTGGATGGCCGGGTACTTGGACCCGAGGCCGTTGAAGTTCATCGCCAGATAGCCCTTGGCCGCCATGCCGCCGCCGCGGGCGTCGTCATCGGAGCCCGACCACCACACGCCGATAAAGTGGTCCATCGGGTAGCCGTTCTCGGAGGCGCGTTTGACCGCGGTCGGGTTCATGGCGCCCCAGCCCCACATGATCATCCACTTCGGCCGGTCGCGACGCACCGCGAGCCACTGGCTCGCCTGGTCCTGCATCTCCTTGACGCCGACCGGGTAGAGTTTGACCGTGAAGCCGTAATCCTTGGCAAGATCCTTGAGCAGCGGGATCGGCTCGCGGCCGTAACCGACGTCGAGGTAGATGAAGCCGATCGTCTTGCCCTTGAGCTTGTCGAGACCGCCTTCCTTGACGCCAATGTAGCGGATGACCTGCGACATGCCGTCCCAATAGGTGGCTGGCGGATTGAAGACCCACGGGAAGTCCTTGCCGACCGCCGAGGCCGACAGGCCGTAAGCCATGGACAGCACCGGAATCTTGTCGACCGCCGCCTTCGGGATGAGCTGCAGCGTGATGCCGGTCGAATACGGATTGACGACCGCGGGGTGCTTGTCCTTGATGGACTCCCAGCACTCCACGCCCTTCTTGGTGTTGTAACCGGTCTCGCATTCCTGGACGTCGAGCTTGACGCCGCCGATGCCGCCGTCACGCTGGTTCAACATGGTGAGGTAGTCGTGCATGCCGTTGGCGATCGGGATGCCGGAGTTGGCGAACGGCCCGGTGCGGTAGGTGAACAGCGGCACGAGGATCTTGTCCTGCGCCTGGGCCGCACTGGTGAACGCCGCGGCACCCAACAGGCCGGCACAAGCCAAGCCGATCAACAGTCGTTTCATTCTCATCTGCTTCCTCCCTTTGGTTCGCGCCGACGGCGCGCCTCTGGTCTCCTCTGTTCGCCACCGGACTTCCTACCGCCCGGTCGGCGATTTCACTCCCGCGAACGACGGACCGCCGCGGCGGGAATTCGATTGCAGACCCTTATCCTCAATACGGAAACGGCCACATCCTCAGTTTCTGCTTGCCGATCGCCCATAGCCGCGCAAGGCCCGCCGGCTCCGCGATCAGGAACAGGATAATCAGCGCCCCCGTAACCATGTAGGTCATGTGCTCGACGGTGTCCGCATGCATGTGCAGGCCGAGCGTCTCCGGCAGGAAGCGCAAGACGATCGGCAGGATGAAGATCAGCGCCGCGCCCAAATACGCGCCGAGCAGACTGCCGAGCCCGCCGATGATGATCATGAACAGGATGGTGAAGCTCTGGTTGATATTGAAGGCGGACGCTTCCGCGCCGCCGTACCACAGGAACACCAGCAGCGCGCCGGCGACGCCGCAGTAGAACGACGACACCGCGAAGGCCAGAAGCTTGGTGGGCAGCAGGCGGATGCCCATCAACTCGGCCGCGATGTCCATGTCACGCACCGCCATCCAGCTCCGGCCGACGCGGCCATGCACCAGGTTGGACGCGAACCAGGTCATCGCCAACACGATGGCGAGGACGACGTAATAGCGGGTCTCCGAGGTCGCGCGCGGGCCGGTGACGATGATGCCGAACAGCGTGCGCTGCGGCACCTCGATGGCCGCCGAGGTGTTGTAGTTGTAGAGCCAGGCGACGCGGATGAAGCACCACTCCAGGAAGAACTGCGCGGCGAGCGTCGCGATGGCGAGATAGAAGCCCTTGATGCGCAGCGACGGCAGCCCGAACAGCGTGCCCGCGATCGCCGCGAAGAACCCGGAGCAGATCACCCAGATGAGGATATTGACGTTGGGGAAGATGCTGGTGAGCTTGTAGCAGGCATAGGCGCCGACCCCCATGAAGGCACCGGTGCCGAGCGACAACAGGCCGGTATAGCCGGTGAGCAGATTGAGCCCCATCGCCGCCAGCGAGAAGATCAGGAACGGGATCATCACCGCGTTGAGCAGGAAGTCGTTCTGGGTCAGCGGAATCGCCAGCGCGATGATGAAGATGATCACCAGCCCGATGCGGTCCTGCAGGATCGGGAAGATCGCCTGGTCGGCGACGTAGTCGGATTTGAATTGGCCGGCCTCGCGGTAGAACATTATCCGCCCCTCAAATCCGCTCGATGATGCGTTCGCCGAACAGCCCTTGCGGGCGGAACAGCAGGAAGACCAGGGCCAGCATGTAGGCGAACCAGGCGTCGGTGCCGCCGCCGAACAACGGGCCCCAGTAGAACTCGAACAGCTTCTCGCCGATGCCGATGATCAACCCGCCGACGATGGCGCCCGGGATCGAGGTAAAGCCGCCCAGGATCAGCACCGGCAGCGCCTTGAACGCGATCACCTCCAGCGCGAAGGAGACGTCCGAGCGCGCGCCCCAGAAGATGCCGGTAACCAGCGCCACCAGGCCGGCGGCGAACCAGACGATCACCCAGATATGCTCCAGCGAAATGCCGACCGAAAGCGCCGCCGAGTGGCTGTCGGCGACCGCACGCAACGCCCGCCCGATGCGGGTCTTGGAGAAGAAGATGCCGAGGCCGATCACCATGATGGTGGCGATGATGACGGCAGCGATGTCGAGCCGCTGCATCTGCACCATGCCGCCGAGCGTGTGGTAGGTGATACGGCCGTCGGGCAGCAGGAAGTCCTTGGTCGGCATCACCTTGGGATCGCCGCCGAACACGAACTCGCCGAAGCCGATGAGAAAATAGGTGATGCCGAAGGTGGCCATGAACAGGATGATGTCGGGCTGATTGACGAGCGGTCTGAGCACCGCCCGCTCGATCGTCCAGGCGAGCGCGAACATGACCAGGATGGTCAGCGCCAGCGCGACGAAAGCGGGCATGCCGGCGTCGTGCAGGCCGACGAGCGTCAGCGCCGCGAACACCACCATGATCCCCTGAGCGAAATTGAACACGCCGGAGGCCTTGAAGATCAGCACGAAGCCGAGCGCGATCAGCGCATAGAGCATGCCGCCGACCATGCCTTCCCATAGCGTCTGCGCCAGCAGGTCGGGCGCCTGCACCATCTGCACGAAGGGGTCGATAAAGGCGAGATAGAGAAAGTGCATTACTTCACCACGTCCCCGTCAGTGCCCCACACCGAGATAGGCGTCGATCACCGCCTGGTTACTGCTGACCTCGTCGGGCGTGCCGTCGGCAATCTTCGTGCCGTGGTCGAGCACCACGATGCGGTCGGAAAGGTCCATCACCACGCCCATGTCGTGCTCGATGAGCGCGATGGTCGTGCCGAACTGATCGTTGACGTCGAGGATGAAGCGCGACATGTCCTCCTTCTCCTCGAGGTTCATGCCGGCCATCGGCTCGTCGAGCAGCAAGAGCTCCGGCTCCATGGCAAGCGCGCGGCCGAGCTCGACGCGCTTCTGCAGGCCATAGGGCAGCCGACCAACCGGCGTGCGGCGGATTTCCTGGATGCGCAGGAAGTCGATGATCTCCTCGACGACGGCGCGGTGCTCGACCTCTTCCCGCATCGCCGGCCCGTGACGCAGCAACTGCCAAAAGAAGTTCTTGCGCATCTTGAGCGAGCGCCCGGCCATGATGTTGTCGAGCGAGGTCATGCCGCGGAACAAGGCGACGTTCTGGAAGGTGCGCGCGATGCCTCCTTCGGCCGCCTCGTAGGGGCGCATCCGGGAGCGGGTCTGGCCCTTGAAGGTGATGCGGCCCTGCTGCGGATGATAGAAGCCGTTGATGACGTTGAGCATCGATGTCTTGCCGGCGCCGTTCGGACCGATGATGGCGCGGATTTCGCCCTTGCGGATGTCGAAGGAGACGTTGCTCACCGCGTTCACGCCGCCAAAGGACAGCGAAACGTCCTCGACCGCCAGCAACACGTCGCCGGCCGCGATTTCGGAGCTAGTGGGGGCCCTCATACGTATTTCCCCCGTCCTGGCACCGTCATCCTGAGGTGCGAGCGAAGCGAGCCTCGAAGGATGAGCGGCCTCGACCGTCGCCCTTCGAGGGCCGCCTGCGGCGGCCACCTCAGGGTGACGGAGTGAGGTCTGCGGAGACCGACCCTCATGCTGCCTTCTCCATCTTCGAGGAGGCAGGCACGGTCTTCATGTCGCGGATCTTGACGCGCGCCTTGATGGTACCCTTGCGGCCGTCTTCGAAGGTGACCTCGGTTTCAATGTCGGCCTCCGAGGAGCCGTCATAGAGCGCGGTAATCAAAGGCGCGTAGCGCTCGGCGATGAAACCGCGGCGCACCTTCTGCGTGCGGGTCAGTTCGCCATCGTCGGCATCGAGCTACTTGTGCAGGATGAGGAAGCGCTTGATCTGCGCACCCGCCATGACCTTGTCCTGCGCCAGATCGCGG
>JARRQH010000176.1:0-6425 GCA_037381985.1 Pseudolabrys sp.
TCATCATCGTCATCGGCGCCAACCCGACCGAGACCCATCCGGTCGCGGCCACCTATTTCAAGCAGGCGGCCAAGCGCGGCGCCAAGCTGGGGGTGATGGATCCGCGCGGGCAGGCGCTCAAGCGCCATGCCTGGCGCATGATGCAGTTCAAGAACGGTGCCGACGTCGCCATGCTCAACGCCATGTTGAACGTGATCGTCACCGAAGAACTCTACGACAAGCAATACGTCGAGACCTATGTCGAAGGCTTCGGTCCCTTCGCGGAGAACGTGAAGGACTTCACGCCCGAGGAGATGGCGCCGATCTGCGGCATTCCCGCCGATACGTTGCGCGAGGTCGCACGCACTTATGCGCGCGCCCAGAGCGCCATCATCTTCTGGGGCATGGGCGTGTCGCAGCACACCCACGGCACCGACAACGCGCGCTGTCTGATCGCGCTGGCGCTGATCACCGGCCAGATTGGCCGCCCCGGCACCGGCCTGCATCCGCTGCGCGGGCAGAACAACGTGCAGGGCGCCTCCGACGCCGGCCTGATCCCGATGTTCTTCCCCGACTACAAATCGGTCGAAGCGCCGGAACAGCTCGCCAAGTACGAAAAGGCCTGGGGCGCCAAGCTCGACACCAAGAAGGGCCTGACCGTGGTCGAGATCATGGACGCCATCCATGACGGCCAGATCAAGGGCATGTACGTCCTCGGCGAGAACCCGGCGATGTCCGATCCCGACCTCAACCATGCGCGCGCGGCGCTTGCGTCGCTCGAGCACCTGGTGGTGCAGGACCTGTTCCTGACCGAGACCGCGGTCTACGCCGACGTGGTGCTGCCGGCCTCCGGCTGGCCGGAAAAGGACGGCACCGTCACCAACACCAACCGCCAGGTGCAGATGGGCCGCGCCGCGCTGCCGCTGCCGGGCGACGCCCGGATCGAATGGTGGATCACACAAGAACTCGCCAGGCGCATCGGCCTCAACTGGAATTACCAGAGTCCAGCCGAAATCTACACCGAGATGGCGTCATTGATGCCGTCACTCGACAACATCAGCTGGGAGCGCGTCGAGCGCGAAAGTGCGGTGACCTATCCGTGCGACGCGCCCGACCAGCCCGGGCACGATGTGGTATTCGACAAGGGCTTCCCGCGTCCCGGCGGTTTCGGCAAGCTGGTGGCGGCTAAGCTCTTGCCGCCGAACGAGACGCCGGACCACGAATATCCGTTCATCCTCACCACCGGCCGCATGCTCGAGCACTGGCATACCGGCGCCATGACCCGGCGCGCCAGCGTGCTCGACGCGCTCGAGCCGGGGCCGACCGCGGCGCTGTCGCGCGGCACGATTCAGAAGCTCGGCATCCAGCCGGGCGACATGGTGCGGGTGTCGACGCGGCGCGGCGTGCTCGAATTGAACTCGCGTCAGGACGACGCGGTGCCGGACGGCGTCGTGTTTATCCCCTTCGCTTTCTTCGAGGCGGCGGCCAACCGGCTAACCAATCCGGCGCTCGATCCGTTCGGCAAGATCCCCGAGTTCAAGTACTGCGCCGCGCGGGTGGAGAAGATGGAGCCGCAGCAGGAAGCGGCGGAGTAACAACGGGCGGTCGTCCCCGCGAAGGCGGGAACCCAGCACTCTTCGACGTTCCGGTTGTTACTGGATCATCCGCGTGCGCGGATGATGATGGCCTCGCATGCGGCGACGCGGTGCCCCTAGAACGGGCTCTCGGCTATCCTTTGATATACGGCTCCACCGGCCCGTGGATCTTCATGGTCAGCGGATTGCCGCGGCGGTCCTTGGTGTTGCCGACCGCAACGCGGATCCAGCCCTCGCTCACGCAATATTCCTCGACGTTGGTTCGCTCCTGCCCCTTGAAACGGATGCCGATGCCGCGCTCTAGCAGGGCGGCATCGTAATAGGGGCTCGACGGGTCGTTGCAGAGCCGGTCGGGAAGGGTTTCGGGCGTGTCGGGCTTTTCGTCAGTCATGGCGCTGCTTTTAGCAAGGTCCGGTGGCGACGCAAGGGCGTCGCCCGGGTCAAGGCGCCGCCCCCAAAAGCAAACCCCCGCGCCGGGGCGCGGGGGTCGGGATCTTCGGGCTTCAAGCCTCCCGCTTACTTCTTGCGGAAGTGCAGGATGCCCCAGTTGAGATAGCCCTTGTCGGCGGCGTCGACCCAGTTCTGCAGGCCGATCAGCATGCGGTCGACATACTCTTTGGACGCGACCTTCACCATCTCGTCGTAGCGCGCCTTCAGCTCCACGCGCACGCGGGCATAGTGATTGCGCAACTGATCCGGCATCGCCTGGAAGCCGACGAACTCGAGCCCGTGCCGCGCCGCCGCCGCGCGGTAGAACTTCACCGAGCCGAGCGAGGTGAGGTGGATGCGGTCGTAGACCGGCTGCAGCACGCCCTCGGGGCAGTCGTCGGCCTGCATCGGGTCGGTGAACACGAACTCGCCGCCGGGCTTGAGGACGCGCGCCACCTCGGCGATGACCTGCTCGCGGTCGCCGCTGTGCAGGATGGCGTCCTGCGACCAGACGACATCGAGGCTGCCGTCCTTCAGCGGAACGTCCTCGAAGCGGCCGTGCTGGACGTCGATCAGCTTGTCGAGGCCGGCGGCCTCGTTGGCCTTGCGGTTGCGCGTGTTCTCCACCTCGCTGATGTTGAGGCAGGTGACGTGGCAGCCGAAGCGCCGGGCGAGGTAGCGCGCGGCGCCGCCGAAGCCGGAGCCGAGATCGGCCACGCGCGGCTTCTTGCCCAGCGCGCCCTCGACCGAATCCGCCATCGACTCGACGGTGCGGCGGCTGGCCTTGCCGATCGAATCCTTCCCCGAGCGATAGAGACCGATGTGGATGTCCTCGCCACCCCAGATGTGGAAGTAGAACTCGTCGGCGTCGCTGCTGTCGTAGTAGGCCTCGGCGACGTTGCTGACGTTCGGCTCGGCAACCTCGCTCTCGTCGTTCGGTTCGTGCTTGGAAGCGACGTGGATGAAGAAGTCCGGGTCGTGCTCGGCATAGGTCTCGTGGAAGTCGCCGTAGGTGCGGATGCTCTGAAAGCCGGCCTCCTTGAGCAGCTTGCGCACGTAGTTCTTGCGCAGCGGGAACATGTTGAGGTGGTAGACCGAGCCGTCCGGGAAGCTGTACCGGAACCGCGCGAGCGAATCATCCATGTGTTCGGGTTCGGCCACGACCTGATCGCCGCAATAGTAGTACTTGTGCTTGCTGTCGAAGCCGACGTCGAGGATCGCATCGTAGTTGCGCTGGTCGAGGATGAGGATGCCGTCATGGCGTAGCGCCGCGTAGAATTCGGCAAGCACACGACGACGGTCCATTTCGTCGTGCAGATGCGTGAACGAATTGCCGAGACAGATGATGGCGTCGTACTTGCCGAGGATCGCGCGATTGAGCCAGCGCCAGTCGGCCTGCACGGTCTTCAAAATGAGGCCGCGTCGCTTGGCGTTTTCGAAAGCCTTGGTCAGCATCTCCGCGCTGCCGTCGACGCTGGTCACGTCGAAGCCGGCCTGCAGGAGCTGCACCGAATGAAAACCGGTGCCGGTCGAAACGTCGAGAATACGGTGCTTGCCGGCGGCCTTCAGCGCCTGGATGAAGAAGCCGCTTTCGCTCTCGGCACGTGCCTCCCAGTCGATCAGTTCGTCCCATTTATCGACGAACGACTCGACGTATTCCTGCTTGTAGTGGCCGGTTTCGCGGATATCGAGCGGATCGTCGCCGAAATCCTGGTGAGCGGCTCCGTTCGATAACGCACCTTGGGTGGCATGTGCATACGACATGAATATCCCTTCTGTGTTCTTGATGTCGCAAATTACGACGCTGCGCTGAAAGCGCGGCCGCCACGACGTTCGTCGCCACGACTTTTGGTGGGTATAATGCCGCGTATATTAGACCATTGCGTCGAGAATGTTACCCCTCAACGCGCGAATAATATTTTTCATTGCGCATCGACGTCGAGATTGCGTCACATGGTCGCCATTTCGAAAATGAAGCGCGAAAAATTCCCCAAAACGGCGCGAAATGCAGCCGGACATAG
Source organism: Pseudolabrys sp. (assembly GCA_037381985.1). Taxonomy (GTDB): domain Bacteria; phylum Pseudomonadota; class Alphaproteobacteria; order Rhizobiales; family Xanthobacteraceae; genus Pseudolabrys. The sequence goes on from JARRQH010000176.1 coordinate 4,025, forward strand.
GCGGAACATTGACGCCTGTGAACTATCGAATCGCAGAGGCGGTATAAGGGCACAATTCGGCGATTTCGATCGCACGTATTAGTGAAGTGTCGGCACGTTGTCGTCGATAACGCGAAGTTCGAGTTGCTCGATGAGTTCGCATCGCATCGCTTCGCTCGCTGCGAGCGCGTCGTCGGTCTGCCGCCAGGTCGTCGAATTGGAGCCGGCGAGCACGACGCCGCCGATGAGCGCGGCAAGCGAGCCGAACAACAGCGTGGGCACGAAGGGCACGAGCCCAACGATCGTCAGTGCCAGCCACGCGGCGCCGACGACGATGGCGACCTTTGCCGCCAGCGATATCTTGCGGCAGCGCGCGATCGCTTCGTGCAGCGTTTCGATGCGCGCTTCGATGCGCGCGATGTCGGCGTGCGTTCCGGGCCGGTCCATGACGGGACACTAGCCCGGATAATCAACCGGCGGAATGGCGGCCGTTCATTGCGGCGGCTTGGCGGTGATAGCGATCGCCGAGTAATAGGCCGCCAGGTCGGCGATATCGGCGTCGCTCAACGACTTGATCATGATCGACATGATCTCGTTCTGCCGTGTGCCGTTGCGGAAATCGTTCATCGCCTTGACGAGGTAGGGCTCGGGCTGGCCGGCAAGGTTCGGCGCCACCGGCAGTTTGGACAGGCCGTCGAGGCCATGACAGGCTTGGCACTTCGCCGCCTTCTTCCGGCCGGCGGCGATGTCGCTGGCGTAAGCCGAGGGAACGGCAAGCGCCAGCACGGCGAGGCACACACAGAGTTTGCCGATCGACAGCGGCAGGGATCGCGTCGTCATGTCGTTTGCGCCCATCGTCTGCTGCGCCGGCCGCGCCAGCGCATGCGTGTCGTGTCCGAAATAGGGATTGAACAAGAGCGGAAGCCGGGCCTGCCCGGCTTCCGCGTTGTTCAAAGCCGCAATGCGTGTCGTTGCGGCGCCGGCGCTTACTTGCCGTCGTACCAGATACGGTAGATCGCACCCACGAGGTCGTCGGAGACGAGCAGCGAGCCGTCGTAGAGCTCGGTGACGTCGACCGGCCGGCCGTTGTAGATGCCGTTCTGGTTCCAACCTCCCGCGAACGGGATCGAGGCACCGGCGACGTGGCCGTCTTCCTTCAGGAAGGTGACCATGACGCGAGCGCCGACCGGCACGGTGCGGTTCCACGAGCCATGCTGGGTGGAGAAGATCGCGCCGCGATATTTCGCCGGGAACTGGTTGCCGCGATAGAACGTAAGCCCCAGGTCCGCCGCGTGCGCGACCTGCTCGACTTCCGGGAAGATGATGTCCTTCGGCGGCTTGTCGTTGGCGTATTCGTTGGTGCGGGTGTGACCGCCGCCGTAGTACGGGAAGCCGAAGTCCTGGCCGGCCTCGGTGACGCGGTTCATCTCGCCCGGGGGTTTGTCGTCGCCCATGCCGTCGACCTGGTTGTCGTTGCTCCAGAGCGTGCCGTCCTTCGGATTGAAATCCATGCCTTCCGGATTGCGCATGCCGGTCGCAAAGATTTCGCGGTTCTTGCCGTCGCGGTCCATGCGGATGATGCCGCCCATGCCGAGCGTCTTATAGAGCGCCCACTTCTTGTGCGACGGCACGTTGAACGGCTGTCCGAGCTGGATATAAAGTTTGTTGTCGGGCCCGATGCGGCATTCGCGGGCGGTGTGGTTGTAGCTCTCTTCTTCCTTCGGGATCAGCTTGCCTTGCGGCACGATCGGCACCGCCACCACGTCTGGGCTCTCGTAGAAGAACTCCGCCGCCGGATACATCAACACACGGTTCTGCTCGACGATGAACAGGAAGCCGTCCTTGGAGAAGCACGGCCCGTTCGGAATCTTCTTCGCCAGCGAAGGCGCGAATTCCTTCACGTCGTCGGCGACGAAATTGCGGTCGCGGTCGGTGACCGCGTAGACCTTGGTCTTGCGGGTGCCGACGAACGTGACGATGCCCTGCGGCCCGACCGCCATGTGGCGGGCATCCGGCACCAGCGCATAAAGGCCGATGTGGAAGCCGGGCGGCAATTTGATCTTGGCCAGGTTCTTCTTGACCTGGTCGGCCTTCGGCCCGGATTGCGGCACCGTCGGCCAATCTCCCTTCCAGCCGGATTGTTTGAATTCGCCGAGTTTCTGCAGCGTGTCTTCTGCGCGTGCCGTATGGACGGCAGACAATGTCGTGACGGCGCTCAACGCGAGCGCCGCCACTAGCGACGTCTTCCTCATAACTTCCTCCCCGTATGTTTTTTTCGCCCCGGAGGCGGAGTGCATCCAATACTAGCAGAGCCGCGCCGGTGCGCCATAAGCTATGGTGGTGGATCAGCTTTGCGACGACGTGGGAGTGTGGCGCCAAGCTGCAGCGCAGCAAAATGGGCGCAAAATGGATAGCTCGGGCC
>JARRQH010000177.1:0-6423 GCA_037381985.1 Pseudolabrys sp.
TGGCTTCAGCGTCCGACCGCGCCCTGGCGGCCGTCGCGGCCGCGCCCATCCGTCTTCGCCGTTTGCAGGCACATGGGTTTTTCCCCTGGTCTCGAAACGGCAACCACTAGGGGCTCGCGGGCACGAGGCGCAATCGGCGATGTGAAAATAAGAAGATTCTTGCCGAGGAGCGCGCGCCGAGAGCAGCGTTATGTCGGGAACCTGGCCCGGCGGGAAATTCATATCGTGGGTGAGAAGACGGCAGCGGCACACAGCTTTTCGATTGTCATGCCCGGGCTTGTCCCGGGCATCCCGCTTAGAAGGGCATCGCATCCCTCATCGGGATGGCCGGGACAAGCCCGGCCATGACGAGTCATTCGTTTGCCGCCTGCGCGACTCATAAACTCCGCGCGATCAACAGCTTCATGATCTCGTTGGTGCCGGCGTAGATGCGCAGCACGCGCGCGTCGCGGTAGAGCCGCGAGATCGGGTATTCGTCCATGAAACCGTAGCCGCCGAACAATTGCAGGCAGCGGTCGATGACGGTGGCGAGCGTGTCGGTGAGCCGGTATTTCGCCATCGAGGCGGTGACGGTATCGAGGCGCCCTTCGAGGTGCTCGCCGATGCAGTGGTTGAGGAACACCTTGGCGATGGTGGCGTCGGTCTTGACCGCGGCGAGCTCGAACTGGGTGTTCTGGAACTCGACGATCTTCTTGCCGAAGGCGACGCGCTCCTTGACGTAGTCGGCGGTGAGCGAAAGCGCGCGCTCCATCATGGCGACCGCGTGCACCGCGACGATCAGGCGTTCCTGCGGCAACTCCTGCATGAGCTGGTAGAAACCCTGACCCTCCTCGGTGCCGAGCAGGTTCTCCGGCGGCAAATGCACGTCCTCGAAGAACAGCTCCGAGGTGTCGGCTGAATCCATGCCGAGCTTCTTCAGCTTGCGCCCGCGCCGGAAGCCGGGCGCGTTGTCGGCTTCCACCACCATGAGCGAGACACCCTTGGCGCCGGCCGCCGGATCGGTCTTGGCGACGACGACGATCAGGTTGGCGTGCTGGCCGTTGGTGATGAAGGTCTTGGAGCCGTTGAGCACGTAGCCGTTGCCGGATTTCTCCGCCTTGGTGCGCACGCCCTGCAAATCGCTGCCGGTGCCGGGCTCGGTCATGGCGATGGCGGCAACCAGTTCGCCGGTGGCGAGCTTGGGCAGCCAGCGCTTCTTCTGCTCCTCGGTGCCGTAATGCAGGATGTAGGGCGCCACGATCCCCGAATGCAGCGGCGCGCCGAAGTCGTCGAAGCCAGCGAGCGAGAATTCGCGGTTGATCACCGCCTCGTGCGCGAAAGTGCCGCCGGCGCCGCCGTATTCCTCCGGCATCGTCGCGCACAACAGACCCGCCTCCCCGGCCTTGGTCCAGACCTCGCGCTCATACATGCCCTTCTCGTGCCAGCGGTCGATATGCGGCACGTATTCGTCGGCAATGAAGCGCCGCGCCTGTTCCTCCAGCAGCACGAGGTCTTCGGTCATCCAGGCGGGACGTGGCAGGTTGATGGCGTCCATGGTCGGCAAGGCCTTTTTTCAGCAGTGTCGAGATCGCGGGCATTCTAGAGCGTTTCCAGGCGAAGTGGGAACCGGTTCGCCGTCCGGAAACGCGACAAGACAAAACTTAAAGCCGGACAAGCGAAGGGGCGAGAGCCTTATCGACCCCCGCCCCTCGAACTTTGTTTCCAAACGTCAGGATTACTTGTGCAGCGGGTCCTTCACGTTCGGGATCTTGGCGATCACGACGTTGACCAGCTTGCCATCCTTCTTCTCGACCTTGCGGATGTAGACGGTCTGCACGACGTCGCGGGTCTTGGGATCGATCATCATCGGCCCGCGCGGGCTCTGCCACTTCATGCCCTTGGCGGCCTTGATCAGCGCCGCGGCACTGGTATTGCCCTTGGTCTTCTTGAGCGCGGCGTAGATGAGGTGCATGCCGTCATAGGCGCCGACCGAGAAGAAGTCGGGGTTGCGGTGATAGGCCGCGTTGTAGGCCTTCACGAACGCCTCGTTCTGCTTGTTCTTGAGATAGTAGTCGTAGTTGGCCGACGTCATCATGCCGATGGCGGTGTCACCCATCGCCTTGAGCGCGTGCTCGTCGGTGATTTCCATCTGACCCATGACCTTGGTCTTCTGCGGGTTGATGCCGCGCTCTTCGAAGGCTTTGCCAAGGGCGCCCGGCTGCGACCCGCCCGGGATCATCACGAAGATGCCCTGCGGATCGACGTCCTTGGCCTTCTGCACATAGGCGGAGAAGTCGGGATTGCGGATCGGCATGCGCACCGAGCCGACGACGGTGCCGCCGGCCGATTTGAAGCCGATCTGGAACGCCTGTTCGGCGTCCTTGCCCGGACCGTAGTTGGTCACCATGGTGTAGGCCTTCTTCACATTGGTGTGCTGGGCCACCCATTTGCCGAAGGCCGTGTTGAGCTGCGGGATGGTCATCGAGGTGCGCGCCATATAGGGCGACTTGGTGGTGACGACCGAAGTCGCGGCGTTCATGACCACCATGAACTTCTTACCCGCTTTCGACACGTCGCCGGCGGCCATGGCGTTCGGCGTGAGCACGAAGCCGGCCAGCAGGTCGACCTTGTCGCGGGTGACCAGCTCCTGCGCCAGACGCTTGGCGACCGGCGGGTTGATGCCGCCGACGTCCTTGCGGATGATCTCGATCTTCTTGCCGGCGACCATGTCGCCATGCTGCTTCATGAACAGCTTGATGGCGTTGTCCTGCTGGGTCGCCGCGTCGGCGAACTGGCCGGAATAGGGCTCGATCAGACCGATCTTGATGGTGCCGGCGGCATGCGCCGACACGGCCATGAGCGCGGCGGCAGCAACGCCGCACAGCGTGGTGGTGGCAATCCTCATAGGGTCGTCCCTCCTCGGTTGTCTTAACTTCGTATGATCAATTAAGCGCGTTCGCGGCGCGATTGCCATAGCCCATTGGTCCCACAAGTAACGCGGCGCGATGGGCGCTGGGCAGGCTGGCCCAAATTGGAGGCTTCATTTGCTCAAATTCGGAATTCTCGACCATCTGGACAGCGACGGCAGGCCGCTCGCCACGCTCTATGAAAACCGGCTCGGCCTCGTCGTACTGATGGAGCGAGAAGGATATTTCGCGTATCACTTGGCGGAGCACCACGCGACGCCGCTCGGCATGGCGGCGGGCCCGAGCGTTTTCATTGCTGCGGCGATCCAGCGCACGAAGCGCCTCCGGCTGGGACCGCTGGTCTACGTGCTGCCGCTCTATCACCCGCTGCGGGTCTATGAAGAAATCTGGCACCGTAAGGTTATTGACCGATTGGCGCAGAGGGCTCCGGCCGGTTCGGTTGTCAGGCCTCGACGACATGGGCGATTTCGCCCCAGATTTTCATGGCGACGGCACGCAGGTCTCGATGGTCGACAGATGATAGAGTGTTGCGGGGAAAGTGGAACAGGTTGGCGATTGGGTCATGGACGGAGACGAAACGCTGAAGTTGCCGTGGTGACCTGAAGCGCTTCATGATCCTCTCCCGTCGTCGGGTCGGCTGATGCGAATTCTCCGCGCGATTGTCGAGGCCTTTGTGCGACCGGTGCTCGACACCGGGCACGAGGTCGCGTCTGGCGGCATCATAGGAACGCAGCTTGTCGGTGATCATGACCCGTGGCGCATGCCCCTGAGCGTTCAGCAGCTTGCGCATCAGACGCTTTGCAGCCTTGGCGTTTCTGCGGCTCTGCACCAGAACGCCGAGGACAAAGTCGTCCTGATCGACGGCGCGCCAGAGCCACAGCTTTTTGCCATTGATGGCCACCACACATTCGTCCAGATGCCATTTACCGCCCAGGCATCCGGCAGAGCGCCGCTTGGTCTCCCTGGCGAAATGCCGTCCGAATTTCTCCGCCCAGGTTCGAATGCTCTGGTGCGTGACGATGATGCCGCGCGCCGCCAGCATATCTTTCACCATGCGCAGGCTGAGCGGAAAGCGGAAATAAAGCCATACCGCGTGCGCGATGATCTCGGCAGGAAAGCGATGGCGGCGATAGAGGGCATCACCAGCAATTTTCGACATGACCCAGGGTCGCAGATATTTATCCGCCATCGGTTAACTTTACGGTGCCATTGCGGATAACCTGAGCCTCCTCGACATCACCGGCGACCGGCCACCGCGCTTCCTCATTCGCGTTATCGGCCGCGCCGTTGCCCGGATCTAAGACATGGCCGAATTTCGCGGCCGCTATCTCGACGAGGTCGTGCCCGCGCGGTTTCGCAACGAAATGATCGCACCCTACCTTCGCGCGACAGAGAGCGGGCTTCCGGTCTACACCGTCCAGGACATCACCGACCCCGCGGGACGGCTCATTCATTTCGAGCGGCTGCTGCTGCCGTTCGCCCGCGACGGCAAAACGGTCGATCGTATCCTGGCGGCGTTGGAGTTCGTCTGCGCCGACGGCGACTTCGACGACAAGGCGCTGCTGAGCGCGCCGGCCGCCGCGCCGACGCTGCAACTGTCGGCGACCATCGAAACGCGCGCCATGGCGAGATGATGGCCTGACGATGGCGTGAGGCACGCACATAATCTCCGCATTAACGAACCGCTAACGAAAGGTTAACCGCAAGCAAACCGTTGACCGGTTATGCATCTCCGGTTGAACCGGATGCCGGACATGCGGATTGCACGAATCGTTGCCGGCCTCAGACGGGGCTGGTGGCTTCCCATCCTGGTCGGTCTGACGACCTTTGCCGCGATTTTTGGCGCGCTCATAATCGTCGCCACGGCGCTATTTCCGAGCCATTCCGCCACGATCGTCTTCGCCGTCGTTGCGGCATTTGCCGGCCATATCGCCGCCGCCACAGCCAACGGCGTGCGCGGGCGCCGGCTGCGCTGGGAAAATGCGCAGATGCGCAAGGCCTTCACCAGCATGACGCAAGGGCTGAGCCTGTTCGACGCCAGCGAGCGCCTGATCGTCTGCAACCCGCGCTACTACGAGCTGTACAATCTGACGCCGGACGACGTGAGGCCCGGGGCGACGCTCACCGGAATCCTGAACCGGCGGGTCAAGCAAGGGACGTTTTCCCTCGACCCGCGCAAGTACCGCGACGACTTTCTGGTGGCGCATGCGGAGGGCCGCACCACGATAACGGAGGTCGACATCGGCGGCGGGCGGCTGGTGTTGGTGACGAATCACCCCCTCGCGGGCGGTGGCTGGGTATCGACCCACGAGGACATCACCGAGCGGCGCCACGCCGAGCAGAAACGCGTCGCCGTGGAGCAGCAGGAAGCGCGCCGCGCGGCGATCGACGACGCCATATCGACGTTCCGCACCTGCGCGGAAACGCTGCTCGCGACCGCGACCGAGGGCGCCGGCAAGATGCGCGCGACCGCGGCCAACCTGTTCAAGACCTCCGGCGACACCACCCGGCACGCCGAAGGCGCCATGCAGACGTCGCAGGATGCGCTGACCGGCGTCGAGACGGCGGCAAGCGCCGCCAACGAGTTGTCGAGCTCGATCGCCGAGATCGACCGCCAGCTCAACCAGACCACCGACGTGGTCCGGCTGGGCTTGAGCGAAGCGCAGACCACCAACGGCGACATCAACCGGCTGGCGGAGATCGCGCAAGGCATCGGCGACGTGGTCGGCCTCATTCGCCAGATCGCCGGGCAGACCAACCTGTTGGCGCTCAACGCCACCATCGAGGCCGCGCGCTCGGGCGAGGCCGGCCGCGGCTTCGCCGTCGTCGCCGCCGAGGTGAAGGCGCTCGCCGTGCAGACCGCGCAGGCGACCGAAAAGATTTCCGGCCAGGTCCAGGAGATCCAGAACTCGACCGGCAGCGCGGTGGAGGCCATCGGCCGCATCGCTCACCGCATGCAGGAGATCAACAACTACACCTCCGCGGTCGCCGTTTCGGTGCAACAGCAGACGGCGGCGACCGGCGAAATCTCCCGCAACGTGGCGAGCTCCGCGCAAGGTGCCAAGACCATCGCCACCGTGCTCGGCGAGGTGGTCGGCGCGACCGGCGAGACGCAGCAATCGGCCGAGACAGTGCTGGCGGCGGCGGAAGCCGTCGACGGCGCCAGCGCCGAGCTGCGCCGCGAGGTGGAGAGCTTCCTGACCAAGGTGGCGGTGTAGCCCCCCGCATTCCGCTTTCGCGCCATGCGGGCTACAAATGCCCCCATGGAACGCACCAAGAAACACATCGGCTTTCTCTCGTTCGGCCACTGGACCCCGTCGCCGCAGTCGCAGGTGCGCTCGGGCTCCGACGCCCTGCTGCAATCGATCGAGCTGGCGGTGGCGGCGGAAGAGCTCGGCGCCGACGGCGCCTATTTCCGCGTGCATCATTTCGCGCGCCAGCTCGGCTCGCCGTTCCCGCTGCTGGCGGCCTGCGGCGCGCGCACCAGCCGCATCGAGCTCGGCACCGCGGTCATCGA
>JARRQH010000178.1:0-12490 GCA_037381985.1 Pseudolabrys sp.
GCCATGAACGCGGCCATCGAGGCCGCCCGCTGCGGCGGCATGCTCGGCGCGTCGCTCGGCGGCTCGGACCACGCCTTCGACATGGAAGTGCGCGTCGGTGCCGGTGCCTATGTCTGCGGCGAGGAGACCTCGCTGCTCGACAGCCTCGAGGGCAAGCGTGGCGAGGTGCGCGCCAAGCCGCCACTGCCGGCGCATAAGGGACTGTTCGGCAAGCCGACCGTCATCAACAACGTGCTGTCGCTTTGCGCCGTGCCGTTCGTGCTGGCGGAAGGCGCCAAGGCTTACGCCGAAATCGGCATGGGCCGTTCGCGCGGCACCATGCCGATCCAACTCGCCGGCAACGTCAAACACGGCGGCTTGTTCGAGACCGCCTTCGGCGTGCTGCTCGGCGATCTGATCGACGACATCGGCGGCGGCACCTTCACCGGCCGCCCGGTGCGCGCGGTGCAGGTGGGCGGGCCGCTCGGCGCTTATTTCCCGCGCGCGCTGTTCGATACGCCGTTCGACTACGAGGCCTTTGCCCAAAGAGATGGGCTGATCGGCCACGGCGGCGTGGTGGTGTTCGACGACACCGTCGACATGGCCAGGCAGGCGCGCTTTGCCATGGAGTTCTGCTCGGTCGAAAGCTGCGGCAAGTGCACGCCCTGCCGCATCGGCTCGACCCGTGGTGTTGAAGTTCTTGACCGCATCCTGCGCGACGAGGCCCGCGCCGACAATCTCGAAGTGCTGGAAGACCTCTGCAACACCATGAAGTTCGGCTCGCTCTGCGCGCTCGGCGGCTTCACGCCCTATCCGGTGATGAGCGCGCTCACCCACTTCCCCGAAGACTTCGGCGCGCCCAAGCGCCACCTGCAAGCCGCCGAATAATCAGGAGGACGCCCATGTCGCTCATTCACGAAACCGACTACGGCACGCCTGAGGCCAAGAACGGGGCCAAGACGGAGAAGACCGTCACGCTCACCATCGACGGTATGGCGGTGACGGTGCCGGAAGGTACCTCGATCATGCGCGCGGCGGCGGAATTCGGTACGCAGATTCCCAAGCTGTGCGCGACCGACATGGTCGACGCCTTCGGCTCCTGCCGACTCTGCCTGGTGGAGATCGAGGGCCGCGCCGGCACGCCCGCCTCCTGCACCACACCGGTGGCTGATGGCATGGTGGTGCGCACCCAGACCGATCGGCTCAAGCGCCTGCGCAAGGGCGTGATGGAGCTCTACATCTCCGACCACCCGCTCGACTGCCTGACCTGCTCGGCCAACGGCGATTGCGAGTTGCAGGACATGGCCGGCGCCGTGGGCCTGCGTGACGTGCGCTACGGCTACGAGGGCGAGAAGCACTCGAACCCGGGTGTCGACGCCTCCAATCCCTATTTCACCTACGATCCGTCGAAGTGCATCGTCTGCTCGCGCTGTGTTCGGGCGTGCGAAGAAGTGCAGGGCACCTTCGCGCTCACCATCGCCGGCCGCGGTTTCGACTCGGTGGTCTCACCCGGCATGCAGGAAGACTTCCTGTCGTCGGAATGCGTCTCCTGCGGTGCCTGCGTGCAGGCTTGCCCGACCGCGACGCTGAACGAGAAGTCGGTGATCGACATCGGCACGCCGGAGCATTCGGTGGTCACCACCTGCGCCTATTGCGGCGTCGGCTGCACCTTCAAGGCGGAGATGCGCGGCGACGAGGTGGTGCGCATGCTGCCCTACAAGGACGGCAAGGCCAACCGCGGTCATTCCTGCGTCAAGGGCCGCTTCGCCTGGGGATACACCACCCATCAGGACCGCATCCTCAACCCGATGATCCGCGACAAGATCACCGATCCCTGGCGCGAGGTGAGCTGGGAAGAGGCGATCGGCCACGCCGCGTCCGAGTTCAAGCGCATCCAGGCCAAATACGGCAAGGGCGCCGTCGGCGGCATCACCTCGTCACGTTGCACCAACGAGGAGACCTTCCTGGTGCAGAAGCTGGTGCGCGCCGGCTTCGGCAACAACAACGTCGACACCTGCGCCCGCGTCTGCCATTCGCCGACCGGCTACGGCCTGTCGACCACCTTCGGCACCTCGGCCGGCACCCAGGATTTCGACTCGGTCGAGCAGAGCGACGTCGTGCTGGTCATCGGCGCCAACCCGACCGACGCCCATCCGGTGTTCGGCTCGCGGCTGAAGAAGCGCCTGCGCGAGGGCGCCAAGCTGATCGTGGTCGACCCGCGTCGCACCGACCTGGTGCGCTCGCCGCACATCGAAGCCGCGTTCCACCTGCCGTTCCTGCCCGGCACCAACGTCGCGGTGGTGACGGCGATGGCGCATGTCATCGTCACCGAGGGTCTGGTGAACGAGAAATTCGTGCGCGAGCGCTGCGACTGGGACGAGTTCCAGCATTGGGCGGAGTTCGTATCGCAGCCCCGCCACAGCCCGGAAGAGGTGGCGAAGATTTCCGGCGTGCCGGCGGAAACCATCCGCGGCGCGGCGCGGCTTTATGCCACCGGCGGCAACGGGGCGATCTATTACGGCCTCGGCGTCACCGAGCACAGCCAGGGCTCGACCACCGTGATCGCCATCGCCAACCTCGCCATGGCCACCGGCAATATCGGCCGGCCCGGCGTCGGCGTGAACCCGCTGCGCGGCCAGAACAACGTGCAGGGTTCCTGCGACATGGGCTCGTTCCCGCACGAGCTTCCGGGCTACCGCCATATCTCCGGCGACGCCACGCGCGAGCAGTTCGAAGCGTTGTGGGGCGTGCATCTCGACAATGAGCCGGGCCTGCGCATTCCCAACATGCTCGACGCCGCCGTCGAGGGCTCGTTCCGCGGCATCTACATCCAGGGCGAGGACATCCTGCAGTCCGACCCCGACACCAAGCACGTGGCCGCCGGCCTTGCCGCCATGGAATGCGTGGTGGTGCAGGACCTGTTCCTGAACGAGACGGCCAACTACGCCCACGTGTTCCTGCCCGGTTCCACCTTCCTGGAAAAGGACGGCACCTTCACCAACGCCGAGCGGCGCATCCAGCTGGTGCGCAAGGTGGTGGCGCCCAAGAACGGCTATGCCGACTGGGAAATCACCGTGATGCTGGCGAAGGCGCTGGGCTTCGACATGCCCTACAGCCACCCGTCCGAGATCATGGACGAGATCGCGCGGCTGACGCCGACCTTCACCGGCGTGTCGTTCGACAAGATCGCGGAAATGGGCTCGGTGCAGTGGCCGTGCAACGACAAGGCGCCCTTCGGTACGCCGGTGATGCACGTCAACGGCTTCGTGCGCGGCAAGGGCAAGTTCGTGGTCACCGAATACGTGGCGACCGACGAGAAAACGGGCCCGCGTTTCCCGCTGCTGCTCACCACCGGCCGCATTCTCTCGCAGTATAATGTCGGCGCGCAGACCCGGCGCACGGAGAACAGCGTCTGGCACGAGGAGGATCGCCTCGAGATCCATCCGCACGACGCCGAGCAGCGCGGTGTCCGCGACGGCGATTGGGTCAAGATCGCCAGCCGCGCCGGCGAGACCACGGCGCGCGCGCTCATCACCGATCGCGTCGCGCCGGGCGTGGTCTACACCACGTTCCATCACCCGATGACCCAGGCCAACGTCGTGACCACAGACTATTCCGACTGGGCGACCAACTGCCCGGAATACAAGGTGACCGCGGTGCAGATCGCGCCGTCGAACGGCCCCAGCCAGTGGCAGGAGCAGTACGGCGAACTGGTGCGGCAGACGCGGCGCATCCAGGCCACCGAGGCGGCGGAGTAGGGTCCATGACAGCAGGACCTATGACGACGAATGCTTCGGCCGGCGAGACGGCACATGCGCACGACGGCGCGCGCAAGCTCGTCATGATGGCGAACCAGATCGGCACCTTCTTCGAAAGCCAGGGGCCGGATCAGGCGGTCAACGGCACCGCCGATCACATTCGGAAATTCTGGGAGCCGCGCATGCGCAAGGCCATCTTCGCGCATCTCGACGCCGGCGGCGAAGGGCTTGCCCCCAACGTGCGCGCGGCAATCGAGAGGTTGCGGAAGGCGGAAAAGGCGTCGTAAGCGCGCGCCGCCTCAGCCCTTCAGCGCGGTCATGGTCAGCAGTTCGTAGGTCGCCACCGGCTCGTCCTTGTCGGTGTCGATCTCCACGTCCCAGCGCACCTCGCCGTACTGGGCGTTGCGCGGGCTCTTTTCCTTCACCGTCAGCCGCACCTTGATGGTCTCGCCCGGCTGCACCGGCTTGAGGAAGCGCAAATTGTCGAGGCCGTAATTGGCGAGCACCGGCCCCGGCGCCGGATCGACGAACAGCCCGGCGGCGAACGACAAGAGCAGATAGCCGTGCGCCACCCGGCCGGGGAAGAACGGATGGCCCTTGGTCGCTTCCTCGTCCATGTGCGCATAGAAGGTGTCGCCGGTGAAATTGGCGAAGTGTTCGATGTCGTCGAGCGTAACGGTGCGGGTCTTGGAGTGGAAGCTCTGGCCGATCTCCAGGTCGTTGAAGCCGTAGCGGAACGGATGTTTCGGCTTCTCGATTTCCGGCGCGCCCTTGATCCAGCGCTGGATGATGGCCGAGATCATTGTCGGCGAACCCTGCAGCGCGGTGCGCTGCATGTAATGCTCGACGCCGCGCATGCCGCCCAATTCCTCGCCGCCGCCGGCGCGGCCGGGACCGCCGTGCACCAGATGCGGCATCGGTGAGCCGTGACCGGTCTGCTCCTTGGCGCAGTCGCGATTGATCACGATGATGCGGCCGTGGAACGAGCCGATGCCGAACACGATGTCGCGGGTTACGCTTGTGTCGTTGCTGTAGAGCGAGGCGACCAGGCTGCCTTCGCCGCGGTTGGCGAGTCCGACCGCCTGCTCCAGCCCGTCATAGCCCATGACGGTGGAGACCGGGCCGAAGGCTTCGATGCTGTGCACGTTCACGGCGTTGATCGGGTCGGTGCAGTGCAGGAGCGTCGGCGGCAGAAAGGCGCCGCGCTCGCGGTCGGCGCCCTCGACCGTGAAGGCGGCAAGATCGCCGACCACGATTTCGGATTCGGCCTTGAGCTTGTCGATCTGTCCCATCACGTCGCGGCGCTGGTCGAGGCCGACCACCGGGCCCATGCGCACGCCCTCGAGCGCGGGATCGCCGACCTTCACCTTGGCGAGGCGTTCTCGTAGCGCGTCGATCACCTCGCCGGTCAGCGCGTTCGGCACCAGGGCGCGGCGGATGGCGGTGCACTTCTGCCCGGCCTTGACCGTCATCTCCTTGGCGACTTCCTTGACGAACAGGTCGAACTCCGGCGTGCCGGGTTGGGCGTCGGGCGCCAGGATCGCGGCATTGAGGCTGTCGCGCTCGGCGGTAAAGCGCACCGAATGGCGCGCGATGGACGGATGACGCTGCAGCTTCTCGGCGGTGCTGGCGGAGCCGGTAAAGGCGACCAGATCCTGGCCGGTGAGATGATCGAACAGATCGCCGGTCGAGCCGATGATGCATTGCAAGGCGCCGGGCGGCAGGATGTTCGATTTACCGATCATCCGGATCATCGCCGCCGTCAGATAAGACGTGACCGTCGCGGGCTTGGTCACCACCGGCACGCCGGCGATGAGCGCGGGCGCCAGCTTCTCCAGCGTGCCCCAGCACGGGAAGTTGAAGGCATTGATGTGGACCGCCGCGCCCTGCAGCGATGTGACGATATGCTGGCCGACGAAATTGCCGGCTTTCGATAGCTGCTCGACGTCGCCGTCGATGAGGTACGTCGTGTTTGGCAATTCGCGCCGGCCCTTGGACGCATAGACGAACATGGTGCCGATGCCGCCATCGATGTCGATGGCGCCGTCGGAGCGCGTGGCGCCGGTCTCGAACGAAAGCTTGTAGAGCTCTTCCTTGCGCTCGGTCAGCATCTGCGCCAGCTTCTTGACCATCTCGGCGCGCTGATGGAACGTCAGCTTGCGCAGGTTGGGGCCGCCGACCTTGCGCGCGTGCTTTAGGATCTCGCCCATGTCGAGCCCGCCGCTCGCGACCTGCGCCACAACGTCGCCGGTGACCGCGCTGCGGACGTCGATCAGGTCGCGGCCGGGCGCGGCCCAGGCATCACGCACATAGCTTTCGAGCTTCATCGAAGGTGTTCCTTGAGGGGTAGGAGATCCGTTCAGGGACTGACGATTAGTCTATGGCATATTTGCGCCGCAAGTGGTCCGATTCCGACATTTGCATCCACCCGCTGCAAGCTCCCGAGCAAATGTCGGAATCTAAGGACCACTAGCAAGCATTTCATTCTAGTGGAGCTTTGAATTTGACATTTGATGACCGACTTGCCGCAAATGGAGTATCAAATGTCAAATTCGCTCCACTAGTGTTATCGACAGCGGGCGAATTATCGTTCTGGGGGAGCGGGCCATCCTGGTCGCTGATCGTCACGCTCTACGGCGACGCCATCGTGCCGCGCGGCGGCAGCCTGTGGCTCGGCTCGCTCACCGACATCATGGCGCTGTTCGGCATCGATGCCGGCCACGTGCGCACCGCCATGTCGCGGCTCACCGCCGATGGCTGGCTGGAGCGCGTGAAGATTGGCCGCAACAGCTATTACCGGCTGTCGCGGCGCGGGCAGGGCAGCTTCGGCGAGGCGACCCGCCGTATCTATTTCGCGCACGAGCCCGCGTTCGACGGCACATTGCGCGTCGCCTTGCTGGGGCCGGCGGTCACCGACCGCGCGCGCGTGCGCAAGCGCCTCGAAGAAGCCGGCTTCGCCGCGCTCAGCCCGACCGGCTTCGTCGCTTGGGGCCCGCCGGCCGCGATGCCGAAAATCGCGGGCGTCTTTCTTCTGACCGCGAACGCCGATAAGGAGGCGGTCGCGCTGGCCGATGCCGCCTGGAAGCTCGAGCCCATCGCCGAAGGATATCGCGCCTTCATCGGCCGCTTCACGCCGCTGGCGAAGGTGCTCGACAACGACGAAACGCTGACGGAGGCCGACGCCCTGGTGGCGCGCACGCTGCTGATCCACGAGTTTCGCCGCATCGTGCTGCGCGATCCCGGTCTGCCGGCGGCGCTGCTGCCGGAGGACTGGCCGGGGCGCGAGGCGCGCGCGCTTACCGGGCGAATCTACCGGCAGGTCGTGGGCCGCGCGGAGGCTTATCTGGATACCAACGCCAGCCGGCAGGACGGCGCGCTGCCGCCGCCCGGGCCGGATTTCGCCGACCGTTTCGCCACTTAGCGCCAAATTGCAGGGCCCGGGAACCAGGGCGTTTCTCCGCTCGTTACGTTACAAGAAAACTTGACGTTTTCTATTTTCGTAACATATTATTACCACAGCATAAGCTGCGGGTCCAACCGCCGTCTGGAGGACGCCTACGATGTATACTCAGGGCCTGACCCCGGAAGCCGCCACGTCCGCCGCCGATCCCGCGCAGGAAGCGCGCTTCCAGGCGCGCGTCGACGACGAACAGAAGATCGAGCCCAACGACTGGATGCCGGAGGCCTATCGGCGCACGCTGGTGCGCCAGATCGGCCAGCACGCGCATTCGGAAATCGTCGGCATGCTGCCCGAGGGCAACTGGATCACCCGCGCACCGTCGCTCAAACGCAAGGCCGCGCTGCTCGCCAAGGTGCAGGACGAGGGCGGCCACGGCGCTTATCTCTACGCCGCCGCCGAGACGCTCGGCGTCTCGCGCGAGGAGATGATCGATCAGCTCTTGAACGGCAAGGCCAAGTATTCCTCCATCTTCAATTATCCGACGCTGTCCTGGGCCGACATCGGCATCATCGGTTGGCTGGTCGACGGGGCGGCGATCATGAACCAGATCCCGCTCTGCCGTTGCAGCTATGGGCCTTACGCCCGCGCCATGGTGCGTATCTGCAAGGAAGAGAGCTTCCATCAGCGCCAGGGCTACGAGATCATGCTGGCGCTCGCCCGCGGCACGCCGGAGCAGAAGGCGATGGCGCAAGAGGCGCTGAACCGCTGGTGGTGGCCGGTGCTGATGATGTTCGGCCCGTCCGACAAGGAAAGCCAGCACACCGATGCCACCATGCGCTGGAAGATCAAGCGCTTCACCAATGACGAACTGCGCCAGAAATTCGTCGATGCGACGATTCCGCAGGGCCATTTCCTGGGGCTGACGTTCCCCGACGCCGACCTGAAGTTCAACGAAGAGACCGGGCACTGGGACTACGGCACGATCGACTGGACCGAGTTCAAGCAGGTGATCGCCGGCAACGGACCTTGCAACAAGCAACGCATGAAAGATCGCCGTGCCGCGCACGAAGACGGCGCCTGGGTGCGTGAGGCGGCGAGCGCCTACGCCGAAAAGCGCCGCCAGCGCGCGGAAGCCGCCATGCAGGTCGCGGCGGAATAATCTTCAGAGGAACCAACGACCATGACCGAGAAGAACTGGCCGCTGTGGGAAGTCTTCATCCGCACGCGCAACGGACTATCGCACCGTCACGTCGGCAGCGTGCACGCGGTCGACGCCACCATGGCGCTGCACGCCGCGCGCGACACCTACACCCGGCGGGGCGAGGGGCTGTCGGTGTGGGTGGTGCCGTCGTCGGCGATCACCGCGTCCGATCCGGCCGACAAGGAGATGATGTTCGAGCCGACGGCGTCGAAGATCTATCGCCATCCGACCTTTTACGAGATCCCCGACGAAGTCGGGCATATGTGAGCGTTTATCCGTCATCCTGAGATGGCCGAGCGAAGCGAGGCCCTCGAAGGATGACAGGCAGGATAATGGGCCGACATCCTTCGAGGCTCGCCGCTAACGCGGCTCGCGCCTCAGGATGACGGATCGAAGGCAGCAAACCATGACCGACACGCCCCTGTTCCACTACACGCTGCGGCTCGCCGACAACGCGCTGGTGCTCGGGCATCGGCTGTCGGAATGGGTCGGCCATGCGGCGGTGATCGAGGAAGACCTCGCCTTCGGCAACATGGGCCTCGACCTGATCGGGCAGGCGCGGGCGCTCTACACCTATGCCGGCGAGGTCGAAGGCAAGGGCCGCGACGAGGACGCGCTCGCCTATCTGCGCGACGCCAACGACTACCGCAATATCCTGCTGGTCGAGCAGCCCAACGGCGACTTCGCCGTCACCATGGTGCGGCAATTGCTCTATGCCGCCTTCGCCTATCCCTATTTCGAGGCGCTGACGCGCTCGAAGGACGCGACACTCGCCGCGATTGCGGCAAAGGCCGCCAAGGAAATGGCCTATCATCTGCGTCACAGCGCGGAATGGGTGATCCGCATGGGCGACGGCACCGACGAAAGCCATGCGCGGGCGCAAGGAGCACTCGAGGATCTATGGCCTTACGTCGGCGAAATGTTCGAGGTCGACCGGATCGAGCGTGCGCTGATCGAGGCCGGCGTCGCGGTCGATCCCACCTCCGTGCGTGGCACCTGGGACAAGACCATCGACGACGTGCTCGCCGAGGCGACGCTCACGCGGCCGCAAGACGGCTACATGCAGAGCGGCGGTCGCGTCGGCCGCCACAGCGAGCATCTCGGCTACATCCTCGCCGAATTGCAGTTCCTGCAGCGCGCCTATCCCGGCGCGACCTGGTGAGCGCCATGGTTGCCCACGACATCATCGCCGCCAACGCTGCCGAGCGCGAGCGCGCCTGGGTGGCGGCGGCGAGCGTGGCCGATCCGGAAATTCCGGTGCTCAGCGTTGCCGACCTCGGCGTGCTGCGCAGCGTCGAGATCGACGACAACGGCGCGGTCGAGGCCACCATCACGCCGACTTATTCTGGCTGCCCGGCGATGAACATGATCGCGGTCGAGATCGAAGTGGCGCTGGAAAAGGCCGGCTTCAAGTCGCCCAAGGTGACCACCGTGTTGTCGCCGGCCTGGACCACCGACTGGATGACCGAAGAGGGCAAGGCCAAGCTCAAGGCCTACGGCATCGCGCCGCCGGAGAAGAAGGCCGGCCGCCGCGCGCTGTTCGGCGAGGAGCACGTGACCTGTCCGCACTGCGGTTCGATCGATACGGTCGTGATCTCGGAATTCGGCTCGACCGCTTGCAAGTCGCTGTGGCGTTGCAAGGCCTGCGCCGAGCCGTTCGACTATTTCAAGTGCATCTGAAACAAGCACAAGCCGGGTAGGGACAATGGCCGTCGAATTCCATCGCTTGACCGTCAGCGACGTGCGGCGCGAGACGCCGGAGGCGGTGTCTATTGCGTTCAACGTGCCGCCGAACCTCGCCGGCGCCTACCGCTTCAATCCCGGCCAGCACGTCACGCTGCGCACGGAGGTCGACGGCAACGAGGTGCGGCGCTCCTATTCGATCTGCACCACGCCCGACGATCACGAACTGCGCATCGCGGTGAAGAAGGTCGAGGGTGGGTTGTTCTCGACGCTCGCCAACGAAAAGATCAAGGCGGGCGACGCCATCGACGTGATGACGCCGCAGGGCCGCTTCGGCGTCGCGCTCGATCCGAACGCCGAGCGCCACTACCTGGCGGTCGCCGCCGGCTCCGGCATCACCCCGGTGATGTCGATCATCCGCGCAGTGCTGACCCACGAACGCAAGTCGCGCGTCACGCTGATCTACGGCAACCGCTCGACCCAGAACATCATCTTCCGCGAGCAGCTCGAGGACCTGAAGGACCGCTTCCTCAGCCGCTTCACCGTGCACCACATTCTCTCGCGCGAGGCGCAGGAGATCGCGCTGCTCGACGGCCGCATCGACGCCGACAAGCTGGCGGCGCTGTTGCGCACGCTGCCGACGGGCGACATCGACGCGGCCTTCCTGTGCGGCCCTGGCGGGTTGATCGAAGAGGGTCGGGCGGCGCTGACGGACTACGGCGTGCCGGCCGAGCGCATCCACGTCGAGCATTTCTCTACCGACGGCACGCCGGTTCAGGCGCGTGCCGCCGCGCCGACTCATGCTGCCAGCGCGCAGGAGGCGGTCGTGCGCATGACGCTGAACGGTGCTCGCCACGAGGTGCCGGTGCATGC
This sequence comes from Pseudolabrys sp., assembly GCA_037381985.1. Classification (GTDB taxonomy): domain Bacteria; phylum Pseudomonadota; class Alphaproteobacteria; order Rhizobiales; family Xanthobacteraceae; genus Pseudolabrys. The sequence goes on from JARRQH010000178.1 coordinate 10,895, forward strand.
CGGCGAATCCATCATCGACGCTGGGCTGCGCGCCGGGCTCGAAATGCCGTACTCCTGCCGCGGCGGCATGTGCTGCACCTGCCGGGCAAAAGTCACCGAGGGTGAGGTGGCGATGGACACCAACTACTCGCTGGAGCCGTGGGAGCTGGAAGCCGGCTATGTGCTGACCTGCCGGTCGCACCCGACCACGCCGGTGGTGACGCTGGATTACGATGAAGTTTAGCTACTCCGCCGCGTCGGCGCGCGGGAACGGCGCGTTCTTGCCGTCGGTGAGCGCGGCGGCGCCCTCGATCAGCAGCGTCGTCACCAGTTCGGCGTAGTCCTCGCGCGACAGGCCCTTGCCGTCGCGGAACCACATGTAATGCCAGTTGACCATGCCGAACAGCGACATGGTCACCGGCTTCAGCAGCATCTTGTCGGCGCCGATCACCGGGTCGACCGCGGCAATGGCTTCGGAAAAATCCCGCACCAGCCGCCGCTCCATCTCGATCAGCGCCTTGCGTTTCGACGCCGGCAGCTTGCCGAGCTCGTTGATCTGAATCTTGTGCTCGTTGTCGGCGTCGCGATAGGCGTCGAGCAGCGCAGCGACCAGCGCTCGCAGACGCGCGTGCGGCTTCAGATCGCGCGGCACCGCCCCGACCGCGTCGATGAGCTCCTGCAGGTGGTCGTGCAGAATGTCGAACAGCAACGCTTCCTTGCTGTCGTAATAGTGATAGAGCAGCGCCTTCGAGGCGCCGCAGGCCTGCGCGATGTTGGCCATCGAGGCGCGGTCGTAGCCGTGCTTGGCGAACAGCCCCGCCGAGCGGTGCAGGATCGCCTTGCGCTTGCCGTCGTAATCTGCCGCCCGCGCCCGCGCCATCGTCTATTCTTTCGGCCGCTTGTCGACGATGCGGCGGGCCTTGCCCATGGAGCGCTCGATGCCGCCCGGATCGGCAACCTCGACCGCAACGCCGATGCCGACCACGCTGCGAATGTGCGACTTCAGCAGCGCCGCCTGCGCCGCGCGCGAGGCATCGTCCGCGTGGTCGGGCCGCGCCTCCACGTGCAGCCGCACCGCGTCCAGCCGCTGCTCGCGGTAGAGCTCGATATAGAAGTGCGGCGCCAAGCCATCGCAGCGCAGCAGTTGCTCCTCGAACTGGGTCGGGAACACGTTGACGCCGCGCACGATCATCATATCGTCGGAGCGGCCCGTCACCTTCTCCATGCGCCGCATGGTGCGGGCTGTGCCCGGCAGCAGCCGGGTGAGGTCGCGCGTGCGATAGCGGATGACCGGCATGGCTTCCTTGCTGAGCGAGGTGAACACCAGCTCGCCCATTTCGCCGTCCGGCAGCACCTCGCCGCTCACGGGATCGATGATCTCCGGATAGAAGTGGTCTTCCCAAATGTGCAGGCCGTCCTTGGTCTCGACGCACTCGTTGGCGACGCCGGGGCCCATCACCTCCGACAGGCCGTAGATGTCGACCGCGTCCATGTCGAAGGCCTCTTCGATCTCCTCACGCATGGAATTGGTCCACGGTTCGGCGCCGAAGATGCCGATCTGCAATGACGATTTGCGCGGGTCGAGGCCCTTGGCGCGGAACTCGTCGAGGATCGCCA
>JARRQH010000179.1:0-1288 GCA_037381985.1 Pseudolabrys sp.
ATCGAGGCGCTCGGTCGCCCGGGCGACGTCGCTATCGCGATTTCGACCTCCGGCAAGAGCCCCAACGTGATTGCCGCCCTGCGCCAGGCGAAGTCCATGGGCCTCGTCACCGTCGCGCTCGGCGGCAAGGACGGCGGCGACATGGTCGCGCTCGCCGACCACGCCCTGATCGTGCCGTCGGCCACCACCGCGCGCATCCAGGAGATGCATATCCTCATCGGCCAGATGCTCTGCGGCGCGCTGGAAATCGAGTTGGGCCTGGCGTCGGCGGGCTAGAGCGCGATCTGAAAGGAATCTGTCGGAGCCTTCAAGCTCGAACCGCGCAGATCGGTGGTGGCGCGTACTTTCGGCTGGCTCGGCCGCAACCGTCGCCTTGCCAGGGAATTCGAGGTCTCTATCGCCAGCGCCGAGGCTTGCGTCATGGCTGCCAGTGTCTGCCCTTCGTGTGCCGCCTCGCAAGCATTTGAAATCAAGGACTCCTTCTTGAGCAGACTCTCACGATATCCGGCGATCCCGCTTGTTGGCATAGAGAGCAGCCGTCTAAGGCATGGCAGGCTTGAAGATCGATAGCGTCGGCGATTGGACGGGGGTGATCCGCTGTTTGCAGGCCTCGTTCGATCAGTCGTGGACTGGATCTAGCAACACGGACCGGTCGGCTTGTGCCGCCCCGACAATGTGGGCCGTAACGGATCGGATGCGTGCCAGGTGTTGCTGGTCGGCGTGAATGATCAGCCAGAACGAGCGCTTCAACAGGACCGTGCCTTCCAGCACCGGCACCAGCCGCGGCTCGGTGATGGCCATGAAGCGCGGCAGCACGCAAATGCCGGCGCCGGCAGTCGTGGCGTTCATCTGCGCGATCAGGTTCGAACTCTTCAAGCGCGCGTAAATTTCGCGCGAGACCTGCGGCATGTAGTCGAGTTCGGGTGCGAAGATCAGATCGTCGATATAGCTGATGAAACTGTGCGCCGCGAGGTCGCGCCGGGCGCGGATCGGCGGCGCATTGTCCAGGTAGTCGCGCGATGCGTAGAGGCCAAGATGGTAGTCGCTGAGCTTGCGGCTGACGAGGCGGCCCTCGGCCGGTCGGCTCAATCCGATGGCGAGATCGGCCTCCCGTTTGGACAGGTTGAAGATTCGCGGCATGGCCACGATCTGGACTTCCAATTCGGGATGTTGCTCGCAGAATGCCTTGATGCGCGGCGCAAGGAAAAAGCTGCCGAAGCCGTCGGGGGCGCCGATGCGCACCGTGCCGGAGAGCGTGACGTCGGACCCCGCCACGGTCTCGCGCGCG
>JARRQH010000179.1:1315-2072 GCA_037381985.1 Pseudolabrys sp.
CGAGCCCGGTCAAGCGCCGGCCCACCGACGTGTGATCGGTTCTTAGCCGGCGCGCCGCCAGTGTGAGGGTGCCGGCGCGCACCACGGCAAGGAAGAAGCGGATATCGTTCCAATCGAAATCAGGCATGCCGAAGGCTGGGTAAATTTGCACAGTAGTGGTGCAATAATTTCCATAGCTACAAGAATTCTGCAATGCCAATGTTCCCCCGCGCACCGCCCATAGGTTGCGCCAAGAACGCGCGGCCGCCGCTTTCCAAGGCGGTCCACCAAGTAACCGGGGAGAGGACGTTCATGGGTTTCCGCAAGGCCGGAAACGCCCGCGCGATTGTCGGCCCGGCGGCGCCTAGTCCGCCTCAGGGCTCGCCACGGGCTCTGCTCTCCTTGTCCGCGCCGCCACGCGGCCTCACCGTTCGTCGCGCCGTACGGACCGCGGCGCGGGCCAAGGCGGCCAATTCCCTGAAATGGATCGGAAGTGAAAGTGAGTAACATCTTGAAGATCGGATTCATCGGCCTGGGGAACATGGGCGGCCCCATGGCGCGTAACCTGCTGAAAGCGGGCCACCAGGTGACCGGCTGCGACATCGTCCCGGCCGCGCTCGAAGCCCACGTCGCCGCCGGCGGACAGGCCGCAGCGAGCGCCACGGACGCGGCGCGCGACGCCGACGTGGTCGTCTCGATGCTGCCGTCAGGCAGCCACGTCCGTGCGCTCTTTACCGGCGACGCCGGCCTCATCGCGGCGGTGAAGTCGGGCACGTTG